>PAIW01000143.1 GCA_002710885.1 Chloroflexota bacterium | reverse complement strand
CTGCCCCGACTGTTCATGGGCGCTTACGACGAACGAATTACCGAAGGGTATATCGGCGTCACTGTCACCACCTCCGAAGAACGCGTCGGAGACGCTGAAGAGGTGTTGAACGCATCTGGAGCCGAAGAAGTCAAACGCGGCTGGGAGAACAACTAGAGTTATGTCCCTCTCGCAAATCAAACGTGAGCAACCACTAAATCGGCGATGGCTGCCTTTGGCGTTTGGCTTGATGGCGATAATGTTCGCTCTGGGTTGCTATGACAATAACACTGGTGACGCGAACATCGGCGGCGCAATCAATTTCAAACTGCCGGCTTTCCCTGAAACCGGTAGCAACCGGGTTCAAGTGTTCACCGAGATGCATTATCAGCCGTCTTACCGAACACAAGAATCGCCGAGACTGCTTCCTCCCGACGGTTCTGTTCCCATAACGGGCGCAGAGGTAGTGTACCCGTCGATAGATGAATACAAAAACCTTGTGAGAACCAGCAGTGACGTCGTGTCAGGTCAGAAGTTGTTCACGGTGAACTGCCAGGTGTGCCATGGCCAAAACTTGGACGGAACTGGACCTGCGGCAGCTTATATGGTTACCAACGGCCCTGTGCCTGCGAACCTCAGGTTGGACCTGACGAAAAACTCGACCGATGGCGAGTTGTTCGGCCTCATCTCCTGCGGTGGCAGGTTCTTCTGCAACTCTGTGTTGCAGGGAGGAGAATCCCAATCGCCGATGCCGGAATTCCGTCGGTTGCTCTCAGAAGAAGAACGCTGGGCGATTGTGGCGTACATCCGAGGCGCTATCGGCGGACAATAAAATATTCTACCGATCAACGAATTAGGGCGCGCCTGGTATTCGCAGGCGTGCCCTTTATTTTGTTTAAATATCCGAAATTAGCTGAACGGTCGCTTCCAGCCGAAAATAGACGCTCAGCGTCAGAGTTGCTGAGGCAAAAAGAGGCCATCGATGCTTTTCGGATAGTCATTGCTTNGACTTTCCGCTTGCTCATACGCAGNNGTTGATTGNNTGAAGTCGANACTNGTAAGCGGTNTGNCNCCNCGCTGACTCAAGTATTGGCCCGTGTTCGTTGGCACGAAAGAATCTGCGGTATCTGGTCCCTTCNNTAAACNCACTGTGNTNAGAGCGATCAATGACAAACTGGCGAAANCCGCAATTGTAATTCCAAGACGCACCGCTTTCGANTCGGGAATCGNAANTNGTCGATCCTGTTCCATGTNTGCCATCCTTCAGCNNGNGCTGCGAATGTTCNNTNGCGNCNACAANNTNNCGACGCGGCAACNCGANGTTANGTGTTCAGGANNGCANCAAGNGATGGCGANNCACNGTTGTTATGNAACTGTACTGGATTCCNTTCTGAGGTNAGACCGTTTNNTATTTAGGAGAGATNTTTTGAGAAGAACTCTAACGTGGANNTCCAGGAATGCGCCGAAACCTCAGCCCGNTAACTCTCNCGGGTGTCNTTGAAGAATGCGTGNGGCGNGGCTCCGTAAATATGCACCTCGTAAGGNGTGNNGNTCTTCTCNAACGCCACGNTGAGGTCAACGACCGTCGAAATNGGAATNCCGTCGTCGTCGCCTCCGTACAATCCTAGGACTGGGCAGGTGACGTTAGCGAGTTGGNCCGCGTCTGGATTGCTGCCGTAGTAGATGATCGCTGCATCCAGATTTTCNGTATTGCAGGCTGTCGCGATNGATAATCCTCCGCCCATGCAGTATCCAACGGTCCCGACTTTGCCATTCGAGAATCCCTGGCTCTTGATGTANCCNACNGTGCCCACCANNTCGCTGACGGCGCGAGGGNGGTCAAGGGCCATGACCAGCTTTCTGGCTTCNTCAGGTTCTGATGTGACNTCGCCGTGGTAAAGGTCAGGCGCCACGNNGGCATANCCTTCCCTGGCATANCGTTCAGTGATGTCTTTGATGTGGGGTTCCAGCCCCCACCATTCCTGAATTACTATNACNCCGGGGAAAGGGCCGTCNCCNACTGGCNGGCACTGNTANGCGGGAACGCTGTGNCCGTTGATCGCGATTTCTATGTTGGAANTTTGTATNGGTTGTTGAGCCACGGGTAAACACCTCAGCGAATGAATAATGCCGCCGCCAGNTCANTCGAGCATGGCANCATTGTAACGGGTCGAAGTTCTAGTCGCATCCACCGTCNGATCAGCAACAATTAGTCTNGATCNTAGGCCAAATTTGGTGACANCCAGCGTTCGGTATCCNCAAGAGTCAANCCTTTTCGCTCGGCATAATCTTTGANCTGGTCGNGGTTGAGTTTNCCTACGCCGAAGTAGTGAGANTCTGGGTGCGCGAAGTACAGTCCGCTTACNGAGGCGGCGGGCCACATAGCCATGCTCTCGGTGAGCTTGACNCCGGTATGNTCCTCTACATCCAAAAGATTCCAAAGCGTGGTCTTTTCAGTGTGGTCAGGACTGGCAGGATAACCCGGNGCNGGCCTGATTCCCTGGTAGCGNTCTTTNATGANGTCCTCGTCGGTCAGGGACTCNTCGGCNCTGTATCCCCAGAACTCNNGCCTCANGCGCTCGTGCAACCGCTCNGCGAATGCCTCGGCGAGACGATCCCCGAGGGCTTTCGCCATGATCGNACCGTAGTCGTCGTGAGCCTCNTCCAGCGAGCCAGCTAACNNGTCAACGCCGAAGCCTGCGGTGACGACGAACCCNCCAATATAGTCGTTTACGCCCGAATCTTTTGGCGCCACGAAATCTGCGAGACANAAATTCTGCCTTGGCAGNTTNGGCCTAAGNTTCGATTTGTCATTNTGTTGGCGAAGAAAGTGGAATTTNGNCAGCACAGTGGTNCGATCATCGTCCGNGTAAAGCTCGANGTCGTCCCCTACGGCGTTTGCGGGATAGAACCCGANTATCGCCTTGGCGGTGAACAGTTTCTTCTCTACGATACGATCGAGCATCGTTNGAGCGTCGCGGAACAAATTCGACGCCGCTGTGCCGTATTTTGGGTCGGTTAGAATGTTCGGATACATGCCCTTTAGTTCCCATGTTATGAAGAACGGAGTCCAGTCGATNCGCTCCANCAGGTCGTCCAGAGGGTAGTTGTCGAAAATCCGAACGCCGNTGAATCGAGGNGCTGGANCGACCGANTTTGNCCAATCGAATGTTTCTCTGCGCGCACGNGCCTGTTCAATCGTCAAAAGACGTTCGGTGGCGTCTCGGGCAGCCCTGGANTNTCGCACTTGGGCGTAACGATTTTTCGTGCCTTCGATGAGTCCCTGTGAAGTTTCATCGTTCAGCAGGTCGCTGATNACTGTGACGGCTCGTGANGCGTCTTTTACGTGAATCACACCCTTGTTGAACTGAGGGTCGATCCGAACCGCNGTATGGGCGACAGAGGTTGTCGCCCCGCCNATNAGCAANGGAATGTCGAACTCCTGCCGTTCCATCTCGCGTGCCACGGTGACCATTTCNTCAAGCGACGGNGTTATCAGACCGCTCAANCCNATNGCGTCGGCCTGATGCTCTCTCGCGGAATCGAGAATCTTCTGGAAGGGCACCATTACGCCCAGGTCGATTACCTCGTAGTTGTTGCATCCCANCACCACNCCGACAATGTTCTTGCCGATGTCGTGAACGTCGCCNTTCACNGTGGCCATNACAATCTTGCCATTGNTCTTGATGGATCCGNTTTCAAGCTGTTCCTGCTCTATNAATGGCACNAGATGGGCGACNGCNTTCTTCATGACACGGGCNCTCTTNACGACCTGNGGAAGGAACATTTGACCCGCNCCAAACAGGTCACCAACNACGTTCATTCCATCCATGAGGGGGCCTTCGATGACGTGAATGGGGCGGTGTGCGAGCTGGCGGGCTTCCTCGACATCTTCAACAACGAACTCGTCGATGCCCTGCACCAGCGCGTGGGAAAGGCGCTCGTTGACTGGCAGTTTTCGCCACTCGTCGTCTACTATGCGCTGTTTTGACACCCCTCTTACGGTATCTGCCAGCGCGAGAAGTTGGTCGGTAGCGTTGGCATCGTTGTTCAACACCACGTCTTCTACCGCATCTCGGAGAGNNGGATCNATATCNGCGTAGACTCCCAGTTGACCGGCGTTCACGATGCCCATGTCCATGCCTGCCCGCACTGCGTGATATAGGAACACCGAGTGNATGGCTTCNCGCACCGNGTCGTTTCCGCGGAAGGAGAATGACACGTTGCTGACGCCNCCGCTAATGTGAGATTTCGGGAANTGNNCTTTCAATATCTTGGCNGCCTCGATGAAGTCGACCGCGTAGTTGTTATGCTCTTCGATACCTGTNGCGATGGCGAATATGTTGGGATCGAAGATGATGTCTTGNGGNGGGAAACCGATNTCGTCCACCAAAATNCGGTACGATCGCNGGCANATGGCGATCTTTCGTTNAACAGTNTCGGCCTGGCCTTCTTCGTCGAAAGCCATCACGACCACTGCGGCGCCGTNTCGGCGTATTGTTTTAGCCTGTTGTCGGAAAGGTTCTTCGCCNTCCTTGAGAGAAATTGAGTTGACGATNCCCTTGCCTTGAAGGCATTTCAAACCAGCTTCAATTACGCTGAATTTCGAGCTATCCACCATGATNGGCACGAGGCTGATATCCGGCTCCGATGCCACGAGCTTCAGGTAGCGNGTNATGGCCNCCTCGGAGTCCAACATACCCTCGTCCATGTTGATGTCGAGTATTTGNGCGCCGTCCTCGACCTGCAGNCGCGAAACGGCTAGCGCTTCCTCGTACTTGCCGGTCTTGATCAGACGCCGGAACCGAGCAGAGCCTGTGATGTTGGCCCGTTCGCCGATATTTATGAAGTTGGAATCNGGTCGNATTTCCANNAGTTCCAGACCGCTGAGGATCGTGTTCGAGTTCCCTTCGGGCCGCTGTCNTGGATTTANGCCCCCGACGGCNTCGACGATGGCTTTTGTGTGTTCGGGCGTCGATCCGCAGCAGCTACCAACGATATTGGCGTATCCGCTCTCGACAAACTCNTTGAGGTTCGCNGACATGTGCTCTGNTGTCTCATCATACTCGCCGAATTCGTTTGGCANTCCCGCGTTGGGNTGGACGGACACGAAGTGCGATGACACACTGGCCAATCCAGCCAGGAACGTCCGCATTTCGTCGCTGCCCAGCGAACAGTTGATTCCCACGCTCAACAGCGGGGCATGGGTCGCTGAGGCATAGAACGCCTCTGGGGTTTGNCCTGAGAGGTTTCGNCCGCTCATGTCNACGACNGTAAAGGANGCCATCACAGGGACTCGAACCTGCATTTCCTCGAACANCTTNNCGATTGCGTATAGGGCTGCCTTGCCGTTTAACGTGTCGTATATGGTTTCGACGAGCAGGATCTGNGCGCCTCCATCNAGGAGNGCACGGGCGCATTCGGTGTANGCGGCGACAACTTCGTCGAAAGTCACCTCGCGATAACCTGGGTCTCCTACATCGGGAGANAGCGAGAGCATCTTGTTCAANGGNCCAAGCACNCCGGCTACGAAACGGGGCTTGCCGGGATTCNNNTCNGTNTATTCGTCAGCAATNCGGCGAGCTATCNTCGCGGCTTCCCGATTAATCTCATAGACANNTTCCTGGAGATCGTATTCNGCCAACCCGTACTGATTGGCAGTAAACGTGTTGGTCTCCAGGATGTCCGCGCCAGCATCAAGGTACTGNCGCTGGACATCTTCGACGATGTCGGGTTGGGTTAAAACCAACAGGTCGATACANCCCTGNACATCCNAGGCATGGTNAGCAAACCTGTCGCCTCGAAACTCGGCCTCTGAGAGATTGTAGGNCTGAAGCATCGATCCCCANGCGCCATCAAGCACCATCACACGCTGTTCGAGAATTCGTTCGATNTCAGNTGTGCGNTCGATGATGTCGTATGGGGCCTTATTTNNGGTAGATNTCATGTATTCCTTGCNTNGTNGAAATAAANCGNTGNNGGTCATTTTACTGGACTGNNGTTGAAAAACCTAATGTTNCGCTCAANCNCNATNAAATCNAAGNCNTNTATTTGGACACAAGNCGGCGTCNAAGNGCGNCTTGACAATCNATCCGTTGAAGCCTAGTGTTCNANCAAATAGTGAAACANTATTCAGGAGTTGNTTCCATGCCCANCGCGTCGATATTTCCGGCATCAAATCGCCCTGTGGCGATGGGAGTCAACGGGATGGTGGCTTCGGCGCATCCGTTGGCNTCGCAGAGCGGNGTGCGAATGCTCATGGCGGGCGGCAACGCNTTCGACGCCGCCGTCGCGACCGCGGCCACNCTGAACGTCGCTGAGCCCTACATGTCGGGAGCAGGGGGCATTGGGNTCGCNCTTGTTTACGTNGCCGCAGAAAACCGGGTGCGNGCGCTTAANTTTTCGGGTCGCGCCCCGATGGCCGCCGACCCTGAGAAGATAACCGCCNCTGACAAAGAGCGNGGAGCGTTATCGGCCNTGATTCCTGGAAACGTCGCCGGATGGCTCACGNTGCACGAGACGTACGGNAAGCTGGAACGTGAACAGGTTTTCGCTCCCGCCATCGGATACGCGGACGANGGCGTGCCAGTTACAAATNTGAATAGTCGCCAGATGTCGGCAANCGCAGAGCGCCTCGCTCCGTATCCTTCCNGCAAGATNATTCTAGACGATCTAGGGCACGCTCCGATGCCGGGAACCCGGCTNAAGATGCCCCAATTGGCCGAGTCGTTCCGGAGTATNGTCAAGGGTGGACTNGAAGAATATTACCNGGGCGATCTAGCNCGAAGTATCGTTAAGAGCAACCAAGCCCTGGGCGGTCTGTTCANTGAGGAAGACCTNGCGACCTACNTAGCGCGTTGGCAAGANCCGATCAGCATTAACTANCGTGGCTACGATATCTTCACGAACCCGCCAAATTCCAGCGGATTCCAGATTCTTCAAACNTTGAAAATCATGGAGGGTTTCGACTGCGANGACCTGATTTTCCAGCACCCTNCAACGGTCCATCGATTCATCGAAGCNGTGAAACTTGCAGTAACAGATCGAATNCAGNATGCGGGCCACCNTGNCAAAATCAAGGCGCCGATCTCTGGCCTGCTNTCNGACGGATACGCCGCGGACCGGCGGGCNCAGATTGACGAGAGCCGTGCGGCCTACGTTTCAGGGGAACATTTCTCGAACAAAGTTGCCCCNGAGTCTCTGATAACCGGAAATCCTCTGGAGTTCGATGGTGGGATGACCACTCACTTTGCGACAGCCGACAGCGACGGCAACGTGGTATCCGTAACCCAGACTTTAGGAGGCGCTTTTGGTTCAGGNNTGGCGGCAGGTGACACTGGTATTTTCCTGAACAACATGGNTTATTGGTTCGATCTNGAAGAGGGNAGTTCNAATCGCATTGGCCCCGGGCGTGAGGTNGATTTCGTCGTTGCGCCAACGCANACTTTCAAANACGGNAAATTCCACGTTAGCCTCGGAACTCCGGGAAGTTGGGGCATTCTNCANACGACGCCCCAATTTCTCATGAATTTCTTGGATTTTGGCATGAACGTGCAAGAGGCCATCGAAGCTCCGAGGCTGAGNGTATACACNGGAANACACGTNGATATGGANGAGCGGTTTCCNGNTCACCTTCGANGCGCTCTGGAGGNNCTGGGACACGATGTAAGCGTTGTNGAACCNTGGTCCATGTCTGTNGGAGGCGCTCAGGGCATTCAGGTTGATTCAGAGNTAGGAGTGTTTCAGGGCGGCGCAGACCCTCGCCGCGATGGGTTTGCTATTGGNTTCTAGAGTGGAGTTCGAATAATATAGCGGGGAGAAANGTTCTANAGGGAGACAAATCATGGGCAAGGCACTTGAAGGTATTCGCGTAATCGATATGACTCACGATCAGGCGGGTCCGTCCTGCACTCAGATGCTTGCGTGGTTAGGAGCTGAGGTTATCAAGATCGAGATGGCCGACGGCATGGGAGACCGAGCGNGGTGGCTGAGGCGTGATGATCCTGATCTGGATAGCTACTTCTTCCTGCTGTTGAACAACAACAAGAAAAGCACGACGCTTAACCTTCGTGACCCTCGCGGCAAAGAGTTATTCAAGACGCTCATCAAGAGCGCAGACATCATGGCCGAAAATCGCGGTCCCGGCGCGATGGACAGATTGGGTCTTGGGTACGAGGANCTGAANAAGATTAACCCTAAGCTAATCTACGCTGCGGTCAAGGGATTTGGCTCATACGGCCCATACTCNGATTACAAGTGCTTCGAGCCCGTGGCCCAGGCGACCAGCGGCGCCCTGAGTTGCACAGGATTCGACGACCGACCNCCAGCGATGNTGGGCGCCAACGTTGGAGACTCCGGCACCGGAATGCACACGGTCATCGGNATTCTNGCGGCGNTTGTGCAGCGCAACCTGACCGGCGAGGGNCAACTTGTGGAGGTGGCGATGCAGGAGGCAGTCNTGAANCTGACACGCGTCAGGTTCACAGGAACNCTAACTGACGGCACCGCAGAGCCACGACAGACCAGTTACNAAGGACGNAGACCAGGCTCGNTAGGCGGACTATTTTCTTGCGCCCCAGGCGGCCCAAACGACTATGTCTACCTGATGCTGCCACCAGACAATCCCGGCATGTTNCCTCTNGCTATGAAAGGCATGGGNCGCGAAGACTTGNTCAAAGACGAACGGTTTGCCNNCGTCGAGGCGAGAGCGTCCAATGCTGATGCTCTCGGAACGATTATCGAGGAGTGGTGCGNCAGCAAAGACAAACGCGANGTTATGGCCGCNTTCGCAGGNGCCGGCGTTCCNTGTGGNGCGGTNTANGACACTTCAGAGGTCATCGACGANGCACATCTCANGGAGCGCGGAATGATCACCGAGGTCGAGCACCCGACCAGGGACACTTATCCGATGATCGGGTGCCCGGTGCGTNTATCTGAATCGCCNGTGGAAGTCACCCGCGCTCCGCTGTATGGCGAACANTCCGANGAGATATTCTCAACTCTTGGCGAACTATCTCAGGCTGAGATTGACGAGCTGCGGACCGACAAGGTGATTCTCTAGCAGGGAAACCTATAATTGAGCGCNGCCAATTCCNCCATGTNANGATNGGCCGTTCCGTTTGCATGTGAGTTGCGNCCTCATANACATCNCGTCCAGTTGAGAGATACATCACGGATCGCGCAANCATNTATTTGATNACTCGGCTCCTNCCNGCANGAAGAAGNACGCCACGNTTANGAACAACATTAATATCNCNNTCAGGTAAGGGAGACCCATGTNNNGATACTCGGCGTCAGTCGTGCGATCNAGGGACTGGCGCATNCGCAAACNNCCAGATACNNNANGAAAGNCTCGTAAACGCTNAAAATCCGAAGAAGATGCNCCCCCACGTCNTGTACGGTGCGCCTNATGCGAGTAGGAAAATGCCTCCAATAATGCAGCTAAATGCCAATAAGAGCGAGATCTTTGTGAAANTTTTCTACTTGGCGTNNAGCATGATGAAGAAGCTATGAGCTTTTTCAGATCTGACCAAATCTANTGCGCCGAGAACGAAAACGGAAGGGCCTGTTAAANTGGTCAGCAATCTTTCCCACAGCATGCGGAAACCTCTTAATNATTCAGAAGTGCCTGGGATTGCCAAGCGATAATCAGTCTTCTCGAAAAGCGTTGAGGCCTGTGACCAATGCCGGAAGTCCACCCATCCAGAACGCGACCCGGATGGTTTCGGAAATCTCTTCCTCCGAGGCGCCCATCGCTCTGGCGCGGTCGGANATCGCCTTGACGCCGTCTTCGTGAGCCAGCAATGCGTCGCACATCATGGTCATCAAAGTTTTGACCTTTGCGGACAGCGCGCCATCGGCGATTATGAGCTCCCGGCCTGTGTTGACCCATTCGGCGAGTTGAGCGTCATTTGCACTAAGCGCTGTGATGTATCCGGGAACCTGGGGCTGTGTCATGTTGATTCCTCCGTGTTGTGACTTTACGCCCCGGATTCTCTCAGGAATCCGAGCCAATGACAACCGACGGTGTTTTAGCTCGGATTTCGGTCTTTGTGACTACTCAAGATCTTTGCGGCTGTGATTAGTTTGCGGATGATGGTAGAATCGCCGACGGTCAACAGTCGAAGATGGCGTATCACTTGACGCACGATTCTGAACTCGTCGTTCCACCGCATGCAAAAACAATCCGAAACCAATATCAAATCTCGTTCGAGAATCTTTTACGGTTGGTGGATAATAATCGCCGGGGGCGTCGGCATGTCCATCGCATCGGGCATAAACTTCCACGGATTCGGGAACTTCATTATCCCGCTCAGCGAGGAATTTGGTTGGAGCTACGCCACGATCTCTATCGTGTTCTCATTGGCACGGCTTGAGTCAGGGATGATTGGACCGGTGGAGGGTTGGGCCGTGGATCGTCTTGGCCCTCGCCGGTTGATGCTGATTGGCCTTCCGTTGATGGGAATCGGCTACATTGCGATGAGCCAGATAAACTCCCTAGCTGCCTTCCTGTTCGTGTACATATTCCTAATCGCTCTAGGGAACAGTCTCGGCATGAGCACTCCGATCACCGCGGCAGCAGCGAACTGGTTCAACAAAAAACGCGGGCTGGCTTTCGGGATCATGTGGTCGGGAGTGGGACTCGGAGGACTGTTCGTCCCGGCGGTAGGATGGATCGTCAGCGAGTATGGGTGGCGAGACGCGGCGATGATCGTCGGAATCGTCATCATCATTGTTGGCATCCCGGTCGCTTCTGTAATGAGACACAGGCCAGAACAATACGGTTACTATCCTGACGGTCGGTCTCCAGAAGACGCGCCCGTAGGCTCAACGACCCACGCGCCCGTCATGCCCGATTTGTCTAATGATTATTCTGCCCGAGAGGCGCTAAGAACATCCAGTTTCTGGTTCCTCTCGCTGTCAATCACCGCTCGTTCTCTGGTTAGCGGCGGAATCGGGCTGCATCTGGTGCCGTATTTCGTCAGTCTCGGAGCCTCGGATGTCAGCGCGGCGGCGTTGGCGGGATCTGTGGGTTTGATGAGCATACCTGGCAGATTCGGCCTCAGCACACTCGGCGATTATATGAACCGTCGTTATGTAATGGTCGCTTCGCTGGGTGTCATGGCAGTCGCAATTATCTTCATGGCACGAGCGGAGAGCGTCAGCGGAGTGATACCAGCTCTCATCGTGTTTTCTGCGGCTCAGGGCGGAATCTCTGTGATTCCGCAATCGCTGATCGCTGACTACTTTGGGCGTCGCGCCTACGCTACCATCCAGGGATTCCGAAGCTCAATCCAAATGTTAGGAATAATCGTTGGGCCGGTCGTGTCGGGGGTAGTGTTTGACCAGACCCAGAGTTACGCTGGAGCTTTTCTGGGATTCTCAGCTGCGGCGTTGGTCTCGATGTTACTGGTTTTCCTGGCCCGTCCGCCGGTGCACCCAAAACGGAACTGACACGAATCTCGGTGCTCGACTAATCCGCGATCACTTGACACCGCGTTGCAAGTGTATATATATTTGCGGCGACACGAAAATAACAGAATTGCCCGGGGGGAGCTTGGGAAGCCAGGCTGAGAGGGCAGCCGGAACGCTGTCGACCCCGACAACCTGATCTGGATAATGCCAGCGTAGGAACTGTGGTCGCTCCCAGAACCCCGTAGCCGTCCAGATTGATTGGACGGCTTTTTTGTTGCCACGAAAATCTGGACTTCGAAACGGGCAACGACACGATGGCGGTATCCCAACAACATAATGAGGAAATGACGAGCCAGTCAAAACAATTTCACGAGACTCTAATCATTGATGTTGTCGGGTTGGGCAAGGTCTTCGATCAGAACGGCCAGCCGCTGACCGTGATGGAGCGTGTTGATTTTCACGCTTACGAAGGTGAGTTCGTTAGCATTATCGGCCCTAGCGGATGCGGTAAAAGCACGTTATTGAACATAATCGCCGGCCTTGATGACCAGACCGAAGGTTCTTTGAAACTGCGGGGCGAAGAGGCTCCAGACCGGTTGGGAACGGTCGGCTACATGCAACAAAAAGATCTGCTGCTGCCGTGGCGCTCAGTGCTGGACAACGCGATTTTTGGACTGGAGCTTCAGGGAATCTCGAAGCGCGAAGCCCGCGACCGCGCTTCGGTTCTGATGGAGCAATTCGGCCTGGATGGGTTCGAGAGCGAGTATCCGTCTGCGCTCTCCGGGGGCATGCGCCAGAGAGTCGCGTTTTTGCGAACGGTTCTGGCTGACCAACAGATGTTTTTGCTAGATGAGCCATTCGGCGCATTGGACGCCCTGAATCGCTCACAGATTCACGAATGGCTGTTGGGACTGTGGGAAAGGCTGAACAAAACTATTGTGATGGTGACCCACGATGTTGACGAAGCGATATTTTTGTCCGATCGCGTTTATGTCATGTCTGCTCGGCCGGGAACCATGAGGCTGGTCGCGAACGTTGATCTGCCCAGACCGCGGCACCTGGAGATGGTCACATCTGAAGGGTTCGTGGATCTGAAAACCGAGCTTCTGTCAGCGATTCGCCGAGAGAGCACATCGTGAGCAATATCAATCGGGCTGGAGATCGCGAGGCGTATGCCTTTCCAAACTGGCAGGGAACACTCATCACCATCGGACTGCGTTGGCTTCCTGCGCTGTTGATCGTTGTCGCCGTTGTCGGTTTCTGGGAAGCTTATGTTCGGATATTTGATGTTCAAAAGTGGTTGCTGCCTGCTCCTTCGGTGATCGCGAAGACAATTGGCGTTGATGCCGGTCTGTTGTGGGGTCATACCCTCGCGACCATCGAGGAAATCGTCGTGGGATTCGCCTTGGCCTTGTTTTGTGGCTTCACGTTGGCAACGGCCATTGGCCTGTCTCGCACTATCGAGCGGGCGTTGTACCCCTTTATCATTGCTTCACAGACCATTCCGATAATCGTGATAGCGCCAATGCTGCTGATCTGGGTGGGTTACGGTCTGGCTCCCAAAGTTATCGTCGTGGCTCTGATCTGTTTCTTTCCGATAGTAGTGAATATGGTTGACGGATTGAAATCGGTGGATTCAGATGTCGTTTCCTTGATGCGGACGCTAGGAGCTAACAGATGGGCGATCTTCTTGAGATTGCAGGTTCCGACGTCGCTGCCTTACTTGTTCTCAGGATTGAGAATCGCTATCGCGTTCAGCGTGATCGGGGCAGTTATCGGCGAATGGGTCGGCTCAAGCGAAGGCCTGGGATACCTGATGATTCGGTCAAAACCCCAATTCTTAACAGAGCGAGTATTTGCCGCTATCTTGATTCTTTCGGCGCTCGGAGTGTCGCTTTTCGCGATGGTGGGAATTGTTGAGCGGTTCGCGCTGCCCTGGTGGCACAAGGAACACGGCAACCGAACCTGACGCGAGAACAGGAGTCACATAAGATATCAAGGCGACTCAGGAGAGAGAATATTGAGCAAAAGTACATATATTAATCTTGCGCTGGTGGTGTGTGCCGCCCTATTGTTGATGCTGGCTTTGGCGTGCAGTTCCGATTCTGAGCCGGAAACAGTGTCCGTTAAATTGGCTCTGGATTGGTATCCGAACTCCAACCATCTGGGCTTGTATATCGCTCAGAACAAGGGATATTTCGCCGACGAGAACCTGGATGTGGAACTCTATACGCCAGTTGATCCATCCACCGTTTTGCAGACT
This sequence comes from Chloroflexota bacterium, assembly GCA_002710885.1. The sequence goes on along the minus strand of PAIW01000143.1, from coordinate 5,701 downwards.
GTCGGCGCCGGCCAAGACGACTTCGGAATCAGCTACCAGCCTGATGTGTTGATGGCCAGGGCGCAGGGCGTGCCCGTAGTTTCAATCGCGGGCATGGTCCAGCATCCGCTGAACTCCGTCATGGCCCTCAAATCTTCAGGGATAGAACGACCATCGGACCTCGTGGGCAAAAAGGTCGGATATCCAGGGCTTCCAACAGATGAACCGTTGCTTGAAACGATGCTCAAAGCCGACGGCGCAAATGGTCTCGGCGATGTTGAATTGGTGAGAGTCGGATTCAACCTCACCGAGTCACTGATTAGCGGGACTGTCGATGCTGTCGTCGGCGCTTACTGGACCCACGAAAGCATATTGCTGGAAAATCTCGACCACCCGGTCAACATACTGAAGGTTCAAGACTGGGGTGTTCCTGATTACTACGAACTAGTTCTCGTCGCGAGCGAGAAATACATCGAGGAACAATCCGACGTTATTGAGAGATTCACCCGCGCTTTAAGCAAGGGGTTTGCGGACGCAATTTCCGACCCTCAAGCTGGCGTGAATATCTTGATAGACGCATCGAATCAAGAGGTGGACCGAGCCATCGAAGGGCCAGGGGCCGACCTACTCGTGCCGTTGTGGAAGACTGATGAAGCCAACTTTGGAGCCCAGACCAACGCGCGTTGGGTGGGCTTCGCGAGTTGGATGCAGGAGACAGGGTTGCTGTCGCAGGAAGTTGATGCGTCCAAAGCATTTACTGACGAGTTTATAAAGTGACATCCGTGAAGTCTAGGAGTCTCGCATGACCGTCACACAGGAACTTCGGGAGCGATATTCAGACCTTTGGGAGCAGATGGTCTATCACCCGTTCGTCGTGGAGATGGGCGAGGGAACGTTGCCTGCAGGCAAGTTCAAACGTTACTTTTTGCAAGACTACGTTTTCGTGGCCGATCTTGTGTCGATGACGGCCAACGCAATTGCGAAAGCGCCGAGCTTCGACGCGGCCAGCAGGCTCCACTCGTTCCTGTCCGGCATCTTGGACCCTGAGAACGATCTGTTTCTCCGAGCGTTTGAGGTTTTGGGCGCATCTGAGGAAGAATATTCTTCCGCGAGCGCGTCTCCCACGACCAGGGCGTTTGGCGACTTTCTCGTCCGTACCGGCCTAGAAGGAAATTTTGACGACATAATCACGGTGCTTTATGTCACCGAAGGGACGTACCTCGATTGGGGGACTCGACTGATATCTGAGGCCAAGAAACCGGCAAATCCGATATACCAGGAATGGATTGGCATCCACGGCCCGACGGTCTTGCGGAGCCTGGTTGAGTGGATGGGGGAACACCTGGATAGCACAGACTTGGCCGCTCGGCGTAACAAAATCGATGAATTATTCCATACGGCCTTGCGCTACGAGTGCATGTTCTGGGACGCCGCGTACGCCGACCCTCAAGCGTGGCCTGACGAGTAGATGTGCGATGACTGAAAATGAAGATCGTGCCACGAAAGGGGAGCGTCGAGAGAACAAACGAAGGAAACGAACCAAGATGGGTGTGAGCGGTCAGAACGTCCGAGCGCTTCAGGATATCATCCGACGCCGCAGTCAGGAGATCACCCGCAAGAAAAAAGGACGGACCAAAAGCGAGTAGTATATCCTTACAGTTCGCAAAATTCAGAAGGTACGATTTGTCCAATTCAAAAGTGATATTCAAAGCAATGACCATCGCCGGTTCAGACTCCGGTGGCGGGGCTGGGATTCAAGCAGACCTCAAATCCTTCGCCGCGATGGGCGTCTATGGGACTTCCGCAATAACTGCCATAACCGCTCAGAACACGTTGGGCGTGAGTGATGTGTTGGAGCTGCCGACTTCACTCATCGAATCCCAGATAGACGCCATCGTGTCAGACATTGGCTCCGATGCGGTGAAGACAGGGATGCTGTCAAGCTCCGAGATCATCCAGACGGTGGTTGACAGCATTTCTCATCATGGATTGAATACTCTTGTGGTTGACCCCGTGATGGTCGCTAAAGGCGGTGACCGTCTTCTTCATGAACAAGCGGTTGACGCGCTAAGAGACATCTTGGTCCCGCTCGCTACGGTCGTGACCCCCAACGCCCCCGAAGCCGAAGTTCTGACCGGCATGACGATCACGAACGTAGAAGATGCCCGAATAGCGGCTCGGATTTTGGTTCAAGAGATTGGCGTTGCGTGCGCGGTGATCAAAGGCGGCCACCTGGAAGGGCCGGCGACGGACGTGCTGTACGATGGCTCGGAATTTACTCTGTTCACTCAGGAGCGAATTCCCACCAAGAACACACATGGCACAGGCTGCACATTTGCGTCAGCGACTGCTGCAGGTCTCGCCAAAGGGCTTTCGACACAAGATGCTGTGCGCGACGCCAAAGCCTATGTCACAGCCGCAATTCAAAGCTCCTTCGAAATCGGAGGAGGCCATGGCCCGCTGAATCACTTTTTTGAGTTGTGGGGAAGAAACGATTAGTAACCTACAAAAGGACTGAACTGTGCCGCTGTACCTTACTGATGCCGAAGTTGATCAACTAATCACAATGCAAGACGCGATTGAGTCGGTTGAAGTCGGATTCGAGGCGATGTCCAACGGTGAGGCGGCAAATCTTCCTCGACAGCGATTGCGCCTGCCGACTGGAGTGTTCAACATCATGTCAGCGGCGATTCCGGCGATCGGAGTTATGGGCCTGAAAGCGTACGGCGTCGTTAAGGGAAGGCCAACGTTCCACATTCAGCTATCCAGCACGAAAACCGGCGGATTGCTGGCGATTATAGAAGCTTCGCGCTTGGGCCAGCTTCGCACCGGCGCTGCCAGCGGCGTCGCCACGAAATACATGGCGCGGGATGTGCCATCCATAATAGGCGTTATCGGTTCGGGAAATCAGGCCCAGACACAACTGGAGGCTGTGTGTCGTGTTAAGGACGTGTCAGGCGTCAAAGTATTCAGCCGAACCGCCGACCGCCGAGAATCCTTTGCAGAAGAGATGTCCTCCAGATTAGGGATTCGTGTATCGCCAGCGGAAACGGCAGAATCCTGCGTGAGCGAGTCCGACATACTGCTTGTGATCACTGGAGCCTCCAAACCTGTTTTAAATGGCGAGTGGATTCAATCTGGAACGCACATCAACGCCGCTGGAGCCAACAGCCCGAACCGCCGTGAACTGGACGTTGAAGCAGTCAATAGATCAAATGTTATTGTGGTGGATGACATCGACCAGGCACGAATCGAATGCGGTGACATCAATCACGCTGTGGATAGGGGTTTCGTGCGTTGGGAACAGGTGCGGGCGCTTTCCGATGTGGTAGGCGGCACGACCCCTGGCAGGAATTCTGACGATGACATTACGCTATTCGAGTCGCAGGGCGTCGCTCTGGAAGACATGGCCCTGGCGGCTCGCGTTTATCAACTCGCTATCGAGCAAAGCATCGGCGTAAACTTCTGACCGCCGTGCATATTCACCACGGGCACTTGAACTTCGGCCAAAGATCGTCCGAGATTAAGACTATGATTCTTGTTTGTACGACATGTTAGTTGGCTGTCGTGAAGTGTGTTGATTATTCATTATCGGTAGTTCAGAATTAGACCGATTTTGGTCTATCAGTCTATAGCCCAACGCTTCAAGTCTTTTCAATCGTAAGTGTGTGGGATGGTTGAAGACGACGATGTGACCAAAGACGGTAAGTTTGAGTTTGATTCCGCTGGCAAGGTCGTCGAATACGTTTCGTTGGAACGATCCGAACTCATTGCGATTCAAGGTGCCGGGAATGAACCCGGAAATTATGGACGCCGATATGAAGGCGTCGAAATGTTTTACACTCTCGAACATCAAAAAGAGCGAGCCGACTACTACGTCATTACCTTGTTGTTTCGGCCCTAAGGCGACTAGGATGGCGAATGCGGGCATGAACCATTCTTCATCGAGAAACAAGCGTGGTCGCTCACCGTCAGTTATTGAGTCTGCGGAGATAGACTAGTTTTCGTCGCTTAATGTCCATCCCAGCGTTGTTGATCTTCGCTACGATTGTAATCGCAGGGGGTGGTTTCTCAGTAATCGCGAGCGGCATATTCAGGGGGTCGAATGACGATAAAAGCCCCGACCGGGTTTTGGCTGCGTCCCCGCCAACACCTCAAGTCTTCTTGAGCAGCCGGCAACCGACGCCGATTGCGACACCGGCGAGTAACGATGAACCTGCCGGTTGAATGGCAATCTCACCAACGCCCTCGACCACGCCTAAGCCGGCTTCTATGCACTCGCTGGTGCAAGCGTCACGGGTTGGCGCACTTCCAACAGCCGACACTCCGACACCGGAGGATGATCAAACGTAGATTCCAGCATCATCACCTGTGCTCGTGGCGCCGATACCGACCATCACTCCGATCCAACGAACGCTTATCGCGATCATCACACCGGCCAGGCCGACGGTGTGAGTCCCTATCGCGACGGTTGATCCCACGAAAACTCCCGCCGCTCTTGCGACGCCCGTGTCAGTGCCGACCGTGGCCCCGAGACCTGTGGTCTTACCAAGCAGATCGCCTTCGGGAACGTTGACGATAGCTGCCAGCACTGTTGGCTCCCCAAACGTGCTCCCCGATTTTGCGCTTCAGGTTGTTCAGAGACGATCGACATGTCTGAGTTCACAGAGGCGCTGTTCAATTCCAAGGCTACCTTGAACGCTCAGGTCACGACTGAGGTATCGCTGGCTCTCGGCTTTGGTTTGGACCCAAGCCTGGATTTACTGGCTTCACTCTGCGCAGTGGCGTGCAATTCCAAGGCGATTGGGGTGAGATGACTTCTGAAGACGTGGCATCCAGCTTCGATGACGCTAACGTTGTAACAAATCCGGAATACGTGCATGCTCAAGCTCACGATTTCGAGCCCTTGATGAAGTTTATGGAATCGTTGGACAAGTGCCGAAACCAGTTGAATTATCGGAATTATGATATTCGTGGAATCCTCCACGGATTCAGTCAGTTCTGGCAAACAGTCGCCATCGTTTCCAAAAACGTCTTCGATACAACAGGCTTAGAAAGCATGAAAAATATCTATGTGGGCACAGCCCCGTTCATCGTTGATGAGTGGACTCAAAACAAAGGAATCTTCCGGGACGCTAACCCCAACTGCTGGGGAACCGAGCTGGGTCTTGGCCCATACGTCGAGAAGGTATATTGGTTGGAATCAACAACGTCCGATCGATCAAACTCAAGGATCAATAACGGATCGACAGCAGCCCGAGCGTGTCGGCAGTTTACCGGATAATTTCGTCGGCGAATCGTTTGATTGAATCCAGCGCGATGTTGGGATCCGCGATGGGTACCGAAAATACAAGATGGTCAAGGCCTGCATCTTCGTAGCGGCGAACGTCGTCCGATATCTGGAACATCGCCCCTGACAACGGCTGCCGGTTTCCGTCAGGAGACGACACCGACCTCCCCATCCGCAGGGATAGAGATAGTGCCACCGTGACCGAATCTGGGTCTCGGTCTTCCCGTTCACAGATTTCTTTGAGCGTCTCTTTTCCCTCCAACAATTCTTCGACTCGAAGGCCGATCGGAAACCATCCGTCGCCATGCCGGACTGCCCGGTGGATCGCGGCTAAGCTGTTCCCTGCAATCCAGATCGGAGGGTGAGGTTTCTGTATCGGCTTGGGGTAGAAAGTTTTGCCAGACACCTGGAAATGCTCGCCCTGGTAGGTGG
>PAIW01000142.1 GCA_002710885.1 Chloroflexota bacterium | reverse complement strand
CCGTCGGGGACAAATGCGACCTGCTGATCGGCACGCACGGGCAGATGACCACATCCAGCGCCATCCGACTGGCGCGACGCCTTGAGCAGTACGACCCCCTATGGTTCGAGGAACCTGTGCCTCCAGAGAACACAAAGGAGATGGCGCGTGTCGCCCACTCCACCACAATCCCCGTCGCAACAGGTGAGCGGCTGTCCACCAAGTACGAATTCGCCGAATTGCTGGAAAATCAGGGCGCGGACATTCTCCAACCTGCGCTGGCAAGGGTCGGAGGAATCCTGGAAGCCAAGAAGATCGCTGGAATGGCCGAGGCCCACTATGCGCAGATGGCCCCACATCTCTACTGCGGCCCGCTGGAGGCGGCGGCCAACATCCAGATAGCAACGTGCAGCCCTAACTTCCTCATTCAAGAGAGCATCGAAAAATTCGACGGCTTCTACTCCGAAATTCTAAAAGAACCGATCCAATGGGAGGACGGCTACATCATCCCGTCCACCAAACCGGGCCTGGGTATAGAACTGGACGAAGAACTCGCTGCTGCGAATCCTTACGAAGGAGCGGTGTTTCCGCCTATGCGAGAGTAAAGTCACCAATTCAGAAGGGGCCAACTTTAAACAACCGTTTCATGCCGGCCCAATCCTGCCTATGGCAAGCTATTCTGGAGTTGAAGTTGTGCCAATTAGCGTCATTTCATGGGTTCGCAGCCCGACCATCCGAACGGAGCCCAGATAACGGCCTTCGTCCTCTCTCAACTGACGAATTTCAGACTCTGCCCAATCGTCACCTCTGCCGTGTTCAAGGCATAACTCGTGCCAGGGGACCCATGATTGCCAGCCGTTAGGCAGCACCTTACAGTGTTCGACACCCATCTCTGGATAGCGGTTCCCGTGTCGTTCCCACCGGTCAACGGAGTTCATCCGGTGCCAGTCGTCTCCCAGATGCTCTGGGGACGGCGACGGAATTTCGACTGGAGATGCAGGCGACACAATTCCAATCTGTCCTCCCCGCTTCAGATGCCATAGGATGTGAAACTCCAGGTAGTGAACGTCAGTGCCGTAGTAACGGTAGCTGTCCAGGCTGACGATGGCGTCGAAGAAGTAATGAGCGAAGGGCAACGCGCGCGCCTAGGCCTAGATCAGATAGACCTAACCATCCAGATCAGCCTCTCGAATCCGTTCCCAATTTTCGGTGGGTTTGACCCAGAAGTCTGCAGCCCAGACTTCAACTCCGAACTCTTTAGCGAGGAATATGGAACTGATGGCCTTGCAGCACCCCATGTTCGTGACGCGCATGCCAGGCTCCAGCGTCATCACACCGGTCAACGCTTCCGTCAACCAGATGACGTTCGGCCCCATTGAGTTCTAGACCATCCAGTCGATGTCGTATTTCTGGGAACACGGATACAGCAAATTATTCATGCTGCTCCTCTTCGTACCTGCCGCCTGAAAACCTGATGCCTGAGGACCTGGTCATCCTTCTGACGGCCACTTCGTGCCGCCGATGGCCGGGCGGTTGACGGCATCTCGTGTCACGCCGTCGCCCACAACGCTACGAAACTCGGAGACGATCACCTTGCTCCACTCTCCAGCGCGAGCGACTCGGTAAGGCGTCCGACGGCTTCGGCGGGCGCGGTCCGGGTTCTCGACGTTCTCAGTGGCCATTTCCTGGTCGATGTTGCCGTCCATTGCGTCGATGTCAGGCACCAGAGCACTGGCCGTCTCGATGAATCGGGCTACCTCGTTCATTTCGGAATCATAAACTGCGAACACTGGAACGGTGCCTGCTCGGTTCTCCGGCAAGTAGCTGTTGGTAAGCTCTAGCTCGTCGTCTCGATTGAATATCTTGATGTTGAATTTTCCGCACTTCTCTGCCAGGTTCAGGATTGACGGCGTGGTGCTCATAGCATCGCCACACCAATCGGCGGTGAACACCGCGAGGTTCATACGCTCCGGCAGGTGGGAGAAGAAGGCCAGCACTTGCGCTGGAATCTCAGCATTGTCGTAGATGTCCCGGAAGGGCTGTTTGTTTATCTTGATCTGGTCAATGTACTCGGAGGTGGACATGCCTTCGGAGAATTTCTGTTCGGTGAGTGTCATATCTTGCGTCCTCTTTAGTATCTGATTGATGGATCATTTTCGAGGCGTACAGCCTCGTCAGCCGATGGTTCAACCAATCTCGCCATCGAAACCCTCCACCACCCGTCCGTCGGGATAAACGATAATGGGGACTGATTCGCCAAAATCGAGAGCCTCTTCCAGAGTGTCCTGGCTCTGGTCCACCCTACGTTCGTCGTACTCGATGCCCAGCTTGCCCCACTCTGACCTCAGAGCGTCGCAGGCAGGACACACTGTCAGCGTATATACAATTGGCACATCTGCCATAACCGCCTACCTACCTTGAATTGGGTAATTTTACATTGTTCTAACGGTGGTGAAAACCGGCAGTGGCGTCAGCAAATAAACAAATCATGTCGATTGTTGTTGAATAACAAAAGTGCCGACCCTAGGAAGGGAAGGTCGGCCCATGATGACTCGGCGTCAGGAACAGCCCGAGGAGGATGCGGCAGGCTGGTCCGTGCGCCATAATCCATATAGCTATCGAACGCTAAGCAACATTAGCGATCTCGGCGTTGTGAAGAATTTGACGGGTCTGCTGAATCATATCCGGTGTTACCGAGACCGACGTGATGCCCCACGCGACGAGCTTTCGTGTAAGGTCTAGGTACACCGAAGGGCCCTGTCCGCAGATGGACACGGTGGCGCCTCTCGCGGCGCAGGTTTTGACTACCTGCTCAATGGCCTGAAGCACCGCGGGTCCGCGTTCGTCGAACATCGCGGCAAGCTGTTCGTTGTCCCTGTCCACACCCAGAACCAACTGCGTCAGGTCGTTGCTCCCAATGGACACTCCCTCGACGCCCGTGTCCAGGAACCTGTCCAATAAAAGGAAATTCGTGTGCGGTTCAGCCATCATCCACAGCTTGAAATCGGGGCCTCGCTCCAGTCCTTGTTCACAGCTACCAGCGTTCCGACAACCTCGAGCGCCAATGTCCAGTAGAGATTGGCATACGTCTGATTGACAGCCGGACATTCGGGCGCGAGAATTGACCGCATCATCATTCGGCACACAATATAGTCAGGAGGCCGCCTTGGGTTTCATCGACGTACACTCCCACATCACATCTGAAGCTTACACATCCCTCCTCACCGAGCACGGATCACACATCTACAATCTTCGTCCCGACTCTGAAGGTCGCACCGTCGTCATGCGCGGCAACATTCGATTCATGACCTTCACCGAGCCGATGTTCGACCCGGAGATGAGGTTCGCGCCGATGGACGAAGTGGGCGTCGATATGCAACTGCTTTCGTACACCTGCCCAAACGCCTACTGGGCCGGACCGGACATCGTGGAGCATCTGACGCGCACCATGAACGACCATCTAGCGTCGGTCTGCAACCAGTGGCCCGACAGGTATCGTGGCCTCGCCAGCGTGCCGCTCCAGAACGTCGAGCTTGCCATCAGCGAGATGGAGCGCGCCGTTGACGATTTGGAAATGGTCGGATTGATAATCCTCGCCAACGTCAACGAGAAGCCGCTGGACTCGCCAGAGTTCGAGCCTTTCTGGGTGGCGCTGAATAAGCGCAAACTGCCAGTGTTGCTCCACCCGACTGTGCCTCCTGGAATCGATTCTATGGGCATGGATCAGTATGGACTGGTCCCTTCGATAGGTTTCATGATTGACACCACGCTGGCGGTGTCCCGAATGGTGTTCGCCGGTGTGTTCGAACGATACCCGGACTGGCCCATGATCGTCTCCCACGCCGGAGCGACCATACCCTACATCGCCGCCCGACTGGACCAATGTTACCGCAACATCCCCGACGCCCGTGAACACATCGACAGGCCGCCAACTGAGTACCTCAAAAATCTCTACTACGACACCGTGACCTACGACGACCAGGCCCTTCAACTAGCCATAAATCTGGCTGGCCCGGAGCGAGTGCTTTACGGCTCCGACTACCCCCACAACATCGGAGACATGCAAGGCTGCGCTGACCGTGTGGATAGCCTGTCCATCGCTGAGTCGGACCGTGAACTCATCAGATCTGGCAACGCCCGCCGCATCTTTCGATTGCAATAATTTACAATGGTAGTGCTAAATTCAATGGAGTTACCCAGCATGAAGTATCTGACAATAGAACAGCTCGATTCTCTGAGAGAAATCGACACCCCCACAGTGGCGAATGCGGTCGAAACCCATGAAAACCGTCTCAACACCGAAGGTTTCATGGGTTGGAACATCAGTTGCCAGTTTCCTGATCTCGGAGTCATGGTCGGGCAAGCAGTAACAGCCACCTTGAACACGACAACAACCGGCAAGGTGAAAAGCAGATCGGTGTGGTACGACTGCTTGCAGGCCATAAATGAAATGCCTGTGCCTGCCGTCATCGTCGCAAAGGACATAGGGCCACGACCGTTTCACGGCTGTCATTTCGGTGACGGAATGGCTAATGTGGCGAAAAGAGTCGGCTCCATTGGTTTGGTCACTGATGGCGGAGTCAGAGACGTCGAAACCGTCCACGCAATGGGATTTCAGATGTTCGCGGTGGGCACGGTTCCTGCTCACGGCAACTTTGGGCTGGACGAAACTCAGGTCCCTGTGGAAGTTGGCGGCGTGCTGGTAAATCCGGGAGACGTGGTTCATGCCGACGAGAACGGCGTGGTTGTCTTCCCTCCTGAGCTTGCCGACTACGTGATATCGGAGGCCCAAAAGGTAACTGAGAGAGAAGCTGCCCAATTCAACTGGGTGTTGAGTGACGAATTTAGCCTGGAGGAATTGATCAAAAGAGGGTAGGATTTTGCCAATCCATCTAAGTCATCCGCGCTGAAACGTGGGCCAGCGAGAAGTTGTTCACGCAACGATATTGACACCCTACACTGCCCGTTATAAACTCGTCTAGTCATAAAGGATGCGCCGGAATGTCCGCGTAAATGAGCCACGGACGAATCTGACGCCAATAACGCCAGGAGGTAAATATGGCTGGTGAAGGAAAGTTTGAGATCGAGATCATCTACTGCGTGCCTTGACAGTATCACGGTACGGCGGTCTGGATGGCCTCCGAGTTTTTTGCTGAAGGCGGCAAGGATGTCGCGATTAAAATCACCCCAGGCGTAGCCGGCATTATGCAGGTTTATGTGGACGGGGACAAGATTTTTGACAAGAAAGAAGAAGACGGCCAGATGCCCACCCTTCCTCGTGTCAAAGAGATGCGAGCCATCATTCGAGATAGGCTCGGCGCGTTGGTAGCTGCCGACGACTAGGTTTCTCTTCAGCACAGTCTGAAAAATTAGCCCTGGGTCGAATATCGATCCAGGGCTTTTTGTATGGTTTTGTATTATCATGAGGTCGAATTCATATTTGCGAGTCACAAAGGTCAGCAAAACGGGGGCCACATCACAGGAGGGTATCAAGCATGGCAGCACAGGTCGGATCAGGCGATTACAAATTCGAGAGGGTCCCGTCGTGGCCCAATATGCCCAAGTACTGGGAGATGGGGCTGGCCTCCGACGGCGCGGTCAACTCCAAGAACGAGGTTCACATATTCAGCCGGGGACTGCACCCCGTGACAATATGGGACACCGATGGCAACTTCATCTCCTCTTGGGGCGAAGGAACGTTCTCGGCCAACCCTCACGGCATCTACATCTCGCCTAATGACAACGTTTGGTTGGTAGATCGAGACTACCACATCGCCACCGAGTACTCACCTGCAGGCAAGGAATTACGCACGCTGGGCGAAAAGCTGGCCCCGTCTCCTTCCTTTCAGGGCATGCCGTTCAACATGCCATCAGGGATCGCAGTGGCCCCCAACGGTGAGCTGTTCGCCTCCGACGGTTACGGCGGTCACAGGGTACACAAGTTCAGCGCCGACGGCGAGCTTTTGCATTCCTGGGGCATGGAAGGCTCTGGAGAGGGGACGTTCAAGCTCCTGCACAACATCTGGGTAGACAGCAGGAGCCGGGTTTTCATCGCCGACCGCGAGAACGACCTGATTCAGATCTTCGACGCCGACGGCAATTTCCTAGAGCAATGGGGCGATGTTGTCCGGCCCGGCAGCATGGTTATGCTGAACGACATCGTTTACGTTATCGAGTCTGGCCCTCAGGGCGGGATCAGTATTTTCGACCTGGACCACAACCTGCTCTCAAGCTGGCGCAGCAACGAACCTCAGGAAGGAAGCATCATCGGCGGTCACGGCATCTGCGTTGATCTCGATGGCAACATCTACGTTACAGAGATTGGCAACGGCGCGCGGGTGACCAAGTTCCAGAAGGTGTAGGCGGAGGTTGTCAGGTTCTGNCGCCTTTTGACTCGGCATGACAGGGTATCCGTAGGGGCAGGGTTGAAACCCGTCTCTACGACGCNGACGTCANACCGGTGCTCGTTCCACCTTTACAGCCCGGCCAGTGGACGCTAACTCGATGATGGACCGTTTGGCAAGGATTCGGCTCCTCCTGAATCCTCTCTCTCGTTCTCAACGGCATAGTGTCAGTCGCGTAATCTCTGGCATCGTGATGGCCCCCACCCTCGGGCCACCGGCCAGCGAGTCTTTATTGTTCACGACACACTAACATTTCGACGGTATAAGTGCGTCTACAGGAATGTCCCGTTAGTTATATCCAGGTATCGGTTATGGGTAGGTTAGGTTGGGGGAGATGCCTCTACTCGAACGGTGGGATGTGTGCATCATAGAAGTCCCTCGAAGCACACATCGCGTCAATTGCGCCGTGCCGCGGAGTCCGTAATATTGATAACATGCGTCCCTCCTTGCTCAGAGTGCCGTTGATGACTATGTGACAGTTGTTAAATCGATCTCCAAAGTGTTATCCTTGGCCCGCTATTTAACACTAGGGCGGTGGCTACTGAGGAGGAATTTGTGGAAGTAAACGCTTGGCCCAATTGTCTAAAATGCACCGAGGGCAACCTGTTGCCGCTCTCAGATTTCGGAAGCCAGGGAGCGCCTATACATTACAAAGCCTGGGTGTGCAGCAATCCNGATTGTGACTTCAACATCAAAATCAGGAACGGCGACGTCTATCGCGACGAGCCGATCCACGATGGGACATCCCACAATCCGCGCATGAGATAGCGGTTTCCGCAGAAATATCCAGTGAGAGAAAAATCCCCCAAGTGCGGGGATTTTTTTCGTTCCCGATTTTTTTGAATCTTCAACAACTGGTAGTTCATCTAATTAGACTAAGGAACTGAAATCCTGATACTTGGTCTTCAAGCGAATGTTATACTGAACTGCCGGGTCGAGCGTCGGCGCCGGACGAAATCAATCTGAGATGGTGGGGATGACGCAGGCTGAGGAATTGAACTCGACAAACCCCCCCAAACGCAGGCGATCGGCAACCCTCGCCCTGGGAAGCGGCATGATCGTGTTTGGCGCGGCCGTTTTGGTCGCGGTTGGAGGTTACTACGGGTTCGGCCTGTACGGTGCCTCCAAGCTCGACGAACTGAACGTCGTCATAGATGGGCCGGTGTCGCTGCCGGAACTTCCCGCTCAGGCAACCGAGACCACCNAGATTCACGGCGCGCTGACGCCGGACACCAGTTTCAAGCCCATAAACACCGTGGCCACCAGCCCTGAAGCCTTCTACGCATCAGGCGGCGTGGCAGTCAATTACGAGACTGTTCAGGCTCAAATCACACGCGTCCCTCAAGTCGTTCCTGTGCGGACCGTCTATCCAGAGCCTGTGATCAAGCCCGCCGAGGCCAGCCAATCCATCCATGTCTCCACTGAACCGATGGCCGAACTCGCGGCCGTCGAGGTCGTCGCTCCCAACGCCGAGGCGCTAGTGTCCAACTACAACTCCATCTACCCCGGCTTTCAGATTCACCCTAAGTACTGGGGCGACCCGCTATGGGCTGGCACCGACCCGTACACATACGGAGTGATCAGCCGCCCAGACGGATTCGTCACGCTGTCAACCACCGATGGTCTGGCGCGAGGGCGAGGAACGCAGGCGCGGACAATCAGAATCCCGTCCATAGGCGTGGAATCGACGATCAAAGACCTCGAAGTAATCGATCTGGGGGACAGCACCTCCTACGAGACTCCAGACAACCTGGTGGGACGCATCCCAACCACCGCTCAGGCCGGAGAAACCGGAAACGCCTGGTTCTTCGGCCACCTGGAAAGCCCCATCAAAGGTGAGGGCAACGTTTTCCAGAACCTGCCTCAGATTCCAGGCATGCTTAAAAACGGCGACCCAGTTTACGTCAGCATCGTCACCGACGACGGCGAGTACCTCTACCAAGTCACTGAGACCGAAGTCGTCCACCAAGACGACCTGCAACTCACCGAAACCGACGACTCCACGATCACGCTGGTGACCTGCGTTCCTCGGATGGTCTACGACCATCGCATGCTGGTCACTGGCAAGCTGGCTGGCGTGAAGCGAAAGTAGGCGAGAAGAATTAGGGGATCAGGTGTCAGGGAACCCACCATTCTGAGCCCGAACGAAGAATCCAGTCGTCTGCGAACGTATTTCTCCTTCACACAGCCCCACCGCGTCGTCCTCAAAAAGACCTTAGACACTCTTCAATGGTTTTGTTCCTGTGCCACTGCTGGTATCATTGCGCCGTCACCTCACACAAGCGAAGCGCTGACACACTCCAGACGGACGACCATCGCACAATACCAATGACGGAGGATCAACCGTGTACCTTATCCGAAGAATCTACAAGACCAAACCCGGCGAGGCCGCCAAAGTGGCGCGTCTGGTCAAAAGGCAGGGAGAGATTTACCGCGACGCAGGCCAACGCAGCGAGATCACCGTCTCGTACAACGGGGCCACCCTCCCCGGAGAGCAAAACGTCGTGGTCCTCCAGTGGACAGCAGATGTCATCGACTCCCCATCCCGCCCCGATAACAAACTGCCCGCTGAAGCCCTGGAAGTCGGCGCCGAGGTCCGCCCCCTGATCGAAAGCCAACGCATCGAGTTCATGGAGCTTCTGACTTAAAAAACGTTCTTCAAGAGTCGATACGGGCGACGAATCAGGTAATCAACCCTGCGAAAATCTCCGCGACGGCGATGGCTGGCTCCCAGCCGTGGCCCTCGTCTTCGTAGCTCCACCAGGCGGACAAGACGGCCTGGGATAGGCTCCATACGAGGATGCGCTCTCGGTCGAAGCCAAGCTCCTCAGCCAGTTGGGCTATTCGACGGGCGGTGACGCGCTCCGGGTTGGAGCCGTCCAGGAGTTGGGGCATTGGGTTTCGGAGGAGCGCCCCTACCTCGTATTCTCGCTCGGCCACCAAGCCTTTGGGGTCGATGGCGAGCCAGGGTTCGCGTTCGTCGTTCTGGCCGCTTGATCTACCCTCGTTGCTCAAGATATTTTCGTGGTGCAGGTCTCCGTGGATGAGGAATGGGTCTCCTATCGAAGCCAGGAGTTCGGAAAATAGACTCTCCGCCCTGTCTACCAGCCCAGAGGGAAAGGGGCCTGAACCGCCATCGAAGGTCTTCCTCAGTCTCCCAAAGCCGAGTCCCCATCGCTCCGCAGTGGGGAACGGGTGGTTGACAGGCGCGGGTTTCCAGAGATTTCGCATCACTCCGGCAGCTATGGATGTCGCCTGCTCGTCATCCTCGACGCTCAGCAGAGTATCGCCCGGTTCCAAGCGTTCAATGAGCATTGCGCCCAGGTCTGTGTCAGAGTCCAGAAGACGAGCGACGCCGTCTCCGTCGAAGATTCTCAGAGCCTCAATTTCGCTTCCGATCTCAGGA
>PAIW01000141.1 GCA_002710885.1 Chloroflexota bacterium | reverse complement strand
GACACCTCGTCGATGATTGGGCCTACGTTTTCCATGTCACGAATCTTGATCGCTGCATTGTTGGCGACCCGGTAACCAGTCAAGACCTGGTTGCTAGTGCGAATGCCGTTCTCCAGAACCTCTGTCCACTGGTACTGCGGGGAGATGTTGAAGAACTGTGTCTGGATGTCGATGGCTGCAATGCCGTTGCTCTTAAGTGATGTGACCATCGCGTCCATCGCTGTTGCGGCCTCGACTCTCGCGGTCGCAACGGTTTTGCCGGTGGTTTCGACTCCCAGATTCAGCATCGCGAGATCGGGTTCCAACGTGACGCTGCCTTCTCCCGATACCCAAATGCCGGAGTTTCCGCTGGTGGATTGAAGCGTGGGAGCGCCGCTGAGGTTGGCCGAGCTTGCCACTGAACTTACCGCCTGAGCCGCCGCGACCGGGCCGGTCTTGGCGGGGACAGCGGGCGCGGCCACAGGAATCGGCGTCTGATTGACCGGAATCGTTACTATAGGAGCCGATTGTTGTGGTTGCGGAGTTTCGCTCGTTGTGGACGACTCTTCGTTGCTGCATGCGACCGCAAACAGAGCGACCGCCGATATTCCGATAGTAACTGGCAGCGCTTTCTTTATGTTCATCGTTGATTCTCCTTGTCGATTCGGACGATTGTTGATGTCTTTTTGATTTCCAAACCTTCTGGATTTTCCCTGTTCATATATACAGACGAAACTCGAATCCAAAAACTTCCATCGAATCAAGTGAAATTCCAGGATCGTCTGAANTTAGTGAAATGGATTTGCGTAGGACAGATTTCGGGTGCGATGTTGGCATGNGTTTGACGCATGTATGGCCACCGGGCTCTGAGAAACCTAGATGATTCGCCGTCGCGACACGCGCACCCATAATGTGACAATCGCCAACAGCAACGCGAGCGATCCGACGGCCAATTCCAGTTGACGCAACGGCAGCGATAGGCCGTCGTCGTCAGCGTCGAGTTCGATTGACGGTGCGATCGTGGGCAACGGAACCGGTGTACGTTCAGGAACGAGCGGCGTNGNGGTCGCTCGAAGCGGCGCGGTTGGTCCCTCAATTATTGGCTGAGGTCTGGGTGCTGGGGTCGCAATTTCGCCACCGATACCAGTGGACAACGTGACCTCTGTCTCCTATGTTTCTGNCAGNCAAGTTCAGCACCTGAGACTGGTATCGCTGGACTATGAAATTGAAGGCATTCAGATCGCCGTGCTTGCTGCGGACGACCAGTTCTGAGTCTTCAGCGTCCATCAAAACCTCGGTTTGCTGCCCGTTCTGCGGGCATTNTATAGTCGATCGAGTTGCGTCAGGCTTTGATTCATCGAAAATCTCACCCGGACAGAACCAATGGATAATAGCGCATAATGTGTGACAGGCCAAAGCTATAGTGTATGTTATTATTTAAGTTGCGCGCGCTCGGCGCGATTGCCAATGCGTCTCAGGGTCGAGCGGCAATGTTTGACATTCAGGCAGGGCACATCGGCATGNGGGCGGTGATTGGACCTAGATGAAATGGTACGGGGTTCGTGCGAGAGCTAATACGGGAACTAATTGAAACGGTTCTTCTTGCCCTTTTGATATTTCTGGTGTTGCAATTCAGCGTCCAGAATTTCAGGGTCGAAGGCTCCAGCATGCAGCCAACCCTCGCAGAGGGCCAATATCTGCTGGTTAACAAGATCGTCTATTTGCGAGTGGCCAAAGAATCTCTGGCAAGTCTTTTGCCCTGGGTCGAAAGCGAGGATGACCGCTCGCTGTTCGCCTTCCACCAGCCCGAACAGGGAGAGGTGATAATCTTCCACTTCCCAAGAGACCCATCNCGTGACTTCGTAAAGCGGGTGGTCGGCGTTCCTGGAGATGTTATTGAGATTCAACAGGGCACAGTATCGGTAAATGGCGTTGTTCTGGACGAACCCTACATCACTCAACATGACAGCAGGACCATTGGAAGCTTGGAGGTGCCGCCGGATTCGTTCTACGTCCTGGGCGACAACCGCCGGGCGAGCAACGACTCGCGTGACTGGGGGTTCGTGCCCGCAGAGAACGTCATCGGAAGGGCGTGGGTCAGCTATTGGCCGCCTGAGAATTTCCATATTCTGAACGCGTTCACACAATCGCTGAGTTTAGTGGCGGCCATCCCGAACAACATACTGCGCTAGTCATTCGACTGCGCCACCTCCGTTCCTGATCANCTTTGCCGCTNGTTAGTTTCGGAAGTGGCATTCCACTCTTTATCAAAGCCATTATCTGGGTCGGACTTTACCGGCCGCGGTCTTCTTGTAGAAAATCAGGCTCTGAGCTTCTCCTACACTTTTACGCAACGTCGCACCATGATTTCAGGTATCATGCGGACTTCAAACGCTGGAGGTCAACGGCCCCATCCGCACGTCAAAGTTGCTCGGATCAACGAAGATTCTATGACGCTGATCGACGAGCCTGACATATGGAGNCAGAATGCGACCTTTGCCTATTCAGAGGACTGCTCCAATAACAGAGGGTGGTATATTGNAATCACGTTGTTCTACAGTGCTACGAACATCCCGCCGAGGCACGTAATCGGTGTTCGGGATGACTACTCAAATGGACAATGGAGCCTCCAATTTACGAAGGTAGGGACCAACGGGCCGAGGGACGACAAGTGGCGAAATTACCTATCATGCCGTTAACACTCGCCTGATGGCTTGACTTGGATTGCCTCTGGATTCATATTGCAGGGTGGGCCTTNCCGGCGTGACGTCGAAGCCAGNGTCGTGCATTTCGGACGCTAGAGATACCGTGGCGCTGTGGACAGGTGGAGACAAAGATGACAAAAAACAGGGGCAGACGAATTCTCGCCTGCCCCTGATACTTTCTGAGAGCCAATCGACCTACAATTTAGAGATTAAATTGCGGGTCCATGTAGTCTTTCTCCTTTGTGTAAACCTGGAGACGGCCACGGGTACTGTCGGCGATGATCAGGTTGTCGTCCGCATCGATGGTGATGCCAACCGGTCGGTCTAGCAGGCCCATCTGGGTGCGGTCTTGGACCCGTCGGTAGGCCTTTTGAGCGTCGGGGTTGGCGTTTATGACCTCTGCGGCCCAGGCGGAGAACTCCACGGCGTCTCCGTGCAATGACGTGATGACGTTTCCGTCCGGCTCGTAGATCTGAATTCGCTTGTTGCCCCAATCCGAAACGTACACGTCGCCCTCAGAGTCGACAGCCACGGATGACGGATGGTTCAACTCGCCTCCGGCGGCGGATCCAAAGGTCATTAGGTGCGTGCCTCCGGCTGAGAACTTCTGCACTCGGTCATTGCCCCAGTCGGCAACGAACAGATCTCCACTGGAGTCAACGGTGATCCCCCACGGCTTGTCAAACTGCCCTTCGTCGGAGCCTGCGGAACCGAAGGTCGCCAGGAAACTGCCATCTTTCGTGAACTTCTGCACTCGGCCATTCCCAGAGTCCACCACGTAGAGATTGTCGTCGGTGTCAAACGTGATTCCGTTTGGACCGTCCAGTTGTCCCTCGTCGGAGCCTGCCTCACCCCATTCGCCGATTCGCTCCCCGTCCTCGTTGTATATGGCGATGGTGTTAAGATGCTCGTCGGAGCAGAAAAGGTTGCCTTCCGAGTCCACAGCCAGCGCCACCGGCCATGTGAATTCGGAATGGCCGAAGTCTCCGAGGAACTGATCGTCCATCGTCACTTTGCCGATGCGCTTGTTGGGCTGCACGACGCCGCCCGCGCCTTCAGCCCCGCGGCTCAGGACGTATATCACGCCCTCCGGCCCCAGGGCCACGTCGTACGGCTGCGTGAATCCGTTGCCGGCCGCCGCGTTGCGGCCAACGGCTTTCTTAAAATTCCAAGTTCTTCCTGCCACTGTAGTTGTCAGCATGTCAGTACCCCAAATTGCTGGTTATTCGAATCTCGGTCCCAGACAGGCATGCCTCGCTTCTGCGAATGCGAAGCCTTGACTGAGTTGTCAGTTCAATTCAACGCGAGATTTATCGTATGCCTAGGTCATGCCCACGCACGACCTAGGCATACGAAACATTCTCGATTTAGGTAATTTTTGATTGCAGTTTTATTAAGCGCCGATGAATGCTGGCGCTTCAAACTGGCCGTTTACGATGGGAGCGGCTTCCAGATGCAACCAGTCCTCAAGGATCGAGGAGTAAACGCCCCGGTAGTCTTGATTAGGAACCAGGTCGCCCTGCTCCAGAGCCTCGGGTCGGGTCTGCGGGTACTCGCT
This sequence comes from Chloroflexota bacterium, assembly GCA_002710885.1. The sequence goes on along the minus strand of PAIW01000141.1, from coordinate 7,599 downwards.
GTACATGCCGCCATTGATGCTTGGGCCTATGGCAAAGGCGACGCCCGCGGCGCCGTGGTCTGTGCCGGAGCCGTTGTCTCGTACACGCCGACCAAATTCGGAGAACATGAACATTATCACGTTTTGGTCGGCTTCATGCTCGCGGAGGTCGTCCCAGAAATCGGCAACCGCTTCGGACACCTCGGTCCACAGGCCTGCGTGGGTCGCGGCCTGGGCCGCGTGGGTGTCGAAGGAGCCGTGGCTGGTGTAGAAGACACGGGTTCCAACATCGGCAGTGTGAATCTGCGCGATGTCTTTCAGCTTCTTTGCGATGGGACTGGACCCGTATTCAACGCTTGAACTGTACTGATCAGGGGCCACTTTGAGGATATCCGCGCCCTTGAGTGCGTCTAAACCTGTCTGGCCGAGATACTCCATTACCTGGCCTGTGCCGACGGCGGGGCCGTACATATTGGCAAATCGCTGGAGCATTTGGTTTCGCTGGTCTTCCTGCTCAATGCTGGTCAGCAGGCCATAGGTGGATAGGTCAGCGACAGAGGCCACGGACACTCCGGGGGCCACCAGCGCTCTGGGAAGTGCCTGGTCGACGTTGACGCCAGTCACAGGGTTCTCGCCATTGGGGTCGATTTCCCTAAGTGCGCGGCCCAGCCAGCCCTCGGTGCCCACGGTGTCTGGTTCACAGGTGTGCCAGATGTCCATTGAGCGGAAGTGAGACCTGGGTGAGTTGGCATATCCGATGCCATGAATTATCGCCATGTCGCCAGAGTCGTAGATTTCCTTCATCGGGCCCATAGCGGGGTGCATACCCAAAGTGTCATCCAACTTGAGAACCCGGTCCTGGGGGACCTGCAAGCTGGGGCGCATGTCATAGTAGTTTCCATCGTTGTAGGGAATCAGGGTGTTGAAGTAGTCGTTTCCGCCGGTCAACTGAAGGATGACCAGGACAGGAGGCTTGCCATTTCCGGCCATGTCTCTTTTCTCCTATCTGTTATTAATTTGATCCGGTTTGCGATTCGTTTTGACTAAGTGGTTGCCGGCTTAACCGAACTGGAACTCGCGGGTCGCCGCGATCAGCGCGAAGGTTTCCGAAGTGCGCCGCGAGAAGGACTCGCCGCCCAACTCGATCTCTCCGCCGCTCTCCACGTTGGAAACGAGCTCGTTCTTGGTGAGGTCGGAGACCTCCACCGGACCCATGATGTCCAGGCATCGGTCGACCAACTCATCGGCGGACATCGTCGCGCCGTTGTTGCCGACATGCTCGACCATCCTCTGGACCCCAGGGAGGCTGGTGTCGCTGACCCGGTCCGACACGAAGTTGACGCGTTTGACCGGCGATCCGCTGTTGATCCATTCGCGTCCTGTGTGCCAACCCTCAACGCTGGGGGGGTCGAGGATGTCCTGACCCAAGTATCCAGGCTCTTTGCCCAGGGCTTCCAACTTGGGGTCGGAGCCGGTCAGGTCGCCCGTGCCGCGCAGCGTTCCAATCACGACCTCTACAGGGCTTTTGACCTTCTGGTTCAGGGCCTCTTTGAAGAAATCAGAGTTGAACATCGCTCGTAGGACAGGCTTGACCTCGTAGTCGTTTTCGACCAGAATTTTTGCCATCATTTCGATAGCCTCTGGGTTTCGAGGTTCTTCAATGTTCCATGCTGGGACCTGTGGCTCGTCAGCCACGAAGAAGTTGTACAGGTGCCGAGCGATGAATTTTGAGCAAGCTTCCTGTTGCAGGACGATCTCGATGATGTCCTCGCCGTTGAAGTTGCCGGTCTGGCCGAGGAACGTCTTCTCGCTGTAGTCGTGATCCTCGGGGCGGAACACGAACTTCCACGGGAAGCGCCCATACGGATATCGGGGCATCTTGGCGTCAAGAGTCCAGCCTGTGAACGCGCGGGAGCACTCGAAAACGTCCTTTTCGGTGTAATTCCCGACGCCCAGGGAGAACAGTTCAAGAAGCTCTCGACCCCAATTCTCGTTGGGCGCATGCTTGTGATTCTCGTTGTTGTCCAACCAGAATATCATCGCCGGATCGGCTGCCAGTCCCTTGAGCAGGTCTCGGTAGCTTCCCATGCCCTGACTGCGGAACATGGCGATCTGGTCCATTATGTGGAAGCAGTTGTCCACTTTGGCGTTACCCGTGGCGAACACATGGTGCCAGAACAGCGTCATCTTCTCTTCAAGCGGTCGCTGGGTTGTCGCCATGAAGTAGAGCCACGCAGCCTGACCGGGCGCCGCCGCGCCGCCGGGGACTTCTGTGATGGGATGGTGCCTGTACAGATCATACTCATCCACTGGTGGTTCCGTTGGATTCAGAAGCTGTTCGACAGTCGCCTCGTAGCCCTGTTCGCACATCTGCTCAATCTCATCCCTGGACGCGCCAAATCCTGCCCGACGCATCAGGTGTGACATCAATGCAATATCTTCTCTGCTGGCCATCTCATTCCTCCTTTCGAGGATTCTGACTTGTTGCCTTCAATAAAAGCTCGGTCGCACAACGCGACAAATCCGGCTTAGCCGGACAGCCGCGATTCTCGTTTTTTCTGGCAGTTCGGGCAGATGCCGTAGTAATCTAGTCGCTGCCGAACCACCTCGTACCCTGTTTCAGCGCCGATAGCCTCAAAAATGCCCTCAGGCTCTGGGACTTCCAGATCGTCGATACGCTGGCACTCCATGCAAACCAGGTGAGGGTGGGAGTCTGGCCTGCGCCCGTCGTACCTGTTGGCGGCCGCGGAGAACTCCAATTCCAACACCTGCCCTGTCTCTTTCAGCAGTTCGATGGTGTTATAGACGGTCGCAAGGCTGGTAGAGGGGTGCCATCGCTGGACCTCTGCGTGCAGGTCTCCGACGTTGGGATGGTCGTCACTGGTTGCTAGGATTTCCAGCACCTTGGCCCGCTTGGGCGTGATAACNACGGCGCGTCTGNCGAGCGCCGCGCGCATCTCTTCGAGCCGCTGTTGGATATCTGAGGCTGTCGCCAAATTGTTGGCTCCTGAATTGGGCCATCTGGTTTTAGGAGAATGTGNAAATTCTATCAAATTAGAATCATTCTAAAACCTCTTAGATGACGTACGTTAAACTAACGTTTCTCAGATGTCAAGGATTTCAGGCAAAAATNGGAACGTTCTTGACAGNCGAGTTTCGCGAGCATCATCAGGGGTATTCACAGCTGCCTCAGAGCCTGGAATGAGGATGAACGAAATCGTGCAGGCGAGGTGTCGAATTACAAAGGATTGTNANCAGAAAAAGAGACGACGCGTCGAAATATTCAGCGCTTGTTGGGCGGGCCGTTAAGCGGTTGTGCGTATGGGAACACCTGGGACAAAATTATTTGCACGAGGCGACGGAGGGTCTAGGAGTGATCGAAAACACGTNGATCACTGCTCAAGGTGCCAAGACCGGAGGCTACACCGGACACAATGGGATGCTGCCGATGGTTCCTGTGGTGGTCGACGTTGCGGTCGACATTCCAGTTACCGTGGCGAGCGGANTCGCCNATGGTTGATGACTGGCCGCGGTTCTGATNCTCGGAGCCGGGAGCGTGGATCGGCAGGAGGTTCGTCGCCAGCGAGGAGTCCGCGCCCCAGGATTGGATCAAGAACCACATTGTCCAGACGGACATGGANCGCACGGTGCTTACCAAGGTCTATGACCTCAGGGCAGCCTCGGCGTTTCCATTGGAAGTCGGCGACAGAGTTTTGAGCAACGAATTTACGAAACAATGGCATGAACGAGATGCCGAAGTCGCCCGCAACCGCGCTGATCTTCAACAACAAATTGCGGCTGGCACTGAGGCAAGGGNTATGAGCGTTGTTCCTGTGCGGGCTGGAAACGCCGTGGGGCTACTGTCGTCGATTGAGCCTACGGGTGCCATCCTCCGTCGAATAATCGAGGANGCCGAAGCGATTCTCACCAAGCGGCCGTCAGAATTTTTGTCTCGTTAGATGTTCGATAAATGCGGGTTTCGATTCGATGCCGCACCCGAATCATTTCAGGTTAGCGAAACTGGATCAATGTCCACGTGCCAATCTCGCGGAAGGGCCACTTGGTCCAACAGCGCGCGAGGTTCCGGGCCTCTGAGGACGATGTGCCAGCGGTATCTGCCCCGCAAACGAGCCGGATATGCCGGAACCGGCCCCAAAATCTCGATGCTTCCGATGCCTCGCGCATCTCGTTCATCAGCCATAGCTCTGGCGACGGCGCGCGCTTCCNGCTCGCATGTTGTCTGGTTGATGTGAGTGTGAAGTAAGCGAATCAACTTATTGAACGGCGGATTGCCTCTTTCTCGACGGTATGCCATCTCTTTGTGGTAGAAGCTTTGGTAGTCCTGAGCGGCTGAGGCTTGAATGGCGTAGTTGTCAGGCTGGTATGTCTGAATAACGACTCTGCCGGGTCGTTCGCCTCGACCCGCTCGGCCTGCCACTTGGCACAATAGTTGAAACGCCCGCTCACCGGCTCGGTGGTCCGGGATGCTGAGNCCAACATCTGCCAGGACGACGCCTACCAGGGTGACCGATGGGAAATGCAGGCCCTTGGCGATCATTTGAGTGCCGACNAACGCCTGGCCCTCGCCCGTTCTGAATTTTTCGATAAGCTCCCGGTAATCCGCGATGTTGCGCGTGGCGTCTCGGTCCCACCTCAGAACAGTAGTGTCCGGGAACCTTTGCTCCAGGGCTTCGGCGACGCTCTGGGTGCCGATGCCGTAGTAGCTGAGCCGGTATCCGAGGCACTGGGGGCATCGCTCCGGGATTCGACGTCGTGTCCCGCAGTAGTGGCAAATGAGGCGGCCCGTCCGTCGGTGATAGGTGAGGGCGATGTCGCACTTGGCGCAACGCATCTGGTGACCACAACTACGGCATTGCAACTGCGACGCAGTGCCTCGACGGTTCAGGAACAGAATCATCTGATTACCAGCGTGTAGACAAGCCTGCATCTCGGCGTCAAGTTGACGGCTGAACATATCGCGGTTGCCCTCTCTGAGTTCCTGTCGCATGTCGACGATGTCAACATCCGCCAGCGGAGCGGGCGTCGGCTTGCCGTTCTTGGATACGATCAGCCGGTCGGGCAGGATGAGCAGGCCGTACTGCTTTGCCAGACTCCGGTAATAGGTTGATACGTCCGGCGACGCGCTGCCCAATAGAACTTTCGCGCCTGTTAACTCGGCCAGTTTGTTGGCAACGTCCCTGGCATGGTATCGAGGGTTGGAGTCTTGTTGTTTGTACGTCCACTCGTGTTCTTCGTCCACGACAACCAGACCCAGATTCGGCATCGGCGCGAAGATTGCGCTTCGGGAGCCGACTACGATGTCGTAGTCTCCTTCGCGGATCTTCCACCACTGGTCGAACCTCTCGCCAGCCGACAGCCCGCTATGCAACACGGCGACTCGATTCGGGAAGCGGGATGCGAAACGTTCAATAGTTTGCTGTGTGAGGGCGATTTCCGGCACCATGACGATGGCCCGCTGTCCAAGCTCAAGGCATCGCTCGGCAGCCGCCAGGTATATTTCAGTCTTGCCGGAGCCTGTGACGCCCTGAACCAGAAACGTTCGCGGCGCTTCATCTGGATGATCCAATCCGGCGCAAACGGCATCGGTGACGGACTGTTGTTGGGACGTAAGGCAGACGGCAGATTCGGGATCGAACATCTGGCCAGCCAACGGGTCGCGGTCGGTTCGCTGCTGGGTAATGGTCAGCCACTGCCGCTCTCTTAACCTGGCGACATTGTGAGCGCCGAACTCTTTGCGAACTTCAGTTGCAGGCAGTGGAGCGTCTGCTTCCAAGAGAGCATCAACCAGCGTGGCCTGCCTTGCGGCTCGTCGGGGAGCATTTTTTAACCATACCCCGATTTCTTCCAGCATTTCGGGGTTCAGAGCGATGTGTTCCACCAGCTTGTGGGTCATCTGCCGGCTGGAGCTTCGGACTTTGCTCTCCAGCAATCCGCGTTCGACCAATCGAGCCGCCACGCTGCGGGAGTTGGGGCCGAGAGCGCGGTCGAGTCTCCCGGCGTCAACCATTTCGTGACGTTGGATATATTCCAAAAACCGTTGCTGATGTGGAGAGTTTGCGGCCTCGGCCACATCGTCAACGTCGGGACTCAGAGAGTAGAACGTGCGAGGGCGAAAGCGACCACCTGGGGGGAGCATGAGAGCGGCTGATTCAAACAGCGAACTGAGGTAGTAATCGCTGATCCATCGAGCCAGCGAAAGCTGATGAGATTCCAGAAGCGCGTCGGCGCTGAGAGTGTCAGCGATGTCGCGGGTTTCTTCAACCTGTGGCGCATCTACAACCGCAAAGACGATGCCTTGAAGCGTCCGAGGGCCGAAGGGAACTTTGACAGATTGGCCCAGAACAATATCGAGATGGTCAGGTATCGAGTAGCTGAAGGTGCGATCACGGCCTGCTGGGGCATCGACTGCTACCTCGGCGAACTTCATCTGGCCGAAGACCTCCGTTCACTGTGTCGGTCTAGTCGGTGGCCGGATTGGAAGGCTACCTGTTTCTGCGGTCTTCCTTGATGCGCGCGCCTCGACCGGACCTGCCGCGCAGGTAGTACAGTCGTGCCTGCTTGACTAGGCCGCGCCGCGTCCTCTCTACATACTCGACTGCTGGGGAATGTGTTAGGAAGGTTCGCTCGACCCCGATCTCGTAGCTGACTCGGCGGACAGTGAAGGACGCGCCAGGGCCAGAACCGCGATTGCGTATCACCACGCCTTCGAAGACCTGTGTGCGGGTGCGGGTGCCCTCGGTGACTCGAATGCCCACCCGCACCGTGTCGCCGGGGGTGAAATTGTCGATTCTGGGGTTGGGTTCCAGCTTTACCAGTTCTGAGGCTTCCATCGTAGATAGTCCTGACAAGAGAGATGAATTCTTAATTAGTGCCTCATCATTCTACCCATTCTCTAAAGTTGCACGCAAGTGCGGGGATTGTGCGTTTTCATTTCGGGAGTCTCATTATTCATTTTGGGCACAGGGTACCACGGCGGTTAAGTCGATCATTTCGACCCCCCCGCCAATGGGGTTATTCAGCGATGTCTGATCGCTTCATTCGCCAGATTCTGTTCGGTCTAGATTGAGTAAACTGAAGGCAACATGAAACCCGCTGAGTGCGTGTGCTGGCAGGCATCCACCACCTAACTCCAGTGATCTATCCTTCTACTCGGGAGTGGCGATTAGATTCCACGTTGGTTATCGATTAATTGTCCGTCGGAACGATGATTTCTCGAACGCGTCGAATCGATGGCCTTTCCAGATGAGCGGCAGTTTTTGCTCTCAAAGCGCTAGCTCTTTCGACCCTCTGTTGCGAAACGGCCTCTAGTTCGGACACTGATTCGTAGCTGCCCTCCATGATAAACGCAGGGCCATCATGTCCGAATATGGTCTGAGCCAGTCTAAATCTGGGCCTGCCATGCGCTTGTTGCTCCTTCGCAAATTCTTCAAGGATGCCACGTAGTGCATCCTGCCCCAAAGGGGTTGGAAACAGAATCACCTGTTGTGTATGACTTGCGCCCGAGTCTATCGACTGGGCGGGGGGCATTATCGGGCTCAAAAGCCTGACGGTGATCGGTTGACTCATCAACCCGGTTATCTTCGCGCGGTGTTCCCACAT
>PAIW01000140.1 GCA_002710885.1 Chloroflexota bacterium | reverse complement strand
TTGCTGGACATGAACGCGCCGGAGCCTCGGAATGTGAACGTCACGCCCTCTAGGCCAGGGATTCCGACCTCAACTCCTCGAACGACATTGCGGGAGATAAGGTTCGACATGGGAGAACGCACCAGACCGGCAAAATCCACCACCACCTCGCCCTGATCGTTGTATAGGAAACCGTACGGCGTCGGGCGGGACAGCCGGAATATCACCAGAATCACGATTATTCCGCCTACTACAGCTAACACGACGATCAGGATGATTGGCGGTTCGTCGTCTGCTATCACAGGGGCCGGAACCGGAGTTGGAAGCGGCACCTGTGTCGGAACAGGCACGGCGGTCAGTAGGAATGGAGTTGGAAGAGGCGCAGGCACAGGTGTGGGCAGGTACGAAGACAGGATCAGCGTGTCGGTGGCGAAAGAATGTTGTCGCCCTGCGTACTCAAGGTTAAGGCGCATGATCACTGTGGTAAACGCCTCTGCCCCCGGAGTGTAGAAAAGATCGTACATAAAGGCCCGGCCCGGGGTGATGATGGTTTGCGGGACCAGTTCGAGGTTGCCCGCTTCGCCTGCGTTGGTCGCCAGTTCCAAAGTGATGTCCTCGACAACCACGGAGAAAGGCTGGCCGTTGACGTTGGCGAATACCGTTGCGATCTTGGCCCGGTCTCCGGGAATCAGCAGTTCCGTTCGCTCCAGTGTGACAGAGAGGGCAGGAAACGTCTGAGCCTGGAAGGACCCGCGGGCGTTTATCGTGTGTTCAAAACCGGGCCACGAAAGCTCCAGGTCCACACGATATTCGCCCTCAGCGGTCAACGGTGGAATCGTCACCGCATAGTGACCGTCCTGGGCGACGGCGTCACCATCGACACCGTCGTCATTGAGCTCATGGATAATCGACAACCCGTCCGGCGCGGTCACCTTGACCGACAGCCTGGCGCTTTCAACCGTAGTTCGCGTGCCGTCTTCATTGATGAACGCGATGATGGTCGCCGGATTCCCGACTGGTACGGCTCCGAAATCCTGAATGCCCAGCGTGTACTTGTTAGTGAACAACGCCCAGGCTGAAATCTGACCCTGGTTGCCTCGGGCCTCGATCTGCCACTTCCCTGCCACGGGGTCCACAAGCTCCCACATCACCAGATGGGGAAGTTCGACAAAGGACGAAGACGTTCGATCGCCGGTCGACGCCTCGAAACCGTAGGGGTTCTTCAACCTAAAGTCCGTGACTTCGTTGTCTTTGAAGAACATTAGCGTGGTCTTATCGGTGCCGGGGGCGATGTTCAGGCTAATCTCGATTACCGTGTCCGGGTCTAACACGGCGCTGTCCACCTCGGTCAATGATCCCTTGCTTTCCAAGCGAAGAGTTCTATCGGTAAAATCTCTGAAACCGTCTGGGGTGTCAAGAAAATAAGACTCGCCGCCTGTTTTGTCCGAAACATCCTGCAAGACTCTCCCGAACCCAGGGTTCGTTCCTGGAAACACGACGGTGAAAACGGGCCATCCAGCCTCAATATGAAGATTCAGAATAGGCTCAAGCATGTCGAATCTGGCGTCTGGATTTGTGCCGGAATCTGACGCTGTGACGAAATATATGACGGATTCGGCGCCGGCGCTGAGACCGTTGAGCAGGTTGTACACTTCCGCAAGCGTGCCCGCCAGCCCGACGCTCGGTGTGCTGGTCGCCAACAGTGCCTCTCCAAGTTGATCGCGGAAGCCGCTGAAGTCTTCGCGGTCAGTCTCTACCGGACCGAGCGGAGTAGTCGGATCATCCAACTGGATGAACACAAAGGGCTGTCCCTCTTTGAGTTTGAAAAATAGGCCCAAAAATGAGTTAATTAGGTCGATGTTTTCCTGACTGCCCTGAATCGACGCTCTGTCGATAATCAGCACAGTGAGCCGATCCGAAGGCGTTTGGGCCTGGACGGCAGGAACCGCGGAGGTGACGCCCCAGAGGGCGAGTCCAACCATGAACAAAACTGATAAAAGTATTAAACGCATATCAAAAATATCCTCGATACAACACTACGAAAATCCTCTCTGGACAGTCAATTTGTTTTATGTCCAGGTTTCTTCGGATAACCGATGATGGGCAAATTGGATATGCTGATTTTGATGGTCATGATCGTGTTGTCGCTGGGCTGTGGAGGAGGGGGCACGGAATCCCCGGCGGCTGACGAACGCACCGTGCGTGGACGTTTGACTGACGTGAAGGCGGCCTCACTGTTGGAGGTCGAGTCCTTCACGGTGGAGACCGAAACGGGAGAGTCCTTCCTTCTGGAAGCGGACAACCGGATTTTCTCAGGATTTACGCCCAGCCATCTGCGCGAGCATATGCTCCAGGGAAATCTTGTCACGGTGACGTTCCATCAGGAGGGCGAGCGATTGGTGTTGAACGATGTTATGGACTAGGCTATCGTTGCCGTTGTGCCTTCTTGGCGCTGAATCCAACGTATACTGTGCCGCCTATGATCGCGACAGTCACCAACAAGAAAATCCATGTCCCCAACGGATTTTCTATGGGCGTGCCAGACCTCACGGTGAAAGGAGCCCTGAAGGTCGTCGATCCGAGAGTTGGGCTATCCAGGTCAACTCTCAGCGTATAGTCAGCCGGAAGCTCAAAGGTGAGGTTGCCTTCATAGAAGTCCGGCGCAAGAGGAGTGTTCAACACTAGCGTTTGAATCGTGGGCGCGTCCTCTTCGTCGAAAACAACGATCAGAATACGGGCGTCGGTTACGATATTCGCGGTTGCCGAGTCCGACACTTTTACCGTGAAGTGGACCGGCCCGACGACAGGTGTCCTAGGGGAAACGTCAATCGTTACCTCGAAGGCATCAGATTGGCCTCGGAATATCTCGAAGCTGTCTCCGCCAACATGGGCCGAGACAGCCGACGCTCGAAATCCGCCGCCGAATCCCAGGAATGCCGAAGCAAGTAGCGTGAACACCGCTATTTTTGCGATCGTCATTTTTCCCGTCATCCACCTATGTCTGTTTCTTGTTTCAAACTATGGAGCCAATGAACTGTATCAATTCTTGCTGTTGGAGGTGTCTGGCGTCAACGGCATTTTTCGGATGGACTGTGATATAGACTGACAAAATCGAACAATTGGTCGCACGCATAACCAGATTTGAACTACTGGCAAACAAGCCGTTCGTCTGTAGACTCAAGTTGGCTTGAATGGTTTCCAGGGAGCAGGCGACGCGCGGTGATCGCAAGCAGAANTGNACAAGCTATGTAAGGAGTGGGCCCGACNGGGTTCGAACCTGTGACCAATCGGTTATGAGCCGACCGCTCTACCACTGAGCTACAGGCCCACTTGGGGTGGCTGTTTAAGCGTANCTAAAGCCTTTTGAGGTGTCAAGGCAGTGTTGACAGCNGTNAAGCCACGGGTTACATTCGCGGANCCTCGCGCCGNGAGCGNGGGAGAGAAAAACCATCCGAGAGGGCGTCATGGCAGTATCCAACAAGGTCAAAGGCTNCATGGAGCANGGGTCNTGGATTCGCAAGATGTTTGAGGAAGGGATATCCCTCAAACAGCAGTTCGGCGAGGAGAACGTGTTCGATCTCTCGCTGGGAAACCCGATCATGGAGCCTCCGCAGGAGTTCTTTGACGAGCTTNGNCNGGTTGCCNANAATCCAATNGCAGGGCTTCATCGNTACATGCCCAACGCCGGATTCGTCGANACTCGGGATGCGGTGGCGGCCCAGCTTANAGAGGAAACCGGCCAGNATTTCACGGCTAACGAGATCATCATGTGCTGTGGAGCNGGCGGNGCNCTGAACGTCATCCTCAAAACCCTTCTTGATCCNGGAGACGAGGTGGTGATCTTCGCTCCATACTTCGTAGAATACTTTTTCTACGCGGACAACCACGGNGGGGCNTGCAAGGTCGTGCCGCCGAANGATGATTTCCTGCCAGACCTGGACGCNTTTGAGAANGCCATCGTGGAGAACACGAAAATTGTCCTNTTGAACTCGCCNAACAACCCTTCNGGCGTTCTGTACAGCGCGNAGCTTCTTGCTCAGTTGGGNGAGATCATACAGCGTAAAGAGAAGGAGTTCGACAGCGAAATATTCCTGGTCAGCGACGAGCCGTACCGNAAGATTTTGTTCGATGGCCTGGAGTATCCTCACATCTTCGATCATCATGTGCGGAGCATCGTCGCGACTTCGCACTCGAAGGACCTGGCTCTGCCTGGGGAGCGCATAGGATTCGTCGCGGTTCACCCTGATTACGATGACAAGACGGAGTTGATGGANGGNCTGGTCTTCTGCAACCGCACGCTGGGATTCGTGAACGCTCCNGCGCTNATCCAGCACATCGTCAAGAACCTGCAATCCGTGACCATTGACGTTCAGCAGTANCAGGACAAGCGGGATTTCATGTACCAGAATCTGACANAGATTGGCTACGAGATGCCGATGCCTCAGGGCGCGTTTTACATGTTCCCTAAATCGCCCATTGAAGACGACGTCGAGTTCNCNGNCGAGCTTCAAAAGAGCAACGTGCTGGTCGTGCCAGGCAGGGGATTTGGNTCGCCGGGCNACTTCCGACTGTCTTANTGCGTGACTGACGAAACGNTAGCAGGTTCGTTGGAAGGATTCCGCATAGCATTTGAAGCCGTCGGNTAGTTCATAACGGNGAAACTGAAAAATGGAAATATCGCNGGANGACTTCATGCTGTTTGTTGACCGAGCCCTCGACGGGATGCTGGNCATTGTTGAGNGGCTTGGAGATGATCTGGCAAACCGAAACCCCGGTCTTCCCGGTGCCAACTCGCCCTTTGCGATTCTCTATCACAGTGTAGCCGTCTGCCACTACTGGATCGGCGTTCACCTGGCAGATCGCGATTTCAAGCGGGACCGGCCCTCCGAGTTTGTGGCTACCGGCAAAGTGGCCGATCTTCGAGAGTCAGTGCTTGATTTGAAACGTCAGCTTCGTGAAGACATTAAGCATGTGCAAGGCGATCAGCCGCCTCCGACGGGCCCGAATCAGCAATACTTCCCACTAGGCTCCGAATACGAGGGCTGGACTCAGGGGGCAGCATTGATTCACACTCTTGAGGAACTGGCGCAGCATCATGGTCAGATCGAGCTCACGCGCGACATTTTGTTGAAAGGATGATCCGACGTTCGGTTGAGCATCCAGGTTCCATTCCGTCAACGGTGAAGGAACGGGCAGAATGGATGACCAACCGGGTCAAGATAGATTCGCACATCGTCCTGGGGTTGAAAATCTGCCAGCACTGCGCCTAAAGCTACTTCGTGTGCTTCAGCAGCATCAAGATCGTCGGTCCCGATGCCCAAGTGGAGCATCATCTGTTGATGGTCGGGGCCAGCGGGCCAGTTTGGTCGAATGTATGCCGCATCGGTCTGAAACGACAGGACCGTCCCTCCGTCGGGAGGACTGAGTTTCACTCATTCGGTGTAGTCCTGCTCAATGGCCCACCCAAGTAGTTGACGATAGAATGCCGCTAGCTCTCGAGCGTCGGGCGGGTTGAGCACAATGCCCCACAGGGTCATTTTCGGTGCCTGGCTCATGTTGTTTCCTCGTTCAATCTTATGCAGGCGGGGCGTCTTTTAAGCCAAAACCGGTCACAGCCACTAACGCGCGATGTTCATGCGAGATGTGACCAAGTTCAGCCAGTATTTGAAGCCCAGCGAAGGCCGCCGCTGAAGTCGGTTCGCAGTAGATGCCTTCTTTGGATGCCATCGCCTTTTGCCACCATACGATAGAAGCGTCATCGACGGCGATGGATTGCCCTCNNCTGGCNGACAGGATATCCAGTACCTGTTGTTTCCGGGGGGGCGTCGCCACCGAGATGCCCCCAGCGATGGTCGGNCTGCTGTCTTNCAGANTCCAGGGNTTCCCGGCGAAAGCCGCCGCGACCGGCATGACTCCGTCNGCNTGAATGGCGTGCATCTTGGGNGNNTTGTCGATTCGNCCNGCAGCCAGCAATTCTTGAAACCCTTTCCATGCTCCGATGAACAACGCTCCGTTGCCNACAGGNATTATCACGTGANCGGGAACGCCGNCCGGNCTTGCCGCCAGTTCGTAGGCGAACGTCTTNGTGCCTTCCAGAAAATACGGGCTGAGGTTATGGGATGCGTAAACCAGGCCGCGCTGTTGATAGTAGTCGATTGCCGCCTGGGTNGTGGCCTCTCGNGGGCCTTCGATGGAGTGGGTTTGAGCGCCGTAAACCTTGATCTGCTGGAGTTTCGCTTCTGGCGCGTTGGCAGGCGCGAATACATGGGCNATTATTCCTGCCCTTCCNGCATAGGCNGACACCGANGCTCCGGCGTTGCCGGACGAGTCCTCGACCACCTCAGTGACGCCGAGTTCCTTTGCCACCGACATCATGACNGCNGTTCCACGGTCTTTGAACGAACCGGTGGGGTTCATNTACTCTAGCTTNGCNTCGACGTTCTGGATTCCGACCTCCCCNGCGACCCNGTTCANAGCNACTACCGGAGTGTTGCCNTCNCCTAATGTCACAGATTGNCCTGTCTGATGATATGGCATTGGGATCGGGACGCCCGCCCACGTGTGGTCTCCGGTCTGNCGATTAGGGNCGTAGNGGACGTCCANCGGCTCGCCGCAGTCGGGGCATTGGATCGTGTCCATNCTGGAATCGTGTAGATTGCCGCAGGCCGTGCACTTCAAACTGACGTGGGACATCGGAGGCTCCTGGGTCAAGGTAGAGGTTCGGTCANCGATANTACGTCGAGCGTGTTGGACTGTCAATGGCGGTGGNCGGNTGCGTTGACACTGGACGAATGCATCCATATCATCGGAGACNAACCTGCATCAGTGACCATGATCCAAAAAGAGAGGGATGGAATGAACGCGCCGGACACCCAGATACAAGAGGTCGAGTCTTCCACGGCTAAACANCGACTGCCAACTGATTCTGCAACTTCGGTTGTGTTCTCGGGCGACGGAGAACCGAAAACTCCAGACTCCATGCTTTCGCAACTCGTGGCAATCCAGCAGAATAGCGGGATCGCCGCTGACACTTACACCCTCGGGGGTGTTGTGGAAGCCCTTGAGCAGCGAATGGCTCAGGAATTGGGCAAGGAAGCAGCGGTGTTCATGCCCACAGGCACCCTCGGCAATCACCTGGCGATACGTCGACTCTGCGGACTGAAGCCCAGAGCAATTGTGCAGGAACAGAGTCACATGTACAACGACACGGGCGACTGTGTGCAGCAACTCAGCGGCATACACATGGTCCCATTGGGACAGGGCGAGGCGTTCTTCACGATGTCTGAACTTCAGGCGGCGGTCACGCGCTCTGACACCGGAAGGGTTTCAAATCCTGTGGGCGCGATGATGATAGAGTCGCCGGTCCGAAGGCAGGGCGGGCAAGTCATGCCCCTCGCCGACATGAAAGTGATGACCGATTACTGCCGTGAGCATGACATCGGCACCCATCTGGATGGCGCAAGGCTGTACATGATGTGCGCGGCCCGTGGCGACAGCCAGAAAGAGTATTCGGAGCTGTTCGACACAGTGTACGTCTCGATGTACAAATACTTCGGCGCTCCCTTTGGCGCCATACTGGCTGGGAAAGAGCAGTTCTGTGAAGGCCTTTATCACGACCGTCGAATGTTCGGCTCCGGGTTGTCGTCCTCAGCATTCGCGGCGGCTTTGGCTCTGGATGGAATCGATGGGTTCGAGGATCGGTTCGCGAAGGCAATGGCCCAGGGACAAGACTTGTTAGACGAATTAAACCGTATCGATGGAATCCACATTGGCCAATACGAACACGGCTCCAATATCTTCCCACTGACCCTTGACGGTTCCATTGACATCGACCCTCTGGCAGACAGACTCAAAGAGAGTTGGATATTCGTGCCTACAACGCCGGATGACTACGGGCGGCATCACCTTACGGTGAACACAACCCTGCTGAGGCAGAGCAACGATGAAATTGCGACCGCGTTTCGACAGGCATTGTCCTAGCCATTTATCTGCACCTCTGTGGACGGGCCTGTGCTAATCTCAATAAGTAGCGACTTGCGAAGACTGAGCCCACAATTTGCCCGTAGAAGTTCACATATGATTCCAGACCGTTTCATTGCCTCCACTTTCCAACGAATCTCAAACGCCGCCGACCGCCAATTCGGCGGGATCGTTCGACGCATCGGCGAAATGTTCGTTATCCGCCTGGCAATCCGCACCGCCAAAGAAATCTCCGACGACGACGTCTCCCACATGGCGGCGGGCGTCGCCTACTACGCTCTTTTTTCGCTGTTTCCCTTGCTGTTGGGGTTAATCGCCATTCTGAGCTTCTTCTTGGGATCTGAGCAGATTCAGTCACAAGTGATAGAGTTGACTGGCGGATTCCTTCCAGGTTCCGAACTTCTGGTGCAGGACAACATCGACGCGGCAATAGGAGTGCGGGGCGCCTTGGGGCTATTCTCGGTAATCGGGATGTTATGGGCAGGAAGCGCAGTGTTCGGCGCGTTGAATCGTTCCATTAACCGAGCCTGGGATATCCAAACCGACAGGCCGCTGTACAAGGGCAAGCCTCGACAGCTACTGATGGCCCTGACGGTCGGTATTCTGTTCGCTTTGTCGTTCAGCAGCGCGACAGTGGTCCGCACAGCCGAAACCCTGTCGAGGTATGATGTTCCGGCCCTCGGTTTTTTGGTCCAACAAGTTGGGCAGATTCTTCTCCAGGGGTTCTCATTCATTCTGGTACTGGCGATCTTCCTGTTGATCTACAAGTTCATGCCGAATACAAAGACATACTGGAAGTACATCTGGCCCGGCGCCGTGTTGGGAGCTTTGCTGTTTGAGGTGGCGAAAAACCTGTTCATTTTCTATCTGGAACGCTCAACTTACCAGAACATATACGGATCTGTGACTCCGGTGATAGTCTTGCTGCTGTGGGCCTACGTGAGCAGTCTCATTCTGCTGGCCGGAGCGGAGTTAAGCTCCGAGTACGGAAGAATGAGGAACAACATCGGGCGCGGGGTGCTGCTCACCGTTGACGAAGGTGCCGTGGAGCCAGTCGTGGCCGTCGATTAAATTCGCCTGCGCTACGATTTCTCACTTCGTCATATCGAGTCTGAGACCGCGCAATGTGATTTTGCTCAACACCGGTGGGATCGCGTGACCAGAAACTTCGATTCGCCCGTCATAACCTCAGTGGCGAAGGTGGAAAGCTTGAACTGACTTTCAGGAGATATGGATGAGTTATACGTCGTGGGCCATACTTGCAATGGTTGTCTACGGAGTCAACGCGGTGGTGTTGAAGCTTGCCTTGAGGCAGATTCCTGCAGAGGTTGCCCTTGCAGTAACGAACACGGCATTGGTCATGGCAGGCTTCGCGTTGGTTGTGTTTCGCGGCCAAAGTATCATCGCTCACCTGAACGGCAGCTTGTCGACGGTTTACCTCGGACTGGCGTGCGTGACGCTGACGGTGGGTGTCGTTGCTTTTTACACCGCACTCAGCCGTGGCCCTGCTTCTGTTGTGGTTCCAATTTTCGCAATGAATT
>PAIW01000139.1 GCA_002710885.1 Chloroflexota bacterium | reverse complement strand
TGCTCCACCACGCTGCAGGAGGCAATCTTCATCGTTGGCGGGCCTGGGTGCCAACGCTGGCACGGCACTATCGAGTTCTCAGGTTCGACATGAGGGGACATGCGGGCACAGATGGTCCTTCGGATGGGAACTTCACACTGCCGGGGTTGGCCGCCGATATCACGGCGGTCTTGGACAACTTGGAGATCGATAAAGTACACGTGGTAGGAGCTTCAGCGGGCGGTATCATAAGTCTGCAATTTGCCCATGACTTCCCAGATCGTACTCACACTCTGAATCTGGTGGCATCAACGCCCAAGCTCGCCCAGATGGGAGCGGCGATCGACGCCAGCGTCTGGAGGCGGACTTTGGAAGAACAGGGAACCAAGGCCTGGCTCGCGTCTAACTCCAAAGAGCGGTTTGGCCCAAACGTTGAGCCTGAACTGGTTGAATGGTACGCGTCCTCCGGCGAGAAAACAGCGGCGGAGATGGTTTTGGGCTTGCAGGGATGTCTACTGGCTCAGGACCTCACCTCTCTGCTACCCCAGATCTATGCGCCGACTCTGATCATGGCGTCCAATCAAGACGAGATCACGCCCTTGGACGCCCAACACCTGATGGCGGAGAATATCCCTAATGCTTGTTTGAAGACCTTCGATGGTGTGGGTCACAACATGAAGGTAGAGATCCCCGAGATCCTCGCTGGTACCGTCATGGATTTCATCAGGAAGGTCGGAACTGACTGAACGGCGGCTCTTGGGTCATGCTAGAGTCGCCATCACTGACGATATCTACGCCCCTATCCTTTAAACACTCGCCCCAGCTGCCTTCCCGATGGGGTGTCTCTAAAACCACTTCGAGAAGCTACCGGGGTGGGGTACTTTCATACTGGTCGGCCCATCGCTAGACCGATTCAACTTGCAAGGATCCGGATCCTGATGCCGACTTGTCCAGCTTTCACTCATCGAGTCATCTGATACCTAAAGTGGATCGCAGAAATAAGGCCAAACGATTTTGGCCTCGGATGGGATAGTAATCCCATCTTCAAACATGATGGATATGGGTATATTTTTTTCGTCCTCTGGTAGTTCTTTTAAGCTCGATGAATCATAAGGTGGATTCTGTCGGAACATCGCGTTGGGATCCATCCATTTACCTTCGGCGGGAATGACCATCTTGCCCTTAGGAACAGCATAATCACCACTTGTGTTGTAAAACACCCCGAAATGAACAGCCGTCCGCCGGTGTTCGCTCTGCTTGCGGGTTTTGACATCGATCCCAGAATTACCAGTCGGACCGAGAACTTCTCCCATGCGAACTTGTTGACCGACCTCTTGTTCAGGCATTTCAGAAAAATGTGTGTATTGAGTATAAGTCCAGAAAGGAAGCCCCGTATCTTTAGGGCTGTGGCGAATAACAATTTCTATCCCACGTGGACTAAGGTCTCCCAGGAACTTTCCGATGACCGTGCCATCAGCTGCGGCTATAATAGGCGTTCCGGAAGGAGCAGGCATGTCTATTCCGCCATGATAGTATTCTTTACCCTTCCGCTTGGCGGTATAGTCCATTGCCCAATAATCATCGATGTCTCGGCAATCCGCGGAGTCTGGAAAGCGTGGCTTCAGGCCAGTCTCTAACAAACCATTTTCGATGGCTGGCTCCATGGTACAGTCCTTCATCCGGCCTAAGGCACATCGCGTAAGGTCATCAATTTCAGACATCCGGACTAACCCTTCTGCAACAATCGGTTTTTCGTATGTTGGACTCGTCACAGCCGGAGAGGGTAATAAAGTAGGCGGGGTTGTCGGAGGAACAGACGGAGGGGTAGGAGTTGGTATGGCTGTAGATGCCGCTGTTGGAGGAATAGGTGTAGGGCTAGACGGTGCAACCGTCTTGATGGCGACGTGAGGAGTCGGGGTAGTCGTTGGCAGAACGACTACAGAGGTTGGCGTCGGGGCTAATGGCGCAGTAGAGCAAGCCAACCCGGTGATGCCCGATAATACAAGCATCAAAATCCAAGACAATGCCCAGTTGTGACCCATCACTCCCTCCGTGCCACTATTCTAACAAATTGGGGTGATGGAATTATTAGCCGGATATCCATGGGTCCCAAACCGGGTGGGGTACTTCCATATAGGCTGACCTGTAAGCACAGGATCCAACCCTCAGCGATCCCTGGAACCAATACCCGAAATCCTATCCGATTTTTAAGAGATATCGGAAACCCCTATGGTGCAGGAATCTTGATATGATGGCCCTGAGTGGATCCGGACCAGAGGAGGATAAACGTGCGTGCAAGGTTCAACATCGCTCAGATAGACCCTGGCAAATATGACGATGCGGCTAGATTGTTTAAAGAAACGGTTGCCCCTGCGATCAGGTCAGCCCCTGGAAACGCTGGTATCGTCACTGCGATAGATGATACGAACGACCGGGCCATAGCCATCGCATTGTGGGAAACCGAATCTGACATGGAAGCCTTTCCCGGGCCTATCCAAGAGAACCCATCACTCGCCACGGGGATCTTTAGCATGCCCGAAAGAGAGTTCTACGATGTCAGCATAATGGACCGTCCTGAAGGTGTTCCGGCTGCTACTCGCATTAGGATCAATCGCCGCAAGATCCAACCGGGGAAACTAGATGAAGCAGTCCGATTGTTCAACGACTCGAGTATCCCTACGGTGCGGGAACGGAAAGGAAACCTCAGCTTATGGCTATTGACCAACACCACTTCCAGCGAGATCGTTGCGGTAGCCTTCTGGGCGTCAGATGAGGAAATGATGGCTGAGGAACCACCAGGTGACGTAACACCTATATCTGCGGGCCCAGTTCAACGCCATCACTGTGATGTGATTTCGGCGACGATAAGATAGACATCAGATATCCCGTAGGGCGTACGTCGATAAGAAGCCCCCTCAAGTGAGGGGGCTTCTTCCATAGTTACCGAGCTAGGTGCCGATCAACGTGGGATTTTGGATTGTCGCCGACCCCCGCCCAGACTGGGAGAGGGGACAAGCGATTAAGCGTCGGACATGGCTTTGCGGAGATTGTCGCCGTTGTCCCTCCAGAAGTTGTAAAGAATCGCGATGTCCGTGCCTATAGAGAAGTGACGAACGCCCCAGTCTAGGAACTTTTTGGCTTCGTCGACAGACTGGATCTCCGCGCGTGCGGGTATGCCCTTATCGATGGCCGACTTGAAGACTTTTTCCTCGGCAGCCAGTACGTCCGGATGTTGCCTCTCTCCAACCCTGCCTATGCTCATCGAATAGTCTGAGCCGCCCCATTGGATCATCTCAACCCCCGGCAGCTCCAGAATCTCATCCAGCTCCTCGACGGCGCCCTTCTTCTCGATCATGACCGCTATCACGGTGTCTCTGAGTATCTGAACGTAATCTCGGTTGCCGCCGTAGCCCATGTACGTGTTTCGGCGCGTTGCAACTCCGTACAGCCCGTTGTCTTCCGGTGTGTCTGGCCGTGCTATACGGATGCACTCCCTGACGTCGTCAGCCGACCGCGTGTCGGTGAACAGCACGCTACTGAAGCCCGCTCCTATCCCACGTTGGGCCAGGAACTCCTGGGCGCTCCGGTCTACCTTGATCATGCTGCCCATGTTGTGTAGCTCGGCGGTTCGGCAGAGGTTGTCTAGCTCGTGCAAGCCGAAGGAGCCGTACTCCGCAACGAACTCGACGTAGTCGTACAGCCCTGTGTGCCCGATGGCCTCGACTACGGAAGGCCATGTGGAGTGAATATGAGTGCTCAGTGTCGGCTCGCCGTTTTTTAGCTTCTCTCGAAGCTTATTAATCTTCAAGGATCTACCTCCATGAATAGAAACTGGGACTCGGGGATGCAATTATAATCGACTTCCGTGAAAGTATCGACGGACCTGCCCCGCGACGATTCGCTACCGAGAGACAAGGGCAAGATCGAGCTTTAAGAAGGTATGATTAATGGGCTCGGCGAGTTGGAGACCAGAGTCCGAACGTTAGAAGGCGCCTACGCCATGCGCAACCTGAAGGCCAGATACGCCGGGTTGCCCGATGAAAGGAAACCGAAGGGATGAGTATATATAGATTCGGCAATAGAGTGGGAAAGCAAGGGACGCTTCGGGTCGGTGCTTCAGCATTGATCTACGACGAAGCCAGAGAGAGGATCCTGATGACCCAGCGGGAGGACAACAGCCGCTGGTGTCTTCCTGGTGGCGGGATGGATCCTGGAGAGAGCGCGGCCGAAACTTGTGTCCGGGAAGTACTGGAGGAAACAGGACTAGAAGTCGAGGTCACCAGACTGGTGGGCATCTATACATCGCCGGATATGCTTGTCGAGTATAGCGATGGGAACAAGGTCCAGCCGGTGACCTTCAGCTTTGAAGCAGGGATTATTGGAGGGGAACTCGGTCTGAGCAACGAAACCATCGCCTTCGGTTGGTACACCGTAGCCGAGATAGAGGCTATGGACACCGTTGAGCATCATCTAACCCGGATCCACGACTCTGTTAAGAACCTTCCCGGGGCGACCTTTAGGTAACGTTATGACAATGAACCTACAGAGGAACCAGGGAGATGCAGTGACTATTAAACGTCTTTAGGCGGTTAAACCCGCCACTGCACCACGCACTTCATCCATAGCCCCCGGTAGATCATCCATGACAAACTCGACGCCGGTGTGCAGGAACAGGAAGATAACCTTCGCCACTGATTTCCCGGTAGCAGTTTCTAGACCCAACGCATAAGTACCACCCTGTAATCTATAACGTTCCATAGACCGGGCGATCTCCTCAGATGTCTCGATTCCATCGGTCTTATAATCAACGACTATCAGGCCTTCTTCGGTCTCGAATACAAGGTCGATAAAGCCTTCTATGAGAACTGACCCTTCCGGGGCACCAACATAGACCTCGCGGTGGTAGCTTCCGGTTGAGACCGCCTGTTTTACAACTTCGGAGTCCATTGCCGTTCGCGCAAGCGCAGCAACTTCCCTCCAACGATCCGGAAGTCCTTCAGCAGCGGATTGAGCCCTACTGATCTCATCCAATCCGTCACCAGTAGCGAGATCTACGCTTTGTAGGGCACTGTGCACGGCGCGGCCTATATTTGTTCCTCCCCTTCCCTTACGGTAGGGAACATCTCCGTCTTCCGCTTCCTCTTTCGCTAGCTGGGCCAGTCTGGTAGCACCGATGCTAGACGGCATAGATGAGATTCGGATATTTTCATCCCGATCGGTCAGCCACGTATCTCGAAGTCCCAAGCTGTCGACAACTTCCAACACCTCGCCCTCACATCCTAAACCGTCATCAGTTTCCGCAGACCCAAGGCCATCTACGTTCAACTCGATCCAGGACTCAGAATCTCTCCCTACCAAACCTTCGATAGAACCAGCGAACGAGTTGTCAGTACCTTTAATCTCGGGTCTAAAAAGACTCACCACAAGATGATCTTCTGCACGGGTCGCGGCAACATACATCTGCCTGGTTCGTTCGGCTTGACCTTTCGCCTTTTCTTTATTTTCAGAATCGTCGTAGCCAGGTGTTTTGAAACGCCCGTTACCAGGGGCTGGCAAACTCACATCAGCCCCGTGAACGTCTCGGTCATATATCACCGGTCCAAGATTCGTTCGAGTCTGGGCGCCGATCCCAGCGAGTAACACTATCGGGAACTCGAGTCCTTTGGATGCGTGGACCGTCATGATACGGACGGCATCCTCATCGGGTTCAGGAACCGGTGTCTCCACCATCCTAGCTCCCTCTTCAGCTTGCCGCTCGATCCAATCCAGATAAGATCTAAGTGACGTGTTGCCTACTGCTGCGAAGGCCGCCGCTCGATCTATCACGAACCGCAGACGCCTCCAACGCTCGCGCGGCCTTGTCAGGGCAAAACAGGATTCAACCATCCTTGTTTCCCTGACGAACCTCTCTATCAACTCCTCTGGGTCCACCCACATACGGAGGTCATGGAATCTCCGTAATAGCTGAAGTGCCTGATCTATCGGTCTTGCGCCTTTGGGTTCGACCATGTAATCCAGTTCGCCGTCCGACTGGACAAACTCGAAAAGCTCAACATCGCTACATGCGAATACGGATGATCTTAAAGCGGCTACCAACGCTACCTGGTCCCCTGGAGAGTCGATAGACCGAAGACAGTTAAGGAGATCCCGAACATCTTGAGTCCCAAGGACCATAGATTGGCTCTCTAAACGGTAAGGGATATTAGACGACGACAAGGCTGATTCTAATGTTTCAAGCCCTGTCCTCGTGGGCAGTAATATGCAGATATCCTGATACTTAGCTGCTCTGGTTCCTCCATCGTTCCCGTTTCGGACAGGCCATGATTCCCGTTTTATCTGACTGACGACGCCCGCTAAGGCATCTGCCTCAACACGCCTCACGACAGCTGCTTGGCCCGCTAACGGAGAACCGACGAACCGCACACCCATCGGAGGACCATCAGCCTTAGAATCCCAGCTTGCTGTTATCGCTCTGTACTCGACTTGCCCTATCTCTTCAGCGTCATTCTTCATCCAGTTTTCGAAGAGAGGATTCAGCCAGTCCAGGATCGGCCGCTGCGACCTGAAATTCTGCGTTAGTGAAAGCTGTCCTTCCGGTATAAGCTTCTTCAATCCTTCGGAGACTGTTATGTCTGCCCCTCGGAACATATAGATAGACTGCTTTGGGTCCCCTACTACGAAAAGTTTGCCGGGTATCAGATCTTGTAACCCGTCCCCTGACACAGGCGATATGGTACTCAAGAGGACGGAGATCTCAGACTGGATCGGATCGGTATCCTGGAATTCATCGATCAAGATATGTGTGTAACGGCGTTGGAAATACGCCCTAGCCTCTTCTTTATCCTTCAGAAGATCACGCGCCAACACCAGAAGGTCCTGGAATTCCAATCTGCCGGCATGTACTCTTTCCGTGGCATACCCTTTGGCAAGTTCTCGGATCCTCTCTGAGAGTTCACAGATAACTGACGCCCGCACAGCGTCCAGTTCGCTGGTGCGGAGTTCTTCCAGGTCACTAAGGACAGCTTTCAATACAGTGCAAGCGTTCTTTCCTGTTCCAGGATCATCATCCCAATCAGCTATCCTGCCTCGAGTGAAACTCAAGCGGCCAAAACGCGATAAGGTCGCAAGCGCCGCGTCACTATCAGAACCGATAGTTTCCAATCTTCCAGAGAACCCTACGACCTTTCGAGCATGGATGGCTAACACGTCATCTTCATCGTGGGCCAGAGAGATCAATGAAGAGATCTCGCTTCGGGAGTCGATGATTCCTTGTACCGCTCTCTTGTCAGGTGCCCCCAAGATCGGGAATGGTCTTTCAAGAAGGTCATATCTTTCGTGGAAAGAATCGGCGATCCCTTTCAGTTGATCCAACTTGAGGCCAAGTGCCAAACCCTTTGCTAGAGNTGAAGCAGAATCTTCGGTCNCCAAAACCTCGTCGAGCCAAGTCTCCCANCGAACCTGAAAGTTAAGGTCCGCTTCGATAGCCTCAACCACTTCGAAAGACGGAGGTAGTCCGATATCCAACGGTCGTTCACGAAGAAGCTGACCCGCAAAACTATGGAGAGTTTGTATCGAAGCAGAATCGAACCCACGGATCGCAGCTTGGCATAATCCTTTCTCTGTATCGGATGAACCAGGATTCTCGATTCTGGAAAGGAGCCTTGATCGGACCCGTTCTCTAAGCTCAGCAGCCGCAAGTTCTGTAAAAGTGATAGCTGCTATACCGCTGATCGTGGCACGCCCAGTTGTGATCAGAGCGACTATCCGGCTAACGAGTGCCTCGGTTTTCCCGGTACCTGCTCCTGCCTCAACCATCAGCGTTTCATCAAGACTGGAAGCTATGCGGTCTCTTTGGTCTTGATCTTGAGGAACGAACTGCGTTGTCATAGTTCATCCTCTTGTTCGGTAGATTGACCGGATAATCCGATATAAGAGGCTAATCTAACGTCGTCTTTTTTCCTNTCCCACAAAGCAGCCTTAGCCGCTGGACATATCCGAGCAAAGTCACAATAAGTACAATTCTCTGGGCCAAATCGCCCCTGGGGCCCCGGATTAGCCGGGAATAATCCTATCTGGATCCCGGTCGAGATACCTTCGATCACTTCAGTGAATCTGTCTTCTACTTGCGCAAGGTCGATGAACTTCCGNTCAAAGTTCGAGGCCGCGCTAACGAACCAGTAAGAACCTTGCCCTTCCTCAACTCCATCGAGTGCTCTCTTAGCGGCCAAAGAATATAAAGGTAATTGCAATCTCCGACCGGCATCGAGAGGATCCTTATCCATGTTCTGATATGAGTATGAACTCCCGGTCTTGTAATCAGTTACAACTATCCGCTTCTTGTCTTTACTGACATCGACCCGGTCTATCATTCCCCTGAAGGAGAGTTCAGATCCGTCTTTAAGGATGATCTTGAGTGGTTCGAGACTATCAACNCGTCCGAATCCGAAGGATTTCTCCGCCCACATAGGCTCTAGGCCTTGTTCTTCAAGCCAGAGCCGGTCTGCGTCCAGAAATCCAAGAAGATCCCGAAGTACTTCGTCTTTAGCAGCCGCCCAGAGTACCGGCTTGCCTGTTAGCCCTCTGGCTTCAGCCCGGTTAAATTCTTCATCAGCGATCCTATGTAGTATCAGAACCTGTTCTTGAGGCTCGATTCTCTTGCCACCAGAAAAGTCATTTAGCTTGATCTCTTCGTCTATAAGCCGTTCCAGTATCCGGTGAACAAGAGAGCCACGGTCCATGGCTGAGATACTCAACACATCTTCCGGTGAATCTAAAACCCTTAGCCCTAAAACGTTACCTAGGAAATAACTGAACGGACATCTAGCCCAGCTCTCAAGGCCAGTGGCAGACAAAGGTCCTTGATGTAANACCTTACCCGCGTCCAAGTGGCCAGAGACGTCGCCGTCCCATCCTGTGACTTGCCTNGACCACCTGGATTCGTTCATGGCTATAGAACGGGATATAGCGCCTCCCGCGGTCGCTAAGTAATGGTCTTTCAGATCATTACCTGATTCCCGCCACCTACTTATGCTCGCAACGTCCCGGTCATGTATATCTGCCGCAGATACCGTTACGGTAGACTGCAGCGCATGTAGAGGCGATTGGATGACCTCCATCCAAGTCTCATTAGAAAGTTGAGGTATATCCGAGCTTGTTACTGAGGAATCATGTAAGCTCTGCAGTGCCTCCATGAACCAGTGGGATGGGAACCTTGGGCGTTGGGAACTGCTATCCGCTCTAGGGTAGGTAAGTACGTATTGCTCAGAAGAAGCTTGAGCGGTTACGAAAGCGCGGCGTTCCTTTATCCGAAATGTGCGCTGAGAATCTAGTACAAGCCCACCGCCTACAGTTTCTCGAGTCTCATAAGGTAATAGAGAGTCCTGTGGTGGCGGAGCCGGGAAATCTCCTTCNCACATACCCACCATATACACCGCGTCGAACATCATACCTTTAGCAGTTTCAATGGGCGCTACAAAGACCCCGCTTCCAGTCTCACCTAGACGACCTGACGGCGCTTCAAGGAGTTGTTCTAGTATCTCTAAGAAGGTTTCTTTGGTCGGTGGCACGGAAGTTTGATCTAGAGATGAGAACTCATCCAATATCCCAAGTATTCGCTCGTGGGTAGCTCTGTGTTCCGAGGGCCAATCGTCTTCAGGCCATAAGAAATGTTCTAGAAGCCTCTTAACCCATCTCGAAAGATCGTTCCACGTGTCGGTTGGAGGAGCGTTCGTTCGTACATCGAGATCCTTGACGAATCCCTGAAGTGAACGGATCGAGGAAGACATACGTCTTAGCCCTTCAAGTTTGGCCGGAGAAGTCTCTTCCAACTCCTCAGCCGAAGCAACCTGCCGGGCAACCCTGGTGGATAAGGCTTCTAGCCGTTCTTGCCACTGGTTGATCCCTTTTACGATACCAGCTCTTCTAGATAGCACCTCCCAATCAGCGAACAAGCCTCGGGCATCCTGGCCATCAGAACCTACTTTGATAGGGCATTCAGATAGCCACTTCAATATCTCCGATCTAGATAGATCACTATTCATAGCCACTAACATGCCTAACAAAGATCTACCGGAAGGACTAGAACTGAGTGGGGCAGGATTCGGTCCTGCCGTGGGCATACCAGCCAAAGCCAATTGAGTGGAGATCAATGATGCATACGGTTCTCG
>PAIW01000138.1 GCA_002710885.1 Chloroflexota bacterium | reverse complement strand
TCCACGGGCGCTCCTAATTTATCTGCGTGTCCAAATTCCGTTCCCCAGGATGCTCTGGACATCCGTTGGGGCTCTTTGCTGGCCGAGGAGGGTTATCCCCGACCAGCAAACTAACGGGTATCGCAACTCTTGGGAGACGTCGTCCCGGAAGGCGATGGTCGGAGGCGCTGACCCCACGCCGTTATCGAGTTGTTCATTGGCGACAACTGTGTCCCGTTCAGAGGGAGCAACAAACCCCCAGAACCCAATGCCAGTAGATCGAAGAGCCTGATCATCATATTTCTACGGTCATGACCCGGAGCCAGATTCTTCGATAGAGGTCTTAAATCGGTGGCGGTATGGGTTTTGTCAAACGGTCCTAAGAGGCCTCGAAATTGTTAAAATATCGTCGATGCGGTTAGTTGTTTTTGCGGATGAATCAATCAGATAGGTTTCGTTGGTCTTGGTTCGATGTCAGATACGATAGTTCTGAATGATGCTGGCTGGAGATCATCACTCCGGCCACCTAATTTTCAATCATCTCTTGCTCGATAGAATCCCGTTGTCGGGGTTGTGTCCGGGGTCGTAACTGGAATCAGGCTGGGTTGGCTTCATCATGTCCAACGCCAGGCTCATTTCACTGACCTGTTCGCACTTTCTAGATAGCCATTCCCTCAGCAGAGGGTCCTCGCACCGAGACTGTTGGTTGTGCAATAACAGAAATCGTTGAGCAAATCAGTGACTTTGAGCCGCCATCTGCTTGCCCAATGCTGTTCTCCTCCGTACACTCTAGGCGGCGTCCGGCATAGGCCAGACGTCTTAACCCCTTCTAATCAAGCCCAATCAAGAATGGCAGCCTGAACCCGAGATGGCTGAATCGGAGGCATACATGGTCTCGACAGACCTTCGGAACGTGGAGTGGGGCGACGTGGTGGAGGCCATCGAGCGCTGCTACGAGCTTGGTTGGACAGACGGCCTGCCCGTCGTGCCGCCAACTGTGGAGCGCGTCCAGCAATTCATCGACTATGCACAGCGTCCAGCGGACGAGGTGCTGGGCGCTGTGCCGGAGCGGCGCAGAGAGATCAACGTGGCAAAGGTGGCCGCCAACGCGGTTATGGCCGGCTGTCTCCCTGAATACTTTCCTGTCGTCATCGCCGCCACCGAGGCCATGCTGACCAAGGAGTTCAACCTTATCGCGCCTTCATCCAGCCAGGGAGGGGCGGCTGTTCTGGTCATCGTCAACGGCCCGATCTCTCGTGCGTTGGACATCAACTCCAAAGGCAACCTGTTCGGCCCTGGGAATCGGGCCAACGCCACCATCGGCAGAGCCATCCGGCTGATACTCATGAACGCCTGCGCCTCGATTCCAGGCCTGTTCGACCGCACTCTCATCGGGCATCCTGGCAAGTACACCTACTGCATAGCCGAGAACGAGCTGGAGACCCATTGGACGCCGCTGCACGTCGAGCGCGGGTTCTCCGTGGATCAAAGCACGGTGACTGTGTTCCCAGCCTGGGAGCCTCGACAGGTTAGGGCCGCAGCGGTAAGGCAGGCGGTGCTGGACTCGGTGGTGGATGTGGCCTCGGTCCTGGGAACGTCGCTGGCTAATGACGACTCGGTGGGCGACCATACCATTCCGGTGCGTCAGGGGCAGATCGTTTTGACTATCGGCGGGGCCTCCGAATTTTGGGATGGCTGGAGCAAGGACGACGTTCGAGCGTATCTGCACCCCAGAATCCGCAGGTCGCTGGCCGATCTAAAGAGAGTGCAGGCAATCAAGGGAGAGACGCAAGAAGGGGACGAGGACAGATACGTGAATCTGATCCCGGAGCCTGATGATATACTCCTGTTGTACGCAGGTTCGCCCGAAGCGTCAGGATACCGATGCGCCGTTATCCACAGCGAGTTGCCCAAAGTGGCCTCCGCCGCAGTCACGAGGGAGGTAAGGGTTCCGCCGCTCTAAAAAGCTGGACTCAACTCAACTTGTGTAAGTCATTTGGAACACTGGTTCTATGTTCTGGGTTATTGGCCGATCATCCTGTCGGGAGCGGTGTTCCTCTACATGAAATAACCTCAAGTCTATAAAAAGCATCGCACCGTGGCCCTGATTTGTATCACACGGCTACCGACACTTTCCGTTACANTCCGTATGTGGCTATGCCCAGCCTTCGCATTGCCTTGCCGACTATCGTGTGTCTGGGTTTGNCGCGACACGCCAACAAATTTGCCAAATTATTGGTGATTGGGTATCTTGGANTAATGCTCGCCGCGATAGTGGTTACCGGCAAACCGTTATTACTTTNATGCTCTGGTGGCCGTGGGAGTAGTTTGCGTGGCTCTCATCGCCTATAACTTGTGGGGACGCTTCATCGTTAAGTTCAGAAACAATGCGCACGACCATAGGCAGGCCACGGTTNCANGNGCTTTCGTCCACTCTATCGATAACGACATGGCAAAAAATGGAGCTATGTTTCGGTTGCCTCTCTTGGTGTAGCGTTCTGAGTTGATCGAACAAATAGAGCTTTTTATATATAAATCTACCGACACGATATTCACAGGAGCAAAACATTGGCAACAACCACCGGCGTTCAACACCTTCTGGTGGACCCGACCACCAGCCCAATTGTGCCTTCTTTCGTTCCGGCGCCGAGGCTATCGAGCCTGACTGACAAGCGGATAGGCCTCATAGACGACGCCAAAGAGAATGCCCGCGAGTTGCTGGAAGTGGTGGCCGAATTGCTCAAAGAGCGNTACGGAGTCTCCGACGTGAGCTACCATAGGAAACCCTCGGCATCCAAGCCGGCCGAGCCAGGGGTCATAGAGGAGATGGCGGCGGACTGCGATTACGTGATTGTCGCCATAGGCAGTTGAGGGTCCTGCAGTGCGTGCAGTGTGCACGACGGAATTCACGTGGAGAAGTCAGGAACCCCATCCATCACAATTTGCACCGACATTTTCGAGATTACTTCCCGCTCGATGGCCGAGATGTGGGGCGCGAAAGAGTACCCGGTAATCTACACTGAACATCCCATATCAGAGCTGACACGGGAACAACTGCGCCAACGCGCCGAGGAGTTTATGCCTCAGTTNGAGGCGATTCTATTGGGGTAGGGACCAGGTGNCAGGTCGCTTATNTTTGTGACGCAGAATGACATTTTTCTGACACCTGAAATCCTGGTTCCTGACAACCTATATTAAGAACTCTTCGCTTTGCGGCGTCGACGTCGGAGTCTAGGAGCACCGGGACTGCCTTCCTCCCAAAAATACACCTGGTCTCCGACTCTCTGGACCACCAGTTCCTTGCCCAGGCACTTTGCCGCCNAGCCGAGCCTGCGACGGATTGCCGCGGTGGTCTCGCCTTCACTGCCCTTTAGTTTCCCCACATGCCCATCTTTAAATCGCTCAATGTAGGCAATATACTGCCGCTTTGGAGTGCCGCGCTTGCCGATCAGTTGTGTGTTCCGTTCCGCTTCATCCAGCGGCACCAGTTCGAAGNCTGGCATANCGCTCTCCCCGGGGNTTCGTGNTCGTTCGATTGTAAANCAGCATTACCATGNTCNAACTTCGTTTCAGATATGTTCTTAACGNGATGGATTACTTCTCAGTTTCGTNGCGCCATTGAATGTTTGCTTGTCGAAGTTTCCANGTTCCAAATAAACTCTAATTGGTTGGGTTATTTAAGATCGTTATATCGCACTTGGAGTTCAAGACAATATGGTCAGTTTCGCGACAATTGACCCATGACTTCTGACGATGCAAGGGCCGGGTATTGGCATAGTTGAAAACGGCACTCTGGCGGTGGAGAACGATACCACAGTTTACGCATGCCCTTCCGATGAATTTGATGCATCTAATGCGTCGACGATTATCGACGGCTCGCGTCACGTCACTATGCCCGGTCTGTTGAACACCCATTTTCATTCGTCGATGACTCTATTGAGGGGCGGCGCTCAGGACATGCGAGAGATCGAGNGGATGAATCGAGGTGTTGGCCCGCTGGGCNCGCATNTCAATCAAGATGACTCTCTCGTCGGCTCCAAACCGTCTGTTGTGGAGGAATTGCGCTCCGGCANGACCACTTTTGCCGAGTACGGAGCCAACGTTGTTCGGCTTGTTGAGAACGTGTATCTGCCATTCGGTGTTCGCGTTGTGGCAACGGAAACGATTTGTGAAGAACAAGCTTTCCGCGTTATTAGTCAACAGGGTAACCGACGCGAGGAGAGAAACCTGCGCCGGTCATGAACCGTGTGCCAGACCGGCGCAGTTGTTAAGCTCTGGGCGGTGGTTTGTCCAATCCCGGATATTATTGTGTTGGAGCAGGGTTAGGTTAGCGGTTATCTTGATCTTGCTCGTTATTACCCATTTGAGGTAGGAACGATCCGAAATCACTGAGTCCTCCAGACCTTTCGAGCTCTTCAGCTTTCTCCATTGCACCAGATATNACGCCCAAAAGCCCGAACTCAGCCTCACGGTCGAGATCCCTGACCCGCTTTTCTACCTCACCGAGTTGGTCGGTAAGNACCGATTGTTCTTGGTAAAGTTCGTCAAGCTCAGCCCAGCGGGCTTCAATCTCTGTGTCCAGTTTTTTAGCCGATTCCTCTAAAGGTGCCATCTTCTCTTCAAACAGTGCGTCGCGCCGAGTCTCGAGCTGTTCGATCTGGGCATCCCTCTCCGCCGAGTAAGCCTCCTCAAGGTTCTCCTGTTTGTCTTCTAGTTCATAAAAAGCATCTTCGATTTCACGGAACTTGGCTCGTGCGCTGGCTTCAAANTCCTCACGTATTTTCTCGGTTTCATCGTCGACCTNACGCTCTCGTTGTTGCCGCCGTTCGNCGAGAGATTGCCATGACTGTTCAAAGTCCTCTCGCATCTGGTCCTGTTCATCCTCAATTTCGCGCTGCCGAACCTGTTGCCATTCGTCGAATGCCCTGACNTGTTCATCTTCAATTTCGCGCCGCCGAACCTGTTGCCATTCGTTGAATGCCCTGCGGAAGCCTTCGGATTCAACCTGGACTTCTCGCTGGCGGTNTTCNCGCCATTNATCGAATTCTCGCCTGACCGTTTTTTCGTACTCTTCCCGTTCTTGATCTATGGGTTCCCGTTCCTCATCGAGTTTCCCCCACTGTTGTTCCAGCAACATNTGTTCTTTGCTNAGTGCCATTCCTTGTTTACGCAGCGGACGGGATTCTAATTCCAATGCCCGTCGCTGGTCCTNTAACGGGGTTATTTGATCTTCGATAGTGCGAATGCTAGCCCGGATAACTCTCGCCGCTGATTCCCGCTGTTGCTGNAAGGNCTCCTGTTCTTCCCAAAGATCATTTATCTCGTCCTCGAGGATTTGGATCAGTCCTTCCAGTGACGACACGTTCGATGGCTGATCNAGTGCGTCGGTGCCATACATTTCCTCATCGAGCTGCTCTAGTNNGGTGTTAAGGTCACTTTCAGCCTGTTNAAACATATCGTTCAATTCGCGCTCCAGCGCCTCGANATTCACAGATCCGNCGCCAGCCGCGACCTTCTGGGTCAACGCATCCGACTCAACGCTATAGGTCTGACCCAAGTCCCGAATAATGGACTCGTATTCAGCGGCCCTTGAATAAACGGCCGTCAATTCTGGGTTGGACCCTGAATCATCACTGCTCTGAGCTTGTTCAAGTTCCTGCTCCTGGGAGGCTAACGTAGATTCGAGGCTACTTGCCTCTTGGATTAGACGTTCATATTCAGGATTCGGCGATTCTCCATCCCCCAGGAACTCTGGAGTGTTGGCGAGGTCGGCTGATGCGGCGTCAAACTCCTGCTGTGTTGCGTCAACGTTGCTCTTCATCGCCTCATATTCTGGGTTGTCGACCAGGTCGAGCGCGCCATCTCCATCGGAGTCAGTGGTGCCCTCCACTTGCTGTGGGATCGCGGACAGAGCGGCAGTGCTTTCGTCCAGCGAAGCCCTGGCCTGCTCGAACCTGCCAACTGAGCTGTCGTATTCAGGGTTCCTTCCACCCACCACGGTTATTGTTACAGGTGTCGAATTCAATTGTTCCCGGGCTTGCTCCAAGGAAGACCGTGTCGCCTCAACCGCGGCGATTATGGAGCTTTTGTCCGGTCCTGATGACTCAACTCCGGACGACAGTTCGGCAATTAGTTGGTGGGTCTCATCCAGCTTGGCCTGATAATGGAAGAGGTTCTGGTTGTACTGCTGCGTTAGGTTTTCGAGTTGGCTCGCCGCGTTCTCTGAGTCATCTGCCTGATTGGCCTGTACATAATTTTCGGAACGTTTCTGTTCAAGCAAGGACTGTTTTGCCTCGTATTGAGCCCAGGCCTCGTCTCTCTTNTGATTGTAATCGTCCCAGTCGCGATTTTGTTGTGTGTCAAACTCTTTCCAGGCATCTTCCACCTGCCTGTAGACGTTGTCGAGCACNTCACGTTTCTCGCGAACCAGGCTTTGGTAGTCCTTCCCNGATTCTGCTTCCCTTACTTCCTGTTCTTGCCTGTGGAGCTGTTCTTTCTGTTCCCGTAGCGGGAAGAGCTGATCTTCCAGGTCCATGCGAGCTTCTTCTAGCTCCATCTGCGCAAGCTGGATGTCGAAACGAACGGTGTCGATATCCTTTCGGCTATTCTCTAAAATCTTGTATTTGTCGGCGAGCACGTTGGATTTCGCATCAATTAATTCCCGGCCTGCCTCTAGTTCGTCTTCCTTCTCCCGCCGTTGGTCCTCAAATGAACGCCTGGCGTCATCCATTCGGTCCTGATTCTCCCGTTCTTTGGTGCTCACCTCATCTTGGAATGCATCCCATCGGTCCCGATTCTCCCNTTTTTTGGTGCTCATCTCATCTTGGAATGCATCCCAGAGGGCTTCTCCTTGCTCTTGCATCGCGTTCTCTTCATCGCGAATCTCGGCCTCTTCGGCTTGCATCTCATCTTGAAATGCATCCCACAGACCCTCATTCTGGGCCTCTATGTTTTTCCAGCCTTCTTCTTNGGAACGTTCCAATTCTCGTCGTTCGAGGTCTAGTGCTTTGCGCTCCTTTTCAATGGAGTCCTCAAATTTGTCACGCGCTTCGTCTTCCTGCATGAAAAGGTCTTGGAACCGGTCCCGCATTTCATCTTCGAATTCGTTTCCCAGCCGACGCCCTTCGTCGTATAACTTTTCACGTTCGTCTTCTAAATCTTCGATCTCTTCCTTAAGGGGGTCTATGAGTATGCTCAAGTCCTTGATTTGATCGACCAGAGGGTCCACTTCGTTGATTTGTATTTCAAGAATCTGCTGCCTGAGTTCAACCACCTCTTGAGCTTGTTCCGTGTCGATCAGGCCACAGGCACTCAGGNCCATCGTGGTCAGNGCAATAATGATGACTTTAAGCATTGGTTTCATNGTGAACTCCAAGTCAGAGATAGCAAATGAACCCCTGGGNGCGCCCGGCGTNTTGCATTTTCGCTGGGACGGGTGGTTATTTTTCTCACGGGGNCNNTGGNATGNCTCCGNANAGCATGGGAGNCTAAGTGGANGCCGTGAANTATGGTCTGGANGTCGGAGNTGATGACTCCCTGGCGTCGCTCTGATGCTCGCAACGTGTGGTCACGCTCCAGATTGGTTATCAATGAACGGCGCTTCTTTGTTGACAGGGCGTCACAGGCATCGGAATCGCTTCGATCGTCAGTGATGTCGGCGCCTGATTTTCAAAAGGGCGTACGCAACGCTCAGTCAACCAGTGGGCGGGGTCGATACGCTCGCAGGTCGTAGCGGTATTCACATCTGCTTCATCTTTACGCTTCACAACGATCATGAATTTAGCGATTTCTTCACCATTTATGGCGTTGTTTTTGACTTGAGGTGCGAGTTCGGTCGTGCCCTTGAGACCTCCCGAATTGTTACGGGCCATTCCCACATAGGATTTCCCGTTGGCATCTCGGCCTGTTGTCACCGTGTTGACGCGAGCTTATTGCGATTATAAATTGAATCAGGCCCCTGATCAACCCGTATGAGATGACCTCTATGGTGCAGTTCGAAAATGCGAACGATGGGGTAGTTGAATTTCTTGAAAGGGAGTGCCCACAAATTAACAGTGATGAATTGGCTTGGTAACACCTTACTTTGTTGATGACCGTACGATATCCCTGGACATAGTAAAGAGCTATTGGGAAAAGGACTCTCATTTGGAATACGGGTTGATTGAGGTGGATCTATTCCTTTGGACAGGAATCAGTGCCAGTTAAGCTACAGCCTAGCGCTCCATTCCATTGTCAGACCGGCGCCAGTTTTGAGGTGACAATCACCTCAGCATGGTGGATCTGGCTTCGTGCTTCTTCGAACACCTGGGCCGGAGTCTGGTAGTCGGGGGTCTGGTGAGGCCGCTCGTTATCGTAGAATCTCAGATAAGCTCCAATCCCTGCTCTGGCTTCTACCACACTCTCGTATGCGTTCAGGCACGACTCCTCGTATTGCACGCTCTTCCACAGTCGTTCTATGAATATGTTGTCCATGCTGATCCGCACACCACGGTTCAGCAGCACTGAGGTGAACGCCTCGGAAGTGAACTGACTGCCCTCGTCGGTGTTGAATATCCCGGGCACGCCCATGCTCAATACCCCTTCCAAGGCATCCACGCAAAAGTCGGCTTCCAGGGTGTTGGGCAGCCTCCAAGAGAACACGCACCGGCTGTGCCAGTCCATGATGGACACTAGGTACAAGAATCCTCTGGAAATTGGAATGTATGTGATGTCCGTCACCCACACATGTTGACTTCAATCTCGTACCGACGAACAGCCTCCACCACCCATTGGACCGGTCCAAGTAAAA
>PAIW01000137.1 GCA_002710885.1 Chloroflexota bacterium | reverse complement strand
CTCAACGCGCCACATGCCGAAGTCTCCCAATCGTTGACCTCACGAGACATCAGGATCGCGAGTTGCTCCTCGATTGTCAGATCGAAGCCAGTCGTCACCGGGCCACAGCCTCTAGTTCGGGCCTCAAGCCGACCAATTCAAGGTACTGTTGGTGAGAGCCGACTTCAAACACGTATCGATTCAAATACTTGTTGAAAGATTCGTCGGTTCCCGACGCCTTGACGTACTCGTTAATTCGATCCTCGTCGGCGTCGTAGAGACCCGGAACTCCCGTCGGATGAGCTCCGAGAGACGCGTGCACAACCGCCGATACGTGGATAGCAGGGATGAACCACCCATCAGAATCCTCAAAATCCACGGAGTTAACGATCTCTTCGACAGTAACTATCACTCGGCGTGACGCCTGGGCAAGAAGAAGCTCCTCGCCATGCTTTTGCACCAGGACATTGCCGAGCCGATCACCCTTGAGGCCGTGGAAGATAGCGACATCCGGGTTCATCGCTTTGGCGACCACCGTCCGCTCTTGGGAATCGAATGGATTCTCAATAATTTTGAAGTCGTTGGGTCGCCGTTCCAGAATGTCGGTGCCGGCGTAGCCCAGTGTTGAAGTGAAGGGGACGCCCATTGATCCAGCCTGGATCATCGTGTACATCACGCCTCAAGTGTTATCTAGCATCCGCATCCGACCCTGTTTCTGAAGCCTCTCATAATTCGGGGCGACTCTTGCGTACTCGTCAAAACCGAGACTACACGTTTCAACNTGGTCGGCAACTCCCGCTCCCAGCAGGAAGTCGAGGTTCATCGCGCCGCCAACGACACCCAGAGCAGTGATGCCCCGAATCTCGCGCCGGGCCAACTCCCTAAGCATAGCCATCGGCGTCCAATCCATGCTTCCGTTAAACACGATATGGTCGCCGTCTTTGACAATCTGTGCCGCCTGCTCAACGCTTACTAGTTTCTCGCGCATGGGCAATCCTCGCTTTCTGCAATGTNAGTCCACACTACTTNGGNGGTTAGACGGTGTCAAGCATCAATTGACGGGTCAACANTGCGTTGCTAAACTCGTAATATCTANCAACACCAATCCACNTANGATGGGGGGGGGTCGACGATGGTCAAACCCAAACAACTTGGACACCTCGTGCTGCGAGTGCGAGACGTCGAACGCTCTGAGAAGTTCTACACTGAAANTCTNGGCTTGTCGGTCACGACCAAGCGGCCTGGAGTCATGACATTCCTGAGCGCCGGAAGTGACGCNTCTCACGAACTTGCGCTCATGGCTGTTGGAGNGGACGCTCCGGGCCCAGAACAAAATCGAGTCGGCCTGTACCACTTCGCGTGGGAGATGGAGTCGTTCGATGACCTCCAGGAACTGTTCGGTCAGATGCGAGAAAACGATGTCAAGATAGGCGGCGTTGGCGACCACGGCATATCCATNGGCATCTACTTCTTCGACCCCGACGGAAACGAAATCGAGGCGTTTTACGAATTGCCTAAAGACCAGTGGCCTGAGGACGGAAATCTGTTCGCTGGAGATTTTCCACAAAAGCTAGTCGATCCGGCTGCCGCTGTCGCATAACGGTTTCTAAAATACCGAACTGAACCGGTTCTGCCCCGCAATTCATGCGGGGCAGTTTGCATATTAGGAGCATCCCATGCCTGCNCGCAGTGGAAAACAGTACCTNCAGGGACTCAAAGATAACTCTGCGGAGGTGTGGCTGGAAGGCNAACNCGTGCGGGATGTCACCTCGCANCCGGGCCTTAGACGAGGGGCGCAGTCCGTGGCGAACCTTTACGATCTGCAACTTGACGCAAGGGTGTCCGATGAGATGACCTACACTTCTCAGACCTCTGGTGAGCAAGTGGGCATGTCCTTCGTGGTTCCNCGNACATTGGAAGACCTTAAGAACCGCCGCAAGATGATGACTCGGTGGGCGCGCACAAGCGGAGGGATGCTNGGCCGGACGCCAGACTATCTGAACGTCATACTCATGGCCTGCGCGGAGGCAAGCTCGTACTTCGGAGCAAATCGACCGGAGTTCGCGCAGAACGCCATCTACTACTATCAGCACGCCCGTGAAAACGACCTGGCTTTGACGCACACACTGGTCAACGTTCGGCGAACCCGATCCGCTCAGGGCACGACCGGGACCGACGAGGACGTGGCTCTGCACATCACTGACGAGCGCGACGACGGAATCGTTGTCAAAGGAGCGCGGGTTCTGGCGACTCTGGGGCCGCTGTCTGACGAGATTATGGTCTTCCCCTCGACGGTCCTTCGCACGACCGAAGACGCATGGCGCTACGCCTTCGCTTTCTGCATCCCATGCAACACTCCAGGCCTGAAGTTTGTGTGCCGAGAGAGCTTCGACATCGGGCGGTCAAACTTCGATCATCCCCTCGGCTCGCGCTTCGAGGAGATGGATTCAATCGTGCTTTTCGACGACGTGTTCATTCCGTGGGAGCGAGTCTATCTGAGCGGGGACATCGAGTTATGCAACACTCTGTTCGTCGCCACAGGTTCCGAGGCACACATGATGCACCAGGTTATAACCAAGAACGTCGCAAAGTCCGAGTTCTTGCTGGGCGTTGCGTGCCTGATGGTCGAGTCGCTGGNTTCAGGAGGCATCCCGCAAGTGCAGGANCGAGTCGCCGAACTTATACTGGATATGGGTGTGATGAAGGCTTGTCTGCGAGCGTCAGAGGCGGACGCCAAGATCGACCAGTGGGGCGTTGTCNCTCCTGACAANGGTCATCTGGAAGTGGCACGAAACCTGTTCCCACGAATGTACCCTAGAATGACCGAGCTTCTTCAGTTGCTGGGCTCCAGCAGTCTGATGATGCTGCCAACGGAAGCCGATTTCGAGAGTCCTATACAATCGGAGGTCAACGACATCCTCGCCACCGACGATCTTTCAGGNTTGCAAAGAGTGAAGGTCTTCAGGTTGGCATGGGACATCGCCGCCAGCTCATTNGGCTCGCGCCAGACGTTGTACGAAAGATTCTTCTTCGGCGACCCGACTCGTCGAGCTATCTCGCTCTACAACTCCTATGACAAGCAACCGGTGATGGACCGNGTGAAGGAATTTCTGGAATTAGANTGAGTCGCAGGCCTCAGTCTAGTCAAGGTCACGTAGATAATCGCCGTNGAGGTAGGTTTTCCAGTTTTCGACCCACCAGCCNAGTTGCCACGGCAGTTCGTCGTGGGNCTGGTACTTGCAGACGTTCTCGGACGGATTCTCGCCTATTACCTCAATGTCATCTACATTCAGGCCTCGAAGGTNGGTNAGGTACCAGAGGTATCCAATCGTNCGCCAGTCCAAGCCCATGATCTCCGTGCCAACGATGTCTGCCGCCAGAGGGTCCGTGCTGGCGAGGGCAACATCTGACGCTATCGGATAGCCTGTGACCGGGCCATTCCCCTGCATTCCTATGACGCCNTCAATAACCGCGAGGTCCGGNGACAGTGTTTTGTTCAGNCGAGCAAGCGTCAGATTCAACGGCTTGGGAAGGTGCGAAAACAGGCGGACGTCCGTCGGGCCAGATGAGCGCAAACGCCTGTCATCGTTAATTATCGAGCCAACGGCCAGATTCTTNACTGACATTGTGGCAACGACCTGGCTGTGCGTCTTCATCCGGGCGACAGACACGATGTAGGAATCNAATAGCGTCTTGGCAAGACGAATGTTCGCGGGNTCGAGGTTGTCGTCCAGACACTCGAATANGACAGAGTCATCTTGATTGAGGTCCATAAANTCAACATCGTAGTCTTCTCTAAGCGAGAAATACCCGAACCGTTGGAATCCGCCCATCGTGTCGGAATCCACAGCCGTCCCTTCGACAATCGTGAATTTCNTGACGCCTTTTTCAACGAGAAAATCCAGCGTGGCNCGNATTGCGGCNACTGGCGTCGCGGACAACTCAACGGTGGGAGANACCATGTTGGCCTTGATGAGNACCGGCCGATCATCGGGAATGTCCACGTCGTCGCCAATGAGATCAAGGGCGCCTTTGACCGCTTCATAACTAGCGNTGCCACGAGTCAGACTTACGTTAACCATCGGGATTGCCTCCTGCGGACCGCTGTTCGNTCTTNGATTGTAAGAAAATCAGACNCCCAGAGCGCNAANTATCGAGNCCACGNCCACATGGNTGTCAACCAACTCCACGAACGTTGAGAGTTTNCGAGCGTGGTTGAACGTCGCGCGCGCCTGAATTGTGTTGAGGTCGTTCATAGTAGTCTTGGTGTCGCCGGGAACCAGCATCATCGGGACGCCCTCTTCTTCGGCCTCATATTTGACGTACTCGATAGGTTCAACACCGGACGTCAGCACCATGCACGAAGCCGGCACGTTGAGAGCAGACATCTGAACGTCAGGCCTGTCNCCTCGGACTATCACAGCATTGTCGGGGTACAGNCCAAATCGAAGCTCGCCAGGGTCGAGNCTCAAACCGCCTACCTGGAACCAGTCGATCAGCCTGTCAACGTCCGGTTCTTCGTTGATGAATCTGCCATTGAGATGTTCNNCNATCTGCGCGGTTGTGACTGCCAACAATTTTCGGCTCTCAGGTATTATTCCCANGCAGTTGATTCCTTCAGCTTCAAAAGTGGGGATCAAGTTCTCGTTAGCCTCGGTACCCAGGTGTTTTGTTAGACCATTGATTACGACACCTNCGAGAGTGTCTCCCAGCACGGTTTTCCAAGTTGTCAGGTCTGNGGCGGTCAGGTCTCGACGNTACGNTGCGACCAACACGACCGCGGCGTTCAATCCCTTGANCAGCGANGCNGTGTCCGCCNGATTCAACGCGTTGGTACCTTCAACTATGGTCACGTCCTTGCCTTCCGACAAGGCAGAGGCCAGTTGGGATGCGTCCTCCACGGCCTGTTCGCTCAGTCCAGANGCCGGAATCTGCTGTGGCCATCCATCAACAAGCTGCCCTAACAGCTTGTGGTAGCTGTCTCCGTCTGGGTCAGAATCGCCAGAGGCAAAGGGCTTGAACACGGTCACGCTCTTGCCCATATTGGTGAACGANAATGCAAGCGNTGCGCACAGNGCGGTCTTTCCAGCGCCTGCCTGGTCCGANGCGACAAATAATACAGCCATTCGAGACTCCATTGGAGATTGGTCGTTCGGGCATGCGACCGGCCCGGTCTTCCGCCAGATTATATCAAAAGCCCCTCTGCTCCGCACTCACTGCGGGCAGGTATTCGAATAGCGATTCTGGTTATAATAATTCTGCANGCTGAAACGACAGAGAATATNTGGANNCATACCCGCAGTGAACNNTAGAGTGTCGANTTGACGTATNNTANNCAGAATTANATGAAAAATNCGAAAACCATATTAACCGTTGCTCTCGCCGCATTGGCGATACTTGCGCTTGCCTGCACATCGAACACGGGCGACGACATCCCGGAAATTGAGCGCAAAACGCATTCTCTCAACAAGGCCATCATGTGCCCGGTGTGTCCCGGCGAATCGATTGACCAGTCGCAGAATCCTCTNGCTGTTTCAATGAGGAGTATTGTGGCCGAAAAGTTGACGGATGGCTGGACAGGCGATCAGATCAAAGATTTTTTTGTGGAACGTTATGGCCCCAGNGTCTTGCTGGAGCCTCCGCGCGAGGGCATCAGTCTGGCCGCCTGGGTNCTNCCGCCAATGGCAGTNGTGGTGGCAATCTTCGCGGTGTTCATTGGACTCCGTTGGATGCGCCGCACAACTGCGATTCCCAGCGCGGTCACATCCGAGANCACGGTGTTNACACTAGATGAGCAAGAATCTTATTTTCGACGGATCGAAGCGGCTTTGGACCTCGATGACACTCCAGACGNCCCATCTCTACCGTCTTGACCATCCCTGAAATCCAACCTCCGTTAGCCTGAGTTAGAGGAACANATATGATCGTAGAATCAGGTCAACTTGCGCTTGTNCTGGCGTTGCTTGCCACAGGATACGCAGTAGTCGCGTCGGTTATGGGCGTCGCTCGCCGCTCGCCTGAACTAGTGATGAGCGGGCGGTATGGATTCTACAGCACAGTGATCTTGCTGCTAGTGGCAACCGCCGCGCTGGTACACGCCTTCGTCACCAACGATTTCTCCGTCAGATACGTGGCCGAAAACAGCAGTCTGNCGATGCCTAAAGCCTATACTTGGGTGGCCCTGTATGCAGGAAACGCCGGATCAATGCTGTTCCTGGCGATCATATTCAGCGCGTTTGCGCTGGTCGCAGTGGGCACTATCAGNAAACGACTCCCCTACACCGCGCCTTACGCCACAGCCATCATGGCAATGGTGNTGTTGTTCCTGCTGGCTGTCATGGTGTTCCTTGCGAACCCGCTGTCCCGGC
The DNA here is from genome assembly GCA_002710885.1 of Chloroflexota bacterium. The sequence continues at coordinate 4,873 of PAIW01000137.1, read as the reverse complement.
TGGACGTGGTCCCTTTGGACGGTCAAGGAATCAACCCGTTGCTCGTCCACTTTGGGATGTTCATACACCCGCCCGTCCAGATGACAGGACTGATCGTGGTCGCCATCCCGTTCAGCATCGCCATGGGCGCGCTGTTGGCGGGNAAAGGAGGCAACGACGAGTGGGTTGACTTGGGCCGAACATGGGGGATGATCGCCTGGCTGATATTAACGCTGGGCCTGCTTCTAGGCTCCTGGTGGGCGTACACGATTCTGGGTTGGGGTGGCTATTGGGCCTGGGACCCGGTGGAGAACTCAGCNCTGATGCCCTGGCTGGCGATGACGGCTTTTGTCCACTCGATAATGGTTCAGAAACGACGAGGCATGTTCCGGATGTGGAACATGGTGATAATTATCATTGGGTTCACTCTCGCCCAGCTTGGAATGTTCATCAATCGCGGCGGGCCGGTCCCTTCAGTGCATTCCTTTGCTCAGTCAGCGATGGGTTGGATTTTCCTGGGNTTCATGGCATTCACACTGGTGGCGTCGATTGCCGTGTTTGTCTCGAAGGTCGATACGCTCAAGAGCCGGGGCAGGCTGGAGTCCATGCTGTCCAGAGAATCGGNGTTCTTGGCCCAAAATATCGCGTTCCTAGCAGTCGCCTTTGTCACGCTTTGGGGNACCGTGTTCCCTATATTCTCTGAAACCGCCAGCGACGTCACGATCACCGTGGGGCAACCGTTTTTCAATCTGGTGAACGGGCCTCTGCTGCTGTTCATCGTGTTCTTGATGGGCGTCGGGCCGCTGCTTCCGTGGAGGAGAGCGACGATGGGCAGCCTGATTCGCGCTTTGAGAATCCCACTCGCGGCGGCAGGTGTCNTAGGANTGATATTCATGATCGTTGGGCCACGGCAACCAGTNGCAACTGTTGCGTTCATGACCTGCGCTATGGTTCTCGCGGGAATCGGTCACGAGTGGGTTCGCGGAACTCAGTCACGACATCGCAAGGGNGAAAACTACGCTAAGGCCTTCATNATGNTGCTTTCTGCGAATCGGCCTCGATACGGCGGATACGTCGTCCATATCTCGATTATCATGCTGGCCGCCGGGGCGATAGGCTCGTCGTTCTACAGCGTTCAGCGAGACCTTGTCATGAGTCCGGGCGACACTGAGACCATCGGAGAATACACATTCACATACACGGGGACAACCCACCAGTCTCACCCTGACCGCGAAGAGGATTACGCTCAATTCGAGGTCTATTCTGGAGACACCTACCTTGGCGAAATGGAACCGTTCCGAGCAGTATATCCAGACTTTCGCATCGCCTCCACCCGAGGAGCAATTCACAGCACGCCAATTGAGGATTTCTACATCGTGCCTTCAGACTTCAGCGACGGGGGACAAGCCGTGTTCCGCGTCCTGATAAATCCGATGGTGTGGTGGATGTGGGCCAGCGGTCCAATCATGATTTTGGGAACCCTTCTTGCTCTGGCCCCCAGGCGTGAACCTTCTCCTGCAACTCTCCGAGTGCCTGCCGGTATGCGTCCGGCTGGAGTGTGACCANCATCCTGTGNTAATTATCATCGCCCTTGTGCTGGCCCTGATCCCGACGATCGCCATCTTGTGGCCTTTCGTGGTCGGAGTGCGTCGAGACGAGTTCGCCGAGGACGANTCGGCGCCGATAGCCGACCTGATGCGTCGATGGGACGCGGCGGTTGCTGATCTCAAAAGTTCGGAGCTTGACCACGCCATCGGCAACCTGACAGATCAGGACTACCGCACGATCAGACGACAGTTGATGACCGAAGCCGCTGTCGTCCTGAAAACAATGGAGCTTGAAGAAGCCGAAGAAGAGCAGATGCTCACAGCGGTCCGGACCGAGATGCAGGCTGTCCGCGCTCGAGTTCTGGGAGAGACAATCAGCGAGTCTTAACTCGCCGAGACCGACTCGGCGTCAACCTCGTTCACCAACGACATTAGCTGGCCCAACGTGTCCATCTGGGCTTCGGGGCCGTCTCCGGCGAGTCCCGCCCGTATAGTCGTGACACCGGCGTCCCGGTAAACCCGCAGGCGTTCTCTAACCATCTCTGGTGTTCCGATCAGATTGGCTTTCAAGGCCAACTCGGTCGGAACCTGGTCTCTCGCCTCGTCCCTCCGACCCTCTCTCCAGAGGCGTTGGACCAGATTGACCTCGTCAGCGAATCCCTGACGAGCAAAGGCGTTTTTGTAGAAATTATTCCGCTCCGAGCCCATAGCGCCGAATGTGAAACCGTAGCCCCGCGCGTGCCGCTTGGCGGCCTCGTCCACATCGTCTGTGAACTCGACTGACAAAGGGATGTGGATTTCGAAATTTTCCAAATCTCGGCCTGATTTTTCAGCNCCAGACCGAATATGCTGAATGAACACCTCGGCTGTTTCAGGAATGAACGAACCGCCCATCCAACCATCTGCCAATTCGCCTGTAAGCTCCAGGTTCCGAGGGCCGAGGGCGGCAATATAGATCGGAACGTGCGAGGCTCCGGCGGCGGAGCGCAAAGCCCTGCCTTCGCCGCCGGGCAGGGGCAGATGATAAATCTCGCCTTCGTAGGCCACCTGCTCTCCGCTGGTCGCCAGACGGACGATCTCAATAAGCTCGCGCGTTCGCTGNATCGGTCGATCAAAAGGAATGCCGTGCCATCCTTCGATGACCTGCGGCCCGCTTGTCCCAAGACCGAGCATGAACCGACCGCCGGATAGCGAATTTAGTGTTGTGGCGGTCATCGCCACATTGGCCGGAGACCGCGACCCGATCTGCATAATTCCGGTCCCCAACCCAATCGTGCTGGTACGTGCAGCGAGGAATGCCAGCGGAGTCACGGCATCGTAACCCCACGCCTCGCGGCTCCAGAGCGACGCCGCTCCCATAAGCTCTGCTTCCGAAGCAAACTGCAAGGCGTGTCCCCAATCACCGCCATCTCGAATCGGAATGCTCAATGCTATCCGCATCTTTTGTAATTTCCTCTCGTTGATTTATTTCAACATCGTCAGGCTAAGAAAACGTCGAATATTTCGACCTAGCCTTCGGGGTAATCCGCGTCCTGCTTGTTTTTGTCGATTTGTTGAGCGTGGTCAAGGTCGTGAACTCGCTGGAACAGGTACCATGCCCTTGCGTGGAGCCGCCCAAAAAACGTGTGTCGGGCTTCGATCTCGAAGGACGGAGGCTCTGGAAGTCGGTCGGTCAACGCTCCCCAGGCCACCGAATCTTTGAGCAGGAGGTCGCGCATCTCCGTGATGGACAGGTCTGTCGGTTTCCGCGGAGGCTCAATATCGTCAGACTGTCTAGATCGCCGATTCGCCAGGGATTCGACCAATTGCGCCACGTTTCCTGAGCTGGTCAAAACGTGCTTGAGAACCTCAAGAATGCTCCATTCGTCTTCGTTGATCTTGAACGCCGCCTGTTCGTCGTTCACTCCGTCAAGCGAGTCCAATAACTGCAATCGAGCCTTCACCGCCCGAATCCACAACTCCCGAAATGTGTACCGCTCGCCTTGAGTTCGGAGGTACATTCTGACGCGGTCAGTCTCGTTCGTCTCTGTGGTCATGTCAATAATCCTCGGTCGGTCCAACGACCAGCAATGTGTCGTCCGACTATAAACAAGCTAATCGGGTGAGTCAACTTGACTCAAAGTCGTCCAGTTCTTAGCATTAGACACGATCCGTTCAGCGCCAACAGTTGCCCAGTTTGGCGAAAATACTCCCAAAGGAAAACGTGACATGGTAAAAGCTGCAGTGCTGTACGAAACGAACCAACCTCTTGTGATTGAGGATGTAGAACAGGACCCACCAAAAGCGGGCGAGGTCCGTGTCAACACAGGCGCGGCTGGCCTGTGCGCCTCAGACATCCATATCATGCACGGCACAGCGGCAATGGCCCTGCCGGTTGTGCTTGGACACGAAGGCGCAGGCACTGTGGCCGAGGTCGGGCCAGCGGTCACCAGTGTGAAAGCCGGAGACCGTTGCATCTTGTCATTCGTCTCTAACTGCGGGCATTGCAGCATGTGTCGCTCAGGACTGCCAAACCTATGCGACACAAACATGGCAACGGGGGCAAAGCAATTTGACGGCACGGTGCGCCTACATTCCGGCGACACTGAAATCCACCAGATGGCGAAGCTGGGAGTTTTCGCCGAGAGCATCGTCGTTCCCCAACAGGCCTGCCATCCCATGCCCGACGAAGTGCCAATGGATGTCGCTGCGCTGATCGGTTGCTGTGTCACAACGGGGGTAGGCGCGGTCATAAACTCGCCTGTCATAAAGCCCGGGGCGACTGTCGCAGTGTTTGGGTGCGGCGGCGTGGGTCTCAACGCCATCCAGGGCGCCAAGCTGATGAACGCAAGCCGGATCATCGCTGTGGACATCTTCGATCACAAGCTCGAATTTACCTACAAATTTGGAGCGACCGACGTCGTGAACTCCCGTGACGTCGATGCTGTGGAGGCCATCCGAGAACTGACTGGCGGCGGCGTAGATATGGCCTTCGACACCTTCGGAAGCCCGCAGACGACCGCCCAATCGGTTAACGCGCTCAGAAAAAATGGAACAGCCGTCCAGGTGGGCCTCGCGCCCATGGGAGAGACTGCGCCCATTGACATTGTGGATATGGTGAGAAACCAGAAAACGCTGACCGGCAGCTATTACGGCTCCGTCAGCCCTCATGAAACATTCAGCAAGATTGTGGACTTTTACACGCGAGGGTTGCTAGATATCGAAAGTTTGATAACCCGCCATTACAACCTTGACCAGATCAACGAAGGATTCGATGCCTTGGCACGCGGCGAAGACGCCAGAGGTGTAATCCTGTACTAGGCATGATAAAACGCAACGAGCATCAGACCGGTTCGCTTACTCAAGAA
>PAIW01000136.1 GCA_002710885.1 Chloroflexota bacterium | reverse complement strand
ATCCCTCAAGTCAGCTCAGGAAAACCGCGCCGCGCTGGACGACCCCCCTTCTGCCACAGAACTTGCCCAATCTGAGGCTTCGTTGGAAAACGCCAGAGCGTCTCTGGATACTGCATTGGCAATGCGCGATGGACTAAAAGAAGACCCTTCGGCGGGGGTATTGATGTTCGGAGACTCGCCGGCATGGAGAGAATTTCAGAACGGCATGACCCCGGGCGAAGATATCAGACAGCTAGAAGAAAACCTGGTGGCGCTTGGGCACGGCTCATTCGAGTCGCTCATCGTTGACCAGAATTTCGACACTGAAACCGCCGCCGCGATTCGACAAATGCAGGTGGATTTAGGCCTCACCGCAACAGGCGAAATCGCGTTCAGAGACGTTATTTTTCTCCCAGGAACTTCGGTTGTCGACTCCTCGTCGTCGTAACCCAGTCTTGGCGCTACCATTACTCCTAGTTCCACGTTGGTCTCTCTTTTCTCAATTGAGAGGGTGGAAACACAGATAGTGCAAGATGGAAACATCTGGACAACCGCAGAATCATTGCAAAGGGTCATAACCACCATCGAAGTTGCCGACCAGCGCCTGATAGATGTCGGGTCAGAGGTGAGGATCGAACTCCCCGATGAGAGCATAGTCACTGGGGCTGTCATAGAGATCGGAAGCATCGCGGTCGTCCCTCAGGGCGGCCAGAACGATCCGTACCTTGAGGTGACTGTCGCTATTGACGGGGATGTAAACTTATACGAATGGACAGGCGCGCCAGTCACCGCTTCGATAACCAAAAATCTTGCCGAAGGTGTTCTGTCGGTTCCTGTGACGAGTTTGTTGGCGCTTCTAGGGGGAGGATATGCCCTCGAAATTATTGAGCCGACCTCTACAAGGCTAGTGCCCGTGGACGCAGGAGTTTACGCTGACGGATGGGTCGAAGTCACCGGGCTGGGTCTTGAAGCGGGCATCGAAGTCGTGACGCCACAATGAGTAGTCTCGCCTCAGACTCGCCATACGCCGTGGAACTCAATCAGGTTAGCAAAATCTATCCAGGGACGCCTCCGGTGGAGGCGCTGTCAAAAGTGTCTATTTCCGTTCCTCGCGGGGAGCTTTTGGGTATAGTTGGAGCGTCGGGCAGCGGAAAGTCCACCCTTCTCCACCTCGTTGGCACCCTCACAAGGCCAACAGCCGGTTCTGTTTTCATTGATGGACTCGACACCTCAGGATTGTCTGATGGGGCGCTATCTGGCATCCGATCAAGAAACGTCGGGTTTGTCTTCCAAGATTTTTTCTTGTTGCCCGGCGTCACAGCCACCGAGAACGTGGGGAATGGCCTGCTGTACTCTGGAACTCCGGGACGTGAGAGAAAACGACGAGCTGAAGCGATGCTAGAGCGAGTCGGCCTCTCGCATCGCCTTGCCCATCTCCCAAACGAAATGTCAGGCGGCGAACAGCAGAGAGTGGCATTCGCAAGAGCGCTGGTCCACGACCCGTCATTTATTTTGGCCGATGAGCCGACCGGAAACCTTGATTCTCAAAACACTGCCTCGTTGATGGAGCTAATGGTCAGCTTGAATGACGATGGCGCCACCGTCATCCTGATCACCCACGATCCTGAAGTGGCGGAGATGTGCGCCCGCCAGATCACGTTGAAGGACGGGCGTATTGAATTCGATTCGAGCACTATGCCTGGAAATGCCCATGACTGAACGCGCCGAAATCCAAATGGAATTGCCCAAAAGCCGTCTGAGCTTTTTGGAAACGCTGCGAGCCGGGAGTTCGGGACTCCGAACACGGAGACTGCGCTCCGCTCTCTCTGCGCTGGGCATCACGATTGGGATAGCGGCCTTGATAAGCGTCCTGGGATTGTCAGCATCAGGCAGCGCTGATCTCACCAAGGAGTTGGATGCGCTGGGCACGAATCTCCTGACAATCGAAGCTGGGCAAGGTTTCGGCGCGGGCCCGGTCAGTCTGCCCAACGACGCGCCTGCAATGATCCGTCGGATTTCCCCCGTTTACGAAGTCGCAACCGTAAGCAAGGTTCCGGGCGGGGTTTATCGCAACGATCTGATTGCGGACGGGAGGACAAGGGGGATCACTATAGTCGCGAGTGGCCTTAACTTGATCGACGCTCAACAAGGCAGCCTGAAAGCAGGCGTTTTTCTCTCCCAGGTGACTTCACAGTTTCCTGCCGTCGTGCTGGGCGCCGTCGCCGCTGAGCGCCTGGGTATTCGTGACTTGTCGATTGGACATCAACTTTGGCTTGGCGGGCGGTGGTTCACGGTCATCGGCGTCCTCAATCCGTTGCTTTTAGCCGCAGACCTGGATAGAGCCGCGATTATCGGTTACGGAGCCACCGAAAAGTTCTTGGATCACGATGTTGATGCCGATGTGATTTACGTGCGCGCCTTTCCTGAACACATCCTTGACGTTCGGTCGGTCATGGCGGCTACCGTGAATCCTGAAAGCCCAGAGGAGGTGCAGGTCAGCCGCGCATCCGATGTCTTAGCGGCTAGAGTCGCGGCCACCAGCACATTCACGAACCTCTTCGTGGGTCTGGGCGCCGTCGCCCTGCTGGTCGGCGGGATCGGCATTGCCAACGTGATGGTGATAGCCGTCATCGAGCGTCGCAACGAAATCGGCCTGCGTCGGGCTTTGGGGGCCACGAGATTTCACATCGCCACCCAGTTCCTGTCTGAATCGTTGCTGCTGTCCGGCATCGGCGGGGTTGCGGGAATCCTGATGGGAATATTGGTCACGGCAATATACGCCATTTCGCAAGACTGGTCACTGGTCATACCTGGATTAGCAGTCGTGGGCGGAATGGTGTCCTCAGTGTTGATCGGCGGAGTTGCCGGATTTTATCCCGCTCTGCGCGCCGCCAATATGTCCCCCACCGAAGCGCTGAGAACAGGGTAAAAGCGATTGCGCCGCTTCGTCTCTATTAAGGGAACATGCTTAACGCACGGGTTCCTCGTAAGGGTCGCCCATGTGGTATGGCATGCGATAAGCTATAGTCTCTCAAACTCGTGTCATTCATCTCCAGGTAATCGGAAGTGATGCTCGTGATTCGCTGAACCGCAAAGACAGCTTAATGCGTGTAACAAAATCTTCCAATGTCATGCTGAACGGAGTCAAGCATATGGTCACTTTACGCGATGGGCGTTCTGCGGGGCCAGATTCTTCGGCACCCGTCCCAGAATTGCCTGGTTTTAGCAGACGCTTTTTGGGACTTTGAAAATAAAATAAGGTTTGTCAGTCTCATCCAACCCTTCCCCTCACGGATATATCGGTCAACCGTCCTCCGCAAGCCAACCCGGTTCACGCTCAAGGCTGCGGCAATGCTGATGATACTCGCCTCCCTCGCGTCCATCTGGTCTGCCGCGCTGGCAACGCAGAACGCCCACGGGCCGAAAGTACTGGTGGAAATTCCCAAGCAATTATTTTACATACCAAAAGAGCTCGGCGACCTACGGGAGAAGGCGAATTTGGCCTTGGACAAGAACCGAGCCGAGGAACCACTGTCGCTGAACTGACGCGGGTCAGGCGGACTGATTCTCGCTTACTCCATGGTCAGAACCAGCTTGCCGAAGAAGTTCAGGCCCTCCATGACTTCGTGAGCCTTGGCGGCATCCTCCAGTGGGAAAGTCTGGTGGATTACGCCTTTGACGACGCCCCGCCCCGCCAAGTCGATGATCTGGCGCATATCTTCTTTGCGGCCCATGAACACTCCAAACACCGTCTGATATCGAGTGAACATGATGCCCATCTGAAGCTCAGCACGGTATCCCGACGTCACGCCGCAAATTCCGTAACGACCGCCCATCGCAAGAGAACGGGTGGCGGCAGGCCAGAAATCGGCTCCCACATGATCCAGAACCACATCCACGCCTCTGCCTCCGGTTATCTCCTTCACTCGGTCAGCAATATCCTCTTCTTTGTAGTTGATAACCTCATCCGCGCCTAACTGACGGGCCTTCTCGACTTTCTCTTCAGTGCTGGTGGTGGTGATAACCTTCGCTCCGACTACGTTTTTGGCAACCTGAATGGCCGCCGTTCCGACGCCGCTGGAAGCCGACAGTATGAGCGCAGTCTCCCAGGGTTTGAGTTCGCCGCGCCTCACCAGTATGTTCCAGCTTGGCAGGAACACAGTCGGCATCGACGCCGCCTGCTCGTATGACAGGCTGTCCGGCAGAGACACAGTGCTGGTGGCGGGAACGCCCACGAACTCAGCATAGCTCCCGCTTCTTGACGAACCCAACATGCTAGCGCTGGGACAGAACTCTTCCTGACCAGCCAGGCAAGGGTGGCACTGACCGCACGTCATACGAGGGTTGACCACAACTCGGTCCCCGACCTTCCGTTGAGATACCTCACTGCCCACTTCGACGACCTCCCCGGCGGAGTCGCCGCCCATTATGTGAGCGTTGCCGTCAAACTTCCGACGCGTGCCGCGCACCCCTGCCCTGGTGTAAACGTCCAGCCTGTTTAGCGCAGCGGCACGCACCCGGACCTTCACGTCATTGGGGCCGATAGACGGTTCAGGCTGGTCTCCGTATTGCAGGACTTCGGGGCCCCCGTGCTCGGTAATATAGACAGCTTTCATCAATTGCTCCACATTATTAAATTTGTTCAGCCAGTAGAAATTAGCCGACGAGCGGCTTCACATTCTGAGTGAATCGTTCCAGTTTAATGAAGGTCTCTTCAAGCGTGGGCGCCTGCAAGCCAAGCATCAGGTCGCTGACTCCCAACTCCTCATAGGCCTTCACATCATCAGCGATCTGCTGAGGCGTGCCGGTTAGGGGCTTTCGGTTGCCATCTGAGCCGGTCGCGGCCTCCTGGTCGTTGTACCATCCAGCGCTGAAGGCGAAACCTACCTCGGACGGGTCTCGGCCTGCTTCCTCAGCGTAACGTCGGACTCGTCCNGCATACTGGCTATATTGCTCTAGCGTTCCTACTGGGAATCGAGGGTTGGCGCCGATGGGATACCACGTGTCTCCGAGAGTCGCCGCCCGTCTCAGGGCCGGAGGGCTTTCACCGCCAACCCAAATNGGAGGATGCGGTTTTTGAACCGGCTGGGGATTGAAGGAGATATCCGAAAATGACGCGTACTCGCTGTCGTGGCTGGGGTTGTCGCTGGTCCAAAGNTCCTTGAAGATTCGGAGGTAATCGTCGCCCACCGCGCCTCGCTGGTCGAAAGCCTCAGCGCCTAGCGCCTCAAACTCCTCTTGCATCCAACCGATACCGCAGCCCAGAATCATCCGTCCTTTGGACAATACGTCGATTGTCGAGAGAATCTTCGCTGTCAAAACCGGAGGCCGATGAGGCAGGACCATCACCGACGTGAGAAGCCGAACGTTGGTCGAGTTAGCAGCCAAAAACGTCAACGTCGTAAGTTGTTCCAGGCACTCGCCTGCATCGCCCCCCGCGTACTCTCCAGATTCGTTATACGGGTAGGTCGAAGCAATGTTGTTGGGTATGACGATGTGGTCGCTGACGCTGATGAAACCGAAGCCAAGTTCGTCAGCCTTGTCAGCAAGAGCGGCAAGGTTCTCAGGCGTCGCCANCGGGCCGCGTGTTGGAAGTCCAAATCCAAACTCCATGATTCCTCCTATTGGTGTTTCGTGACTGCCGTCACACTACGGCGCAGGTGGATTGATGTCAATAGGGGAGTCACAGACGAAGGTGTAAGTTGAATGGAGCACAGGTTAACATTCCAAGAGAGGGTTGCAATGGAGTGGCGTGAACGAATTGCCGGAGACCCAAAAGTCTTGATGGGCAAGCCAGTGATTAAAGGAACGCGAATTTCCGTCGAGCTCATCATTGACCTCCTAGTGAACGGTTGGTCANATGAGGAAATACTTCGGAATTACCCTCATGTTTCCGCTGAAGACATTGCTGCATGTCTTCACTACGCTCATGACATGGTAAAGGACATAAAGGAATATCCTGTCAATATTTAACCTTTGCTGTTCCTCGCAGACGAAAATTTCCCGGTTGAAATTACTAACGCTATTGGTCAGGCAGGGCGCGATGTAGCATGGGTAGGTGACTTGGGCCTAGGGATTGCTGACGAAGGTGTTGTCGCGTTGGCGGTCGAAACCGGAGGCACCATTCTCACATTCCAGCATGGCTTCAGCATTCCAGCTGGAGTAATATTGTCTCGCGCTCGGGCTGACAATCCAATGCACTCATCCAACGCAATTGTTGACCTATTGACCTCACCTCGTGACTGGGCCGAGTATTTCATCGTTGTTGGCAGCAACCGGATGCGTATGTCCACACTCCCCAAACCTGATGTATGACCGATCAGATACGGCACGTTTGTTCAACTGCCAACGTCAATGCCAAGTATAAATTCCCTCAACGCTTCGAAATAAGGCTCCCCGCCAACGTCGTACGTGTCGTTGTGTCCCGCGCCTTGAATTCTATAAAACAGCTTCGGNTCACTGGCCGCCTCAACCAGCTCCAATCCCAACTCGAAGGGCACGATTTCGTCCTGGTCGCCGTGAAGCACCATGACGGGATAATCCACGTTTCCGATCTTCGATATTGTGTTGAATCGAGCTTCCACCATGGTCAGGAGAACGCTCGACGGCAGGAACGGAAACGCACGATGCGCCATGTCCTTTACCGACGTGAATCCAGACTCCAGAATCAGCGCCCGCGCCTGATGACGAACTGCCATCTCCACCGCGACAGCGGCGCCCAGAGAGCGGCCAAACAGCACAAGCTCTGTCTCAGAATCAACGCCTCGGTCCGACGCTAGATACTCGATGGCGGCCTCGGCATCCAGGTACAACCCTTCCTCGGATGGGCTCCCCTCGCTGCGACCGTAACCCCGGTAGTCGATAATCATGATNTTGGCGCCAAGAGCCCTGTTCAGCATCATGATGTTGTCCACGCGATGGCCGATATTGCCAGCGTTGCCGTGGAACCACAGGAATGTGAGCCTGCCTTCTCCAGGCACGAACCACCCGTGGAGTTGGATGCCATCGGAAGCCGTGAGGTTAACGTCCTCATACTCCAGTCCCACATCGGCGGGCGTGGCGATCAATTCCCCGTCTGGGAAATAGATCATCTGTTGGTCTATGAAACTCATCTGTCGCACCAGTAATCCTATGGCCAAGAATACCCCGGCCAAGATTAATAAAACTCTGACAACGCTCACTATTGAGGCGTGTTTAACCAATCGCATGGTTTTGATGTGCTGATATACTTCGTATCAAATCATCACGTTGTGTCGGTCCAATTCGCCACTATGGGGGACCGCGATGAAGGAATTTCACTCCGCAGCAACCATCAATGCCAGCCCCGAAGCCATCTGGCAGATTCTGNCCGACGCTCCCGCATGCCCGGACAGGGAGCCGTGACAGCGAGCGCTATGGAGCTTTGTCTTTCATGACCTACNGGGCCTGCCTGGTCGAGGGCGCTTCTCCAAGAACCCGAATCGAGCCAGGGTTCAGCTTCAACATCCTCGCCAGGATACGGATAAAGGTGGTTTTGCTCGTTCCGTTGTCTCCCAGCATCCCAAATATCTCGCGCCGATTGACTGGCAGAGTCAGCGCTTTCAAGATATCACGGGAACAGTAGTTGAAGATGATGTTCTGAGCGTCAATGACCGGCTGGGATTCTGTCACTAATCCACCGTCTTTAATTGGTTGAATCCTGACTGCTGAAGGCTGATCGCTGGAACGCAATTTACCACGAACCATCCCCGCCAACAACTGTTATAATTCGGCCCACCACAATCAATCACACGTTTGGAGGAGCTGGATATGAGGCTCGAAGGAAAGGTTGCTCTGATTACCGGCGGCGCGCACGGCGTCGAGGGCGAGTTGATGGGCTTTGGCGGCGCGTCGGCGCGTCTCTTCGTGCAGGAAGGCGCCAAGGTTGTGCTGGGAGACATCGCAGTCGAGGATGGGGAAAAGACGGCATCCCAACTTCGTGACGCCGGATATGACGCCCTGTTCGTCAAGCTTGACGTCACCAACGAACAGGACTGGCANAACGCCATCGAGACCACCATTTCGAACTTCGGCAGGCTGGACATCATGGTCAACAACGCCGGAACCGGCGGTCCTGGCGACGTCGAAGAGACCACCGAAGACATCTGGCAGAGTCAGATGGACGTCCACGCCAAGGGCGTGTTCCTGGGCACCAAATACGCCATCCCAGAGCTGCGGAAGGTCGGCGGTGGCTCCATCATCAACATATCGTCCATATACGGCATCGTTGGCAGTGTCGGCTCCACGGCCTACCATGCGGCAAAAGGAGCGATTCGGATATTCACCAAGTCGGCAGCAGTCCAATATGCATCTGAAAACATCCGTGTCAATTCGGTCCACCCCGGCTTCATCGCCACCCCGATGACCAGGCGAGGATTTAACGATCCAGAACGTCAAGAGTTCATGTTGAGCCGAATCCCGATGGGAAGAATCGGAGACCCGTATGAGATCGCAAAAGGGATCGTTTATCTGGCTTCAGACGAATCATCCTACATGACTGGCTCGGAACTGGTCATCGACGGTGGGATGACGGCGCAGTAGAGTATTGCGAGGTTTGAGGTAGTCAGGATCCAGGTGTCAGGCACGTTATTTTGAGACTTTAGCTGGCATTATGAAAAAATACCCCGACATCCGAGCCGTGATAATCGACTTCGGATTCAGGCTGAGTTCCGACTACTACTTCCGTGAGTCGGGCCCTCAATACACCGACCGCATCGCCCAGTTTGTGTTCGCCCGTGACTCAGAGATTGGCCGGCGGTGGATGGGCAGTTTGATCTCATCGCATGAAGTCTGCAAGCGGTTGTTCGACTACCTGGGCTTATCGGAAGACGAATTACACTCGGAACTGGCTCGGGGATGCTCTCGGATGTCCTTCAATCAGTCAGTCTGGAATTTTGCGAGAATCCAGAGGGTTGAAGGCCGAAAGCTGGCTGTGGTCACTGGCAACGCAGACATCTTTCGAGAGGTCATCGTTCCCTCTCGCGGCCTGGACCGGGGGTTCGCCTCCATAGTAAACTCCTGAGACTTCGGGGTGGAACTGCCCTCGAAACCACCCCCAACGGACGCAGCTTTCGACGCTCTTGTCCCGGAGNTCGGGTGTCCTAACAGCCTCCTAATAGAAGACACCCGAAGAGCGGTCGAGCTGTTCAGAGACCTGGGCGGTGCAGAATACCAGTATCGAAACGACCAGGAATCTGACGACTGGCTTAACTCATGAAATCGGTCAAAAACATGCCCCTCCAGGATCACAAGAGCGCCGTAGCAGCGGGATACGACAAGATAGGTGCAATCTACGGGAACCAGGCCACGCGCTCACGAACGGCGCAGCGGNCCAAGTACGAAAGCGTCCTGCTCGACAGCCTTGATGAAAGAGCTAGAGTGCTGGACCTGGGATGCGGCTCTGGCATACCCACAACCCGACGGTTGGCCCGCAAATTGCAGGTAACCGGCGTGGACATCTCCGAGATGCAGGTGAAGAGAGCGANGGCCAATGTCCCCGATGCCGAATTTATCTGTTCCGATATGGCAACGCTGGATTTCCCTTCCGCCACTTTTGATGGCATCAGCGCTTTCTACTCCATCATCCATTTGCCCAGGGACGAGCAGGCCGCGCTTATCAACGCCATCGCCAAGTGGCTACGCCCCGNCGGGACATTCGTCGCCTGCATGGGCGTCCGCGATCTCGAAGCTGATTGCGACGAGACATGGATGGGAACGCCGATGTTCTGGAGCACGTTCGATGCTGACACCAATCGTCGCATTGTCAACGAATCAGGACTCGTAACCATCTCTGCCCTGGAAGAGACAACTTACTTGCGGGGAGAAGAAGCCTCCCTCCACGGAGAGTCGGAGACGTTCTTGTGGATCGTAGCCAAAAAACTTGATCAACTATGACGCCAGTGGGACCTCACTCATGATGGCTGACACGCTGTCTTCAGGGTCGTTGAAGGAGTCCATNCACAACTCATGGTNCTCCATGCGGGAAATCATGTGANGCTTGCTCACCACATTCACGCCCTTGTCCATCCACGNCTTCCAAACTTGTNGGATNTCGTCAACCCGGTAATAAATGATGGCCGTGGACTTAAANTCAGGACGCTCAGGAATGCCGAGANACAAGCGCACTCCTACGCGATNGAAGAACGCCATGTCCCGCCCAGGAACCTGGAACAGGAAGTTAATGCCCAGAACGTCCCTGCAAAATGACCCAGACTCGNCTATATCGNTGACGCTGATGTGAATCTGTNCGATGGTGTTGAGAGTTAATTGATCTGGCAATTTGCGACTCACTGGCTTGACGTCAAAGTAAATTTCCTCGATAATGCTTAATATATTGCATTATTGATAGTGTTAAGCACATATTACAATGCCATTGNTCCCTAATGATCTGGACAAAACGATACNTACCGACGCNGCAAATCGGTTGAATAGCCTNTCCATCCACATGGTGCTCCGTGTGTCTCAAGCGACGCACGGAGATGAGATCACGCCCGCNCGACAGTCACTGCTGTCTGTGATAGTGTTCGGCGGCCCCGCTATTGTGTCCGAACTGGCTCGGGCTGAGAATGTCTCAGTCCCGGCTGTGATCAGTATGTTGGACGCATTGGAAGCCGACAGCCTCGCCCACAGAGAGCCATCTGAGCACGACCGCCGCGCCGTCAACGTCCTGCCCACCGAGGCAGGCCTTCGTGTGATGGAGGCCGCCAGAGCGCAGAAGGTTCAGCGCATCGCCGATAAGTTATCATTGCTCACTCAGGAGAAACTCGAAGTGGTTCTTAAAACTGCGAAATTACTGGAAGAATCCGAGGCTCGAGCTCAGTCAAAGATTCTTTGAGCCAACTTTGACCATCGACTTTCACACNCACATCTTCCCGCCGTGGCTCCGGGACCAGCGCGACCACTGGCTTGGGCGCGACTCCACGTTCAGAGCGCTGTATTCCGACCCAAAGGCGAAAATCGCCACTGTCGAAGACCTGTTGAAGATTATGGACGAAGATGACATCGACAGGGCAATTGTGATGGGCATGGGTTGGACTGACGCGGGNCTGGCCCGCGAGGTGAGCGACTATATCATCGAGGCAGTCCGAGACAACCCCACCCGACTGACAGGATTCGCAGGGCTCAACCCGGCATGGGGCAGCGAAGCGGCGCTNGAGGTGGACAGATGTGCCCGCGCAGGGCTTCGAGGGGTCGGCGAGCTTCACCCCGACACTCAGGGCTATGATCTTGGAGACGAAGGCGTGATGACTCCCCTGCTTGAAGCCGCCGAGCATCATGGCCTGATAATCTCGACCCATTCTTCCGAACCTGCGGGGCATCTCTACGCNGGCAAGGGTCGCACAACACCGGACGTCCTCTGGAGATTCATTCAAAACGCTCAAGAATTCCCGAACGTCAGAATCGTCTGCGCTCACTGGGGAGGCGGCCTGCCGTTTTACGCCCTNATGCCCGAAGTGAAAGAGACGCTGCGTAACGTGTATTTTGACACCGCCGCGTCTCCGTTGCTGTACACCGCTGACGTGTTTTCGACGNTTGAAAGGCTGGTCGGGGCTGACAAGATACTCTTCGGCAGCGACTATCCGCTGCTGAGACCGNGCCGACTGCTCAAACAACTGGAGGAATCACGACTTTCAGAAAAAACACAGCAAGCCATTCGGACATCGGGACTACGCCTGCTTGGCCTATNACTCCGACTCATATTTTCGCAAAACGTTATTCTGAGCGGATGCGGAGAATCTGGATGTCACCGTGAAACAGGAGTCGCATTTTACGNGGCTAGATACTTCGACCGCCGTCTCAGCATGGCNAGTTTGCTGACGGAAGATTGCTGTTGGCAGAAAGTTCTTATTCACTCCGTCGGGCGAAATATCCCGAAAGAACTAGTGTAGCCGTGGAGGTATGTCGAGCCTGACACCTGGCCTATCTCACCGTTGCAGAAGAATCCTGTCAGCGGCATAGCGTTGACCTTCTCTCGGAACATATCGGTGTCGTGGTCGGGACGTCCGTAGAGGTAGGCGCCGCGCCCCAGGCACTGAAACAGCAACGCTCCAGACTCCGAGTGAGGCTCATGACTTCCCATGTACTGGTCCAGCATAGCGTTCAAATCGTGGGTTGAAGTCTCGGCGTCCCGCAGGTGGAACTGGACTCGTTGGCCCTCCTTGAGCATCTCTCCGATGCTCAAGGCTCCGGCGCGGGCGTCCATGCCNACGATGTTGCGNATGAGNTAGTCTCCTATCTTCGGCTCNTCGTTGAAGGCGTCCATCACAACGCCCAGGAACAGCGAGTTCTGAGCGAGTTGGCGGTCTCGCTCGCTAAGACCTTGGAACATCTCTCGCAAAACCTCCAGAGGAGGCTTACCATCCAATTCCAGAAGCATGTTTCTCTCGCACGAGGTGATNTGCATCCGCTCTCCGATGGGACGACAGCCCTGAGCCACCACTGTGTCGATCTCGATGTTCCCGTGCATCGCGACTCCCACCGCGCCGTTCCTGTGGACCAANTCGCCGGCGAAGAGGGCGTTGGCCTGAGGCTGATTTCCGCCACTGGCGAGGCCGCCGATCTTCGNGGCCCGGGGGAATGCGTAATCCAATCCGGCAAGCAGGTTTTCGCCCCGCAGACTGAACGGGTCTGCCAGTATCAACATATGAGGTCCGTCTGAGGTCGACGCTCCGACCATGGCCTGCCAATCCTCTGGTGGGGCATCGCCGTCTGGCAGGTCGGAGTCCTCGATGTGGAAGGGGCTGAGAGTGACATCAGGTA
The DNA here is from genome assembly GCA_002710885.1 of Chloroflexota bacterium. Next base: position 1,381 of record PAIW01000136.1, on the reverse strand, counting down.
GAACCGCCGCCGTCATGGCGAAACCGGGGCTTTGCTCCACTTCCCTGCCTGCTCCGATAATTCCCCCGCCAGAGCATCCGATCAACACGCCGTCGCCCACAAGCTCACTCACTAGTCCGGGAAGTTCATCATAACGGGCGGCATGATGGGCCGAAACGAAGACCACAAGAAGATCAGGAGACTGGTCGCCCAAGGCCTCTTTGATTTCGACGGCGCATTCGGCCACAGCGTACTTCAGGAATCTATGCTCGGATACGGCGGATGTCCACTTCATCTCTTGATCCTTTTGGGGGACAACTGTCGGCAATCAACCTTCAGCCGTCAGTTAATTCGCCATACTGAGCGAAGCATTTGGTCGATGGCAAACCACAAATAGCGTACACGCGACCACATGCTCCGCTCAGTATGGCGGGGAGACATTCAATAAGGCAGGGTTCACTTTTTTGCAATCCTGTTCAGACGATTTATTACTGCGACCAGGATTCAATTCCAGACGGTGTTGGGACTATTCTAGCAGAGCGTTGCCGAATACCGCCTAGATTTCCCAGATGCGCCGGTGAGATTAGCGTATGGCGTTTGACGGCATCAGCGCTCAGTCGTATAGTCTGAATCATTGCGGAACATGGTTAATGCGAAGTCATTCAGGAGAGTCCGATGGGAAGACTAGACGGCAAGGTTGCTCTAATATCAGGCGGGTCCAAAGGACAGGGCGCAGCCGAGGCGAAGCTGTTCGCCCAGGAAGGCGCAAAGGTTGTGCTGGCCGACATCCTCGATGATGAGGGCAAGAAGGTTGAAGCGGAGATCAACGAGACGGGCGGCGAAGCGATGTACCTCCACTTGGACGTGACCAGCGAAGCCGACTGGGCTGCTGCCGTCAAAGCAGCCGTCGATAACTATGGCAAGCTCGACATTCTAGTCAACAACGCAGGAATACTGCTGCGAAAAGGGGTCGAGGAGACATCCGCTGAGGAGTGGGACCGAATACAGGACGTGAACTCGAAGGGCGTGTTCCTCGGAGTGAAGGCCGCCATTCCAGCCATGCGGGAGGCCGGCGGAGGCTCAATCGTAAACATCTCCTCGATAGCAGGCCTCCGAGGATCAACCTCTACGGCTTACGGCGCTAGCAAAGGCCTGGTCCGACTGCTCACCAAGTCCACAGCGGTCCAATACGGCCCCGAAGGAATCCGGTGCAACTCGGTCCATCCTGGGATCATCGAGACCGATATGACCGAAGAGATGCTGGACAGCGCAGGACGAGAGCAGTGGCTCACCAGAACTCCGCTCAGGATAATCGCCAACGCCCATGACGTGGCCCTGGGCGTCCTTTATCTTGCATCGGACGAGTCGAGATACGTGACCGGCTCTGAACTTGTCATCGACG
>PAIW01000135.1 GCA_002710885.1 Chloroflexota bacterium | reverse complement strand
GGCGTCGCCGTGGGCAACATGGTCGCTGTGGCCGTTGGCTCAGGTTCCGGAGTTGCTGATGGCACAGGTGCAGGCGTGGGAACCGCGACCTCAGGAGTTGCAACTGATGTTGGGACAAGCTGAATCGGAGTAACCGAAATCTCGACAGCTTTAGGCAACGACACAACCGTCGCTTCGTTGGCAGCGCATCCGACGCACAATCCGAACAGAACCACCGAGATTGCTAACCCAACCCAGTTGAACGTATCGCCCTCAATCTCTAGTGACACTCTCCGACATTATCTGTCGGATCCAAAGTGCGGCATTACCTCTTGAGCGAATATTCGAAGTTGATCGAAAAACTCATCCCTGGGCATTCCTTCCGCCCAGTGCAAAACGAAGTGCTCAAGCCCAGGGTACTTGGTTTCGATGTCTTTGAGGAAACTCACAAAATCCTCCGGCGATCCGCAAATCCACGCTTTCTGGTCAACACCGTCCTCAATGTGCGGTTCGCGGGCCGGAGCGCCAGGAGTGCCCCAGGGGCGGCCTTCTTCATCCGTGTACCGCACGAATCCGAAGGGCGCAAACCACTTGTAGCGTTCGTCGTGGTACGGCCTCAGCTTTTCGATGGCCTCAGCCTGATTGGCTGCCAGATAGAACCCTGTTCCCAGAGCAAGGTCTTCTCCGGGAGCCAAATCACGCCCCACAGTCGCAGCGGCATCTCGATAAGTAGCGAACATCTCCTCGACTAGCGACTCGCCTGTCAGGTCGATCATTCCTTTGATCCCTCTCGTAGCGATGTGTTCTACTGTGCGGCCACTTACGATTGGCTGCCAGATTTCCACCGGCTGGTTGACAGGTCGCGGAACCAGCGTTATTTCCTTGAGGTCGTATCCTCTGTACGGGACTTCGGGCGGGATGGTGTAGTGTTTGCCCTTGTGAGAGAACGATTCTTCGGAGAAGGCCTTAGTGATCACTTCCATCTGTTCCTCGAACAGTTCTCTGTTTGCATCGTTGTCGATAACTGGCGACCCGAAAGTCTCCACTTCGCGGCTGTGGTAGCCACGGCCAACGCCGAAAATGATTCTGCCGCCCGTCAGTATGTCTGCGGTGGCGTAGTCCTCTGCCAGACGTAGTGGGTGCCACATGGGAACGACGTTGAATCCGCAACCGAACTTCAATTGTTTGGTCAGACTTGCGAGGTGAGTGCCTAGCAAAATCAGGTTTGGGATGACCTCGTAACCCTCTCGCTGGAAGTGATGTTCCGCCATCCAGAGGGCGTAGAACCCCAGGTCGTCCATCAGTTTGGCGGCCAATTCTGCCGTCTCAAACCCTTGGATCAGGCGATCGTTTGAGTATATGCGCTCATTGGCTGGGGTTCCGTTCGCCCCCACGTTCTCCAGGTCGATCTGGCCGACATAGAGGACTGAGAAATGCTTAATCATTGTTGGCTCCGAATTGTTTTCCTTGAGACTCACCAATACTATTATAACCACACTGGTGTCGAGCGGGCGGCCTCTGTTAGACGTTCGTATTTTGGAGCCGTGGCCCGACGAATTCAACAAAGACGAAATCGCTGAAAATTATCCGCTGTNCCTTGCAGGCNACGAGCNGGACATCNGCTCGTCACTAGGCGTTCCGCTGTTGCAGTCGGACAATGTTCTGTCTGTCCTGCGCTTTCGTTCGCGCGCCAATCAGTCGTATCAAGCGCGCCACGCCCTGTTCGCCCAGTGGATTGGCGATCAGTTCGCCGGAGTAATAGCCAACTCGCTATTGATATCCGAACACCAACAGGTTGAATCCGCTTTGCATGAAGCCGAACAAAAGTACCGTGTTTTGGTGGAGAACGCGAATGATCCAATTGTTCTGTTGCAAGACGGAACGATCGTCTATTGCAACTCAGCATTCGAAACCCTGATCGTTTATGAAAGCGAAGCGATCCAGGATTTCGACTTCGTAAAAGACCTNCCANTGATTTTCAAGAATATATATTNGAATACGATCGTCTTCGGATGCTGGGCGTGAACAGGTGAAAGTAGCATGAGGTAGACCTCCAACACCAGAAGGTTCCANAGAGTCAGTGGAAGCGCGACCTNGCGTCATTGAATAGCACGGGCAGGATGCGACTGGGATCACGATGTGCGATTTAACTGAGCGCAAACAACTTGAGGAACATTTAATTCAGGCTCATAAGATGGAAAACGTCGGAAAACTCGCCGGTGACGTCGCTCATGATTTCAGTAACCTTCTGCCTGCCATACTCGGCTTCGTTCAATTGGCAGACAACCAATTGGTCTTAGATGAGANAGTCAACGGAAACTATATCAGGCAGATATCAACAGCCACAGAACGTGGCNCAGGTCTCATTCGACAACTATGGGCCTTCTNTCGGCGCTAGATCACTGCGTCAATTGTGCTGTCAACTAACGAGCATACGAAAACCTGGATAAGATGCTGCGCAGGCTGATAGGCGAACATGTGGACATGAATCTGGAACTATCCGAAGACCCGGGAATCGTGCTTTTTGATCCCGGTCAGATGGACTAGGTTTTGATAAACCTCGCGGTGAATGCCCGCGACGCCATGCCTACTGGAGGCANGCCAACGATCCACACCNAAAGTGTAACTCTGGGGGATGGAAGCATGAATCTGGACCCGGAAATTTCGCCCAAAGAGTATTTGAAAATCACTGTCAGCGACGACGGGCCCGGCATNACCTAAGAGTGGCCGCGCGGGCTTTCGAGCCGTTCATCACCACGAAGGGCGTGGGCGAGATNCAGGTCTCGGATTTTCCATATGCCACGGTATTCTCAAACAAAANCACGGTCACATAACGCTGAAGGGNCGACCGGGCGAAGGGTCCATTTTTGTTCTATAGGTTCCCAAGAGCGCCGATCAGCCTGATGCGCCTGCCGAGGTTGAACCGTTTAATGACTTGGTTGGCGGATCGAAAAGCGTGCTGTTGGTCGAGGATGAAGAGGCTGTCCNAGAAATCACCTTAGAAGCTTTCGAAATTCATGGTTACAAAGTTCTGGAAGCCTCTAACGGACTAGAGGCCATCAAGGTCATAGAAAGTTGCAGGTCCAAGAACATCGACCTGCTGCTNACTGATGTAGTCATGCCCATCATGGGTGGCAGAGAGCTTGCAGGAATCCACAGAGCATCTCTCCCTAAAGGAAACTCATCTACATGTCTGGATATTCACATGACCTAGTCGCGGCGAGAGAGATTTTTGCCCCTGATGGTAATTTTTTGCAAAAACCCGTTTCGCTGACTGGGCTTTCAAACAAAGTGAGGCACACGATAGACGGCTAGACAGGCATCATGACCCGCATATCAACGCTCGATCACGAACGCAACAGCGCTGGAAGCCGCTTCAGATGTTCCACATCAGCAGCGGACACAAAGTGGTCCACATAAGGCACCGCCGCTTGAAGGCCCCGCGCCAGAGGCTGGAAATCACGAGTGCCCAACAGCGGATTCAACCACACGACGCTACGCACACGACGCTGGATCCTTCGCAAGGNTTGCGCCAGATCGTCCGGATCGCCGGTCTCCCAGCCGTCNCTAAGCAGGAACACCGTNGTGTGGCGATTCAACAGATAGTCATAATTGGTGTTGAGATCNGCCAGCGACTCGCCTATCCTCGTCCCTCCAGACCAGTGATTGACTGCCCGGCCTATTCGCGTCAACGCCTCCGAGAATGAGGGTGAGGACAGTTCTCGTGTCACCCTCGTGACCGTGGTGCTGAAGACGAACGCTTCAACGCGCTTTGTGTGTTGGCCCACCGCGAACATCAACTGCAAAAGCAGGCGGGCGTAACGATCCATCGAGCCACTGACATCCAGCGCAACCAATAACCTGGGAACCTTAGGGACTCGTCTCATCCGAGGTAGACGCACAGGGTCTCCACCTGTTGTCAGGCTCATACGCATGGCTCCCCGCAGGTCTGGAGTCCCCTTGCGACGATGCCGCTTGAGCCGACGCCCGGGTTTGGATGCCAACGCTCGAACGATTCTGGATGCGATTCTAGAAAGCTCGGACATATCCTGGCTATCCAGGACGCTCAGGTCGGTTTCAGACGTGACGTGGCGTCCGCTGGCCCCTGTCCGAACCAGTTGAATCAACGTGTCCTTGGACTCATGGTCTTCTTCAGGCAACGCCAATGCCCGCGGGACCCGCCCCGTAGTGCGGGTCTCTCCGAACTTGTTTGACGGGTTTGGTGGGGGCTTAACTCTGGGCAGAGGCTGAAAGTTCCAGAACCTGGCAAACAGCGAATCGAAGGTCGCCAACTGCTCATGTCTCGAAACCAACAGGCTCCGCAGAGTCCAGTAGATTCGGCCCTCGGCCATCAGGTCCACCATGCTCACCGCCCGAATGGCGTCCGATGTCTCCAGCGGTCCGATGAGCAGGCCGTGTTCCCTCAGCACGCGACAGAATCCCGTCAGATGGGAAATGAAATCGTAGTTACTCTCCATGACACAATATTCTAGCGCCCTCAACGCTTTCTCGTCGTCGTTCGTCTTAAATATATACGTAGATTCTATGGAGCCTTAATCGGAGGTTCTTGATCTCCTGGATTGCCCGGAGTTTCAGGTAATGATCGGATATTTCCAGACCCGCCAGCACATCTTGACCCCAAATAAACGGGTGGCTCTGTTGCATCTCTTTAAATCGGACAGGGGAAATATCCATCAAGCAACGAAGTTGGTCTTCGGTGCGGACTATCACATCTAGAATTATGTCTTTGAACCCTTTTTGATATGGTCTGACCAATTTGTCCAATATATCTACGCCCACATCTCTGAGAACTACCAACATATTCACATCCGATCATCCCGGGTAGTATTCATCCCTCGTCACACTGCCGTAGACGATCATCGAAACTACCTGGTCGCCTAAAGAATCCACAACGCTTTTTCTGAAAGTATCGATACCATCGTGTGTTTTCGCAGGGATCGTATGACTCAATTGTGCCGCTTGCGCCATATACGTCCTTCTCAAGGCCGATTTAACGAAAACTATCATATAAACCATTGTCGATCAAAAACGAACACGTTGGCAACCGTCAAAAAATCGCAGCGGATTACAATCAGAAGCCGCACTTGGGACACGGCCGACCAGCGAATAGCAGAGCCAGCAGTTGAAGCCTGCGCTCAGAGTGATTATCCTTTGCCAGCCGGAGTTCGTTGTGGCGGCCCGATATATGCCCTGGCGCAACGGAAGGCATCGGAAAGGTCGCTGTTGTCAAAAATCAAAGCATTCTTGGCGTGGACGCCTCGCACTCCCATATTCTACGGATGGATAATCCTTGGCGTCGGGGCGCTCGGCACCTATGTTGCCACCGGAGTCGCACAGGTCACGCTGGGAGGAGTCCAGAGCCTCATAACTGACGACACGGGATGGGACCGCCGGTCGCTGGCCCTTGCCGTCAGCGCGGGAACATGGTCCGGCGCGGTGATAACGCCGTTCATGGGCAGGCTGTCCGACAGATACGGGCCTCGGATTCTGATGCCGCCGGCCGTTTTGATAACCGGAGTGTGCTTTTTCATTATTGCCGGTTCATCGCAACTGTGGCAGTTCTACGTCGGGTACATCATTGCCCGCGCCGTCGGNAACCCAACTCTGGTGGGAGTTGTCCCTCGGACCGCCGCGATCAACTTCTTCCAGCGCCAGAGAGGGCTGGCGCTGGGGTTGACCTCCACGTTTCGTCCAATCGGCGGAGCCATCAACATCCAGATAATTTCGATTGTCGCCGCTGCATACAGCTGGCGGGCAGCCTACCGTTACCTAGGCGTATTTTCCCTGGTATTAATCGCGCCGCTTTTCATCATGATGCGTCGAAGACCCGAAGACATCGGACTGTTGCCCGATGGCGACCTCGCTCCAACAGTCGGCAGCCCGACCACAACCGATGCCGAGACTGACTCAAATTCTGGGGCTGACCACGCCTCGGANCATGTATGGACGGCAGGCCAAGCAGCGTTGACCACGGCATTCTGGTTCATCTTGGTTGCAGAAATGCTGACGATACTGACCTCGGCAACCGTAGGGTTCCAAATCGTGCCCTTCCTGGTGGATGGAGGGATGTCACAGCCGATCGCCGTGACCGCCCTGAGCCTGAGCTCGCTTCTGGGCGCGTTGGTGAATCCGGTCTGGGGGATATCCGCGGACCGATATCCACCTCGAAGGCTCGCCCTGATCTCTCTGTCGACGACCTTGTTCATCACCACATTCTTCCTGATTATCGACGGCGGTATTCCGGGCGTCATAGTCGCTATCTTATGGGGCATAGCGTCGGGTGGACTTAATATACTGGGCAGCGTCCTGNTGGCACGGTACTTTGGTCGAGAGTCCTTCGGAGCTATCACAGGACTCATGGGGCCATTCCAATTTGGAGCCTTGGGGTTAGGGCCGATACTGGGGGCGACGCTGTTCACCGTCACAGGCGCCTACACCGTCATCTGGATATTCAGCTTGGTGTCTTATGTTGTCGCGATCGGCCTGTTTTACGCCTTGCGGCCTCCCGGATTGCCCCGGATATCGGTCGCCGAAAAGAGCATTGCGGAGGACTAACATNGTTTTACATCCACGAACTGAATACTCTACCTGCGCCCAATTTCNACATAAAACAATTGACTCACCAACATCACATTATTGAGATTGGCAGCAAATCGCCTCAACTCAACTTCACGTATAATCACACCGACCTACACACTCAGGAGTTCATGACATGGCAGACACCAGCGACGTAGTTATCGTTGGAGGCGGGGCCGCCGGATGCGCTGTNGCATATTATCTGGCGAAGCGGGGCGTCAAGGCTACGATTATCGAGCGGGAGGGCATCGCGTCCAAGGCGTCGGGTTTCTCGGCGGGAGGGCTCAACCCGCTTCAAGGCGCGGTGATTCCGGGGCCGCTGGGACCTCTTGCCATCAAATCCTTCAGGATGCACCAGGAGATTTGGCCGGAGCTTTTGGAGTCAGGCGTAGATTTCGAGCCTGAGACCATTTCCGTCCTCGCGNTCGCATACAAAGAGAGCCAGGTCGCCTCGATGGAGGAGACTCACAGAATCTTCTCGGAGGCGGACGACGACTTCAAGTCCANATGGCTAGATGCTGACCAAATTCGAGAGATGGAGCCTCGCCTTTCATCTGGCGCGATCCGAGGCCTGAATGCCTACGGCAACGCCACGCTGAGCAGTTATCGCTATGTATTGGCGCTAGTCAAGACCGTCGAGAAGATGGGCGCGACTGTGAAATCGAGCAATGTGATCGGGGTCAAAACCGATGGGTGCCGCGTAACCTCCGTCGTTCTGGAGCGCGGCGAGATCGCGTGNGAGAGCGTCGTTTTTGCCACTGGCCCGTGGTCAGATCAGGTGGAATCCTGGCTGAATGTCAAAATTCCTGTCGAGCCTCTAAAGGGCGAAATGCTGAGGATGTCCCTGGGCGACCAGCCCCGCTTGGACCGCGATTACCAGGGATTCGGGGTCACGCTCAACCATCGAGAGGACGGCCAGGTGTGGATCGGAGCCACGGAAATGCGTAAAGGTTTCGACGACACCCCCAGCGCCGAGGCTCGCGACGTCCTCATGGGCGGCGCGTTGAAGCTTATGCCGACGCTGGCCGACGCTAAATTAGTCCTGCACACCGCATGCTTGCGTCCGGTTACACCTGACTGGCTTCCTATCGTCGGTCTGGCTCCCGGCTGGGACAACGCATACCTGGCCACCGGCGCCGGCAAGAAGGGCATCTTGCTGAGTCCGGGAATGGGCGAAGCCGTCGCTGGCCTTATTACTAGCGGCGGTTTGGACTCAGAGATGGAACGTTTCAAACCCGACCGATTCATAGACTGANGCGCATGGGCAGCGGCAGAGGTCCTGGTTATGAGAAATTTCCTACCTCTGTTTATCGGACCTGATACAATACATCGTCGTCACTCACGTTGGGCCACAGGACACATCGGTGGCGGGGCAACCGAAGTCGACGCTCAATCACACCCAGGACGCAACCTCATGACCAATCTGGTGACCTGGTTTGCCGACCCCCTGGCCCAGGACCCGTCCATTGCCGGAGGTAAAGGGTCTGCACTGGCACGGATGGTCGACTCTGGACTGCGGGTTCCCGATGGGTTCGTGGTTACGAGCCACGCCATGGACGCGATGACCCCNACGGATTTACCCGAGTTGTTGGCCCCCCTTGAGTCCGCATCTAACACCGACCTCGATGCCATCACTCTGGTGTCCANCGTGGTCAGAGACGCGATTCGCGCCGCGCAGCTGGAAACAGATCTGTTGGACGCCATCAGGAACGCACACCAGCGATTGGAGAGCGACGCCGTATCTGTCAGATCATCGGCCACCGCTGAGGATATGGCGGATGCAAGTTTTGCCGGTCAGTACGAATCATTCCTGAACATCCTGGGTTTTGATGAAATCGTTCTTTGTATCCGCGACGTNTGGGCGTCTCTGTANTCGNCNCGCGCNATCGCATACCGGCTCCAGACCGGGNTTGACCACGGAGCGNTGCGGATGGCAGTGGTGGTCCAAAAACAGCTTCAGCCCGACGCTGCAGGCGTCCTGTTCACCCGCGACCCCGTGACCGGAGCGCGCCGGTTCGTGGCCAGCGCGTCGCTGGGTCTGGGTGAAGGAGTTGTCACAGGCGAGGCCCCCGCCGACCAGTTTCAGATTGACCCTGACACTGGNGCCGCAATCTCCTCTCACATCGTCTCCAAGAATGCCAGGGTAGTATCTTTGCCATCCGGTGGAATTGAACGTGCAGAGGTTCCAGAGGCGGCTCGTATGCAACCCGCCCTCTCGGACTCGCATCTCCAGGAGCTGTGGTCGATGGCCCGTAGCCTGGAGGACCTGTTCGGCAGACCTCAGGACATTGAATTCGCCGTCGCCGATAACGCCGTCCACCTCCTCCAGTCCAGACCCATAACCACCAGAGCGGCGGAGGATGCGGCGGACTGGGAGGAAGGTCTGGACACAAGTTACACCTGGACGCTGAGCCGGATG
>PAIW01000134.1 GCA_002710885.1 Chloroflexota bacterium | reverse complement strand
ACGTCGTCCAATTCCAGCATCATCGGCAGGGCGAACATATCGCCGTGGGGGCTTTCCAGCCGGTAGGGTTGTTCGTCGTTGACCCAGTCGCACACGTAGCGGATGCCTGCTTCCGCAAGCAGTTGGGGCGTCCTAGCAGACTCACCATATTCAGGGCCTAACCAACCAGCCGGAGCAGAGCCAGTGGCTCGTGTCAATGCCTCGATGGATGAGTGGATATATTCCCGTTCATCTTCCNCGCTCATTTTGCTGGTTATCATCCGGCTGGCGGATATGCCATGTCCAATGATCTCGCATCCACGCTTCAGACAATGATCGACGAGATACGGGTAATGCTCTGCCGTGACAGCGTCCATGGCTACCGTGGGCTTGATGCCATGTCTTTCCAGCGAGTCAAGCACTCGAAAAATTCCCACACGATGACCATACTCTCTGTGGGACAGCATGGCATACTCTGGGAAGGTCCGACGCCCCAGGCCGCCGGGAGGGGCAGCAGGTTCATAGCTGCCTTGAGGTGCGATCCACTCGACGTGATCGAGATTGACGATCACGCAAATCGCAACTCGTGCGCTATCGGGCCAACGGAGCACGCCCCGGTCGATAATGGGCGACCAGTCGTAATGCTCANGATCCATGCCGAGGCGGCGTTCTGTGGGCATTGCACTTTCTCCTTTGCGCAAACAAGTCGTCTGACCTTATTGAGTATTCAACTGCTCGGCGTATGCGACTGTTTCATCGTAGCAATTGGCTATGTAATATTCAGCGATTTCATCAGCGGTGGTCTGCCACACTTTGTCATGAGACATGATGTAACTGAGGATCTCGTCAAGATACTTGATACGATGAGGTTGACCGATGATATAAGGGTGAAGCGCAATGCACATGACCCTCCCGCTCTCCTCTCCCTCCAGGTAGAGTTGGTCGAATTGCGCCTTGCACATCTTGACGAAGTACTCCCCTTCGAAGTGGGTGCGAAAGGTCGGAACGTCATTGAGCTCGAGCGAATAGGGAACGGAAATCAACTTTCCTGATTTGACATTTATGGGCACGGGCTGATCGTCGTGTATCCAGTCAGTGTGGTAGATGAGGCCAGCTTCAGCCATGAGATCGGGTGTCCGCTCGGTGCCAGAAATGGCCGGTCCGAGCATCCCCTTCAGTTGCTTGCCAGTGTGGCGGCGAAGGGTATCGATGGAGTCCCGGTAAAACTCCCGTTCGCGCTCTTCAGAATACGTGTTTAGGTATTGCGTGTTGTATATGCCGTGGCTCATGAAGTCCCAGTCTCGTTCGATCATGGCCTTGGAGACCTGTGGGTAATGTTCGAACACTGCCAGATTGAGGGACACACAGCACCTAATGTTATGCGTGTCCAGTACTTCCAGCATGCGCCAGAACCCTATCCGATTGCCATAATCTCGGTAGGAGTATTGCTGGACATCGGGATACGGAGTTCTGGGCCACGGGTCGCGTAGACCATCGTATTCGGGTAGGTATTCATAATGCTCGACATTCGGCGCTATCCACANCGCGACACGGGCATCGTTTGGCCATGAAATCTTTGGGCGTTCAATTATGGGAGTGTACTCTACCCTATGNGGTGGCAGCGACAAAGGAATCACCTCCTGATATCTTGATTTGACCAACCTATATGAGCGAATCTCTTCCTGACTTCATGCTCCCAGTAGGTTCTGTCAGACTATTTTTAGCATTGCCTAAACAGGTGGCACCAGAGTGAAGTCCAATACCTGCTCACACCAGTGAGCCGACGCCAGAAGCGTATTTTCAGCATAAGGAGCGGATACTAACTGCGTTCCTAGTGGCAGGCCGCTCGCGCTCAGACCGGAGGGCACCGTTATTGTTGGAAAACCGCAGGCCGTCCACGGCGACTGAAACATAGCGTTTCCTGTGGTAGTCANGTCCCTGGGAGCGGGGGTTGGAGTCGAGGGCGTCAGCAACACGTCGAACCCCATGATCGCCTTTTCCATATCCCTTCGGAATCTCCGCCTGGTATGCTCAGCTTTCAGATAGCTCGTGGCTGTTATTGGTAAGCCTTTCTCAACNGTAGATCGGATTACGGGAGAGTAGTCGTCAGGACGCGCGGCAAAGTCGGCCTGGTGTACTTGGGCGGCCTCAGCCGCGGCTATGACACCACGAGCTTCCATAAGGGCGTCAAAACTCGTTGGGATGGTCACCTCTTCGATGGGAGCTCCAGCATTGTTGAAGCGCTCCACGATATCCTGTGTGTGGCTCCACACCTCATCATCAGCTCTTTCCTCGAAGTATTGCCTCACCAGCCCGATACGCGGTGGCAACTGCTGAGCGCCGATTGAATCGTGATAGTCAGGCGTGGGCTGATTGGAAGAATACAGGTCTTTTTCGTCGTATCCGGCCAGCACATTCAGCATCAGGGCTGCGTCCTCAACCGATCGGGCGAAGGCGCCTACGGTATCCAGAGTCCAGGCCAGCGGGTACACACCATGCTTGCTGATCAAACCGAAAGTTGGTTTTAGGCCAACAACACCGTTGTACGAGGCGGGTCTCAGCACCGAGCCGCCAGTTTGCGTTCCCAGGGANCCGGGAAATATCCTGGCGGCAACGCCCGCNGCCGANCCGCTACTCGACCCGCCGGGCGTGTGTTCGATATTCCATGGATTCCGAGTGGGTGAAGGGTCTCCGCTTGCAAATTGAGTCGTAACAGTTTTGCCCATGATTATGGCTCCAGCATCCTTCAGGCGAGAGATGACTGTGGCATCATAATCGGGCACGAAGTCGGCATAAATTGGGGAACAGCAAGTAGTCTTTACACCTTGTGTGTGTATGATGTCCTTGATTCCCACAGGTATCCCGTGCAAAGGTCCTCGCGGCCCGCTTTTTGCAAGTTGGCTCTCGCTCTGTCGTGCTGCTTCCAGAGCAGACTCAGGATCCAGGGTGACCCAGACATTCAGACCTGGTTCGAGAGCCTTTGTTCGGACTAACAATGACTCCATTAACACGACGGGGGATAATGCACCCTCTTTGATCTGTCTAGCGGCCTGGGCTAAAGTAAGGTCGAAAACCGCTGTCATAGTGGCGTCCTCTCTAAATAGAGCGCTGCTGGTTGGTTCAATGAGCCCAAGATGAAGTTTCCCATTCGCCTTCGGGGATAAGACTTGTCCCAGGGAATAGGTTTGGCTACCTGCAACCCCCGTCGGTAACCTCAGAGTTGAAGCTATCTTCTCACAGGAATAACACACAGGCAAACGGCTGGTCTGTTAGGAGCCTGAAGTCAGCCACACACAACTGTACAGGTAGAGATCGATGATAGAATGGTCAGGGAAAACCTCCAGAGACTCCGGAAGGCGTATGTGGAGGTGGTCCACGACGATGCCGAGTACAGGCGTCAGAGATGGCAGCTCGAGATTTAAGTTTGAGTCACCCAAGGTGTTCAACGAGGTAGCTCCTCAGACCGTCTCGAACCAGGTCTGCATCCCACTGGTAGGTCGCAAGGAGTTTCTGGACTCCGTCGGGGCACTGTTCCCGGCATACCCAGCTAACTACCATCCGTTTTTATGCTCCACCAGATTGCCCAGTCCCCCTGAGGTGGTTCAGCCCCCGTCGCCGAGGATTTTACGTCTACTGAACCTGTCAACTATCAGGGAGTGCGCCGCATTTAAACCCTGTGGCCATGCTTCCACTTCCTCAACCTCAATCGGGCTGCGCTCTCTCCGGTCATTACCGTACTCGCCATGCATGACCGCCTCTACATGTACAATGTGGCGGACTATTCTACAATGTCATAATGCGGTTGTAGTTGAATCGTGCATTATGGCGACATTTCGAGGAGCATGCTTCATGGCAGACAAGATTCGCTTGGGGTTTGTTGGAGCTAACGTTCGCTCGACCTGGTCATCCCAGTCCCACTTTCCAGCGCTAATGGCCAGTCCGGATGTAGAGCTTACCGCGGTTTGCACGACCAGGGCCGAGAGCGCAGAAGAGGCCCGCCAGACGTTTGGAGCGAAGCTCGCCTTCGACGATTTCCGCGCAATGGCGGCGTCGCCAGAGATAGACGCTGTAGCCGTAGTCGTGAGGGTGCCATCACACTATGAGCCAACGAAAGCCGCGATCGAAGCCGGAAAGCACGTCTATACCGAGTGGCCACTAGGCCAGAGTACCGCCGAAGCCGAAGAGTTGGCATCACTTGCCCGGGCCATGGGATTGCAGACTGCGGTGGGCCTGCAATCGCGCGTCAGTCCTGCGTTGATGTATGTTAAGGAGCTAATTGAATCTGGTTACGTAGGCGAGGTGTTGTCCTGTCATGTGACTACGATGCGTGACGGGGCGTTGGAACGCTCATCTGACCGCACTTGGCAGCGCGATGCCAGTCTCGGCGCGAACACCCTGACCATCGCCAATGGGCACGTCATAGATGCCTTGCGCTTCGTGGTCGGTAATTTCGCGCAGGTGGCCTGCATGGTCACGACGCAGGCACAGCAATGGCACGAAACCGATACCCAGCAGCTCGTGGAGGTTACATCCCCAGACAATGTGCGCGTCAGTGGGCAACTAGAGAGCGGCGCGGCGGCATCAGTCCATGTTGGGGCTGTTCCTTGGGCTGGCAGCGGCTTTCGAATGGAGATCTACGGTCGGGAAGGCACACTGGTCACGACTGGGAGCGTCTCGTCTCAGCGAGGTGAGATGCTACGCGTGCAAGGCGCACAGAGAAGCCACGAGCTGAGAGATCTGTCTATACCCGAGCGCTTCGTTTTTGTGCCGGACGACTTTCCTCGTGGAGATCCGTTCAATGTCGGGCAGATGTACGCCCGGTTTGCAGATGCCATCCGGACCGATCAGAGCCGTCTGCCGACTTTTGATGTCGCGGTTGACCTGCATCGCTTTATTGATACGATCAAGCAGGCATCAGAAGCAGGACAGGAGCTGCGAGTAGCCTGAGGGGACTTTTTCGAAAGTGGGAAAACAAGATGGAGGAAAGAGCAGCCAAGACATGAACAGCTGTACTAAGCGCTCCAGATTTTGACCAAGACTACTTATTCGATCTTGAGATGCATTCGCTGCAAGATTGTTAGTCGAACGTACTCCCGTGTATCACGCTGTTGATGGATTCCATACCGAATGTTCCTGTCAATCCACCCTGCGGATGCCGAATTCACCTTGGGAATCGCTGATGGAGGATCGTCACCATGCCGTTTTATGAAAGAGGGCCCATCCGTATCTACTACGAAGAGATCGGTTCGGGCTTTCCTCTACTGATCATTCCCGGTGGCGGACTCAATTCCTCTATCTCATCCTTGCAGACTGCCGTGCCATTCAATCCAATGGAAAGGTACAAGGAAGACTTCCGTTGCATCTCTGCTGACCTGCGCCACGCCGACGGTGGGCAGTCAAGTGGCCCACTGGAGATCGATCGACCCTGGGATGCCTACTCTGACGACCAGCTAGGACTCATGGACCATCTTGGCATCCGAGAATTCTTGGTCATGGGTTTTTGCATCGGTGGACCAATGATCCACAACCTGATCAGGCTGGCCCCAGATCGAGTTGTTGCCGCTGCGATGATGCAGCCAAGCGGCTTCAACCCTGAGCACTCTGACATTTTCTACCAAAACAATACAGAGCGCTGGGGGCCTCCGCTATGTAAAAGACGCTCTGACATTACCCCGAAGAATGTCCATGACTTCCTCACAAGCATGTACACGAACCGCGCCGATTTCGTTTTCACAGTCTCACGCGATTTCGTCCGGTCACTCCAGACACCCCTTTTGATAGCGCCCGACAACGTTCCCGCCCACCCATATGAGGTCGCCGTTGAAGTCGCCGACCTAGCCCCGAATTCTGAGGCGACGATTTTCCCATGGAAGGACTCGCAAGAGCACATCGATGAGGTTGTAGAGCACGCGCGACGCTTCCTCAAAGCGCACGAACCCATTACAGACTAAGAATTTTGGAATCCAAATTTCAAGAGGCCTTGATTTGGGAAAGGGAGGCATCCAACCTCATGGATGCCTCTTGCCGGTACCGAGAGGTGCAGATCGTCTCCAGTCTGAATCAGACAGGATAGTCCATGACTCAATCATGCCCAGTATTCACGGCATCATCCGGACCGGTTCGTGATAGAGATAGTATTAATATCATATAAAACGGGGAACTTCCGTTAACTGAGGCTACCTGCTTAGATCGTTCCAAGAGTTGTCATATAGCCAGACCAAGAGAAGGAGGCAGTTACGAGAGAACTTACTCATGCTGAACGCGAGGCGCTTGGGCAACCGAATCCCGTCGACATCACGACCACCGGCCGAGGTTCCGGGCTGCCTCGCCGAATCGAAATCTGGGCTCATCTGATCGAAGACCGAATATTCATNACGAGCTCTCCCGGAAGACGAGACTGGTACGCAAACATGTTGGCACATCCCGGTATCGTTCTGNATGTTAAGCATGGGGCGANGTCTGACATTTCGGCGGTGGCGCGGTCCATACTCGACCCGGATGAGAGACGCGCCGTGTTCAATCTTATTCAAGATCATTCGGCGTATCGGTCACGAATGACAATTCCTGTCGAAGAGCGAATCGAAGGCAGTCGCCTCGTGGAACTTACACTTCGNGATGCCTGAACCGACTTCTCGACGTTCTCAAGCCAGAGATTGACACAGTTCCGTCAACGCTATGGTAGGCTGGGCCGTAACCTGCCGTCTCATGCCAAAGCGTCCCGACCTGAACGACTCCGTTAACGCCCTGGGTTAACGAGAAGGGGCGCAACGATGGCAGAACACCCATTGGGAGGGCACACGAAAAAACTACCACACACGTCAGTTTTTGCGCCCAGTGTTAGGAATTGTAAGAGTAATCATACTAAGATTAAGCGAAACTCTGTTGGACTTCTGTGGATGAAGAAGGGAGCGCCAGTAATTGAAGCCAGTTATCAGGAATTACAGGCGCCACTTTAAACCAGGAGGCCCATCAGCACCGCTCATCTCGCTGGACGACAATCCGAGATATAGTCAAATATGGTGTATGAGTAGAGCCTGATCTAGGCGGCCCTAGTGCTGATCAGTCCGTCCGCGACGCCCCCTTCATTAGCGACCACGGAGGTNCCATCCGAGAACTTGACTCCTCGAATCACCNGNCCCAGACGCNGGAAATCCNTGAGTTTGGTCCAGCNCTTCTAGGCGCTCAACCCTAACCGGAGCACCAAAGCCAGGATGGTGTTTCTGGAGACACATCCCTGGGTCTTGGCCGTCCTCAATCACACGGTGGCAAAGGCAGACTCGACCGGATTGGTGGGCCTGATGTGAACCCAATGCTCTGCAGGGAAGTCATAGAAGACCAACAGCGCTTCTCGGTCCCTCTTTAGACGCTCGGTTGCCTTGAGTTNTTTGGCCTTGTGCATNNCCATGAGGTGATCGAAAGCTCGATGAGTTTGTTCCCTGGTCGGCGCCATCCATATCTGTTGCAACGAGCTTTGGATTGGAGGCTCTTGGGCAGGCACTTGAGCACGTTTTTGGTCTTGTGAACCCAGCAACGCTGAGAGCTNGTCTGTCCATATACCTTGGGTAGGACCTTCCAGAATCCCGACGCTCCATCTCCAACAGCCAGCTCAACTCCGATCTTAAGTCCTCGTTGCTTCAGGTCTCTAAACGTCATAAGCCAGCTGTGCTCTGACTCTCTGTATCCATCCTCGATGGCCACGAACTTCTTGATGCCGTTCGCGGTCACGCCGATGATGATCAGGATGCACTGCTTGCCTTCCTCCATGGACTCCTTGGTCCACGAGTAGAAGTTGTCGGGTTTGATCCCCTCACGCCGACACAGCTCGTTGACCGTGACCTCACGTCGGAAGCCTTCGAGGACTAAGTGGATCTTTTCTTCTACGGTGTATTTCCTGCGAGTCGTTGATCTGACCTGCTGAACGAACCGTTGGGTGTCTTTATTCCGTTCTTCAGCAGCCTCGTTCTTGTCTGACTGTTCTGAGTCNCTTGTGCTCCTCCCCAGAGGACATCTTATTCCCCTGTCAGGAGCTCGCTCCACCTACAATTAGTCTCCATCAATTCCAGGTCTGAATGTTTCCCGATTTCGCTGAAGTTCTACACGTGATTGGNAATGTTGAGCTTACCGCCACTGATTCAGGATTCATGCCCATCGAGGATATGAGACGCAAGTTGCTCTAGGGCACGTGCCTCNATCGGTGGGTTAGCAATCGCGCCTCGCACATCTCGGAAGTGACGTTCGAGGGGCCGACTGCGCTCCAGTCCCACGCCTCCGACGATTCTCATGGCCAGATCCGTCACAGCGATTGCTGTCTCGATACATCTGACCTTGNTCATGGATACTTCAGGAAGAATATGCTTCCTCTCATTCGGNTTTTCCTCCCAATCCTCGGCACATGAGAACAGAGAACGCCGGGNTACTAGCATCATAGATTCCATTCGTGCCACCTGCTCTCGGACGTAGGGTATCTTAGAGATCGTTACGGCTGAGCCTGTGGGCTTGCGATTTACTGCAAAATCTACGGCATAATCCCGNGCTGCGTGAGCTATTCCGAGATTTGCTGCGCTGAGAAGGAGCGGAAACCAGGCCGCGCCATTGGGCGACTTGCTCAATGGTTTTGACGGGTGAGACCTCGAAACAAAATCTTCCTCAGTCACTGTCACGTTANTGAAAATGACGTCGTGGGAACCGCTGGCCCTCATCGACATAGAATCCCAGGTCTCATCGATAGATACCCCGGGTGAATCCATCCGGACGGCAACACGAGCGATGTCTCCGGTTCCGTCCTCTACCGCAGCTAGTGTGATTGCATAAGTCATAACTGGGGAAAGAGTTGAGAAGGTCTTCCTCCCGTTTAGAAGCCATTTTCCATCGTGTGTTTTCTCCAGCATAGTGATGGGCCTTCCGCCTCCTCTCGGCGAGCCAAGGTCTGGTTCGGAGGCGAGGTTGTTGACCATTGCGCCATCCTTGACTGCGTTTCTGAAGATTCTGTCTCGTATTCGCTCAGGCCAGTCTAGTGCCTCGCGTTCTGAGCCGATAACCATGAGATGCATGCCGACGGAGACGGCTGTGGCCCCGCAGCCTTTCCCAATTTCATACTGCGCGAGCGCGATGTCGCTGAGCCCGTGGCCTGCTCCTCCCTGCGCCTTTGGCACGGATGCCCGAAGGTAACCTTGGTTTCTCATGACATCATAATGCTCGGTTGGGAACGTCCCGTTCCTGTCATGTTCGGCAGCCGTGCCCTCTATTTCTTTGGAAATAGCCTTTGCGAGATCTATTAAACTCGCCTGTTTTTCATTTCTAGGCCACATTAAATATCTTTCTTTGAATATTCAGGAATGGGTGATCTCTCTCCAGGGGTTCAGTGTCGAGCACGTTGAATTCTACCATGACGATGATCACTACCGGCGACGAGTCTCCTGTCAACCTTCATCATATGTCCCACTACAAATGAAGCCTCGNCCGAANACAGCCAAATGACTGCTTCAGCGACTTCTTCCGNCGTGCCTGTGCGTCCCATCGGCTGCTAGTTATCGGTTTCAGCCTTTAACTCCGGGTTGCTCGCATATATTCGGCCCATGAGGGGC
Organism: Chloroflexota bacterium; assembly: GCA_002710885.1. The sequence goes on along the minus strand of PAIW01000134.1, from coordinate 3,747 downwards.
GTGTCAATGAGACCCGGACACACGGCGTTAATACGAACTCCTCTGTCGCGGCACTCTACGGCAGCCGACTTGGTCAAACCGGAGAACACGTGCTTGCTGGCTACGTAAATTGATTGCTGAAGCACGGCGACTAAGCCAGCGATTGACGAGGTATTAACAATCGCGCCAGATTCCTTTTCCGGAGCCCCTTTAATTATGAATACGCGGAACCCGCCACCAATGTCTTTTATTGTCAACAAGGCAATCGGAAATTCGTACAAGTATTGAANGGACGATTTANGCAGTGCCNTCAGTCAAATGATGCTAANATAAACCGCCGATAACGGGTCNAGTGATGGAAGCCCAATGTTTTGGCGACCTAGACAAGGAGAATCTGGTATGCCGTTTTACACAAAAGGCGATATTCGCATCNACTATGAGGAGGCTGGGACCGGTTTCCCGCTGCTGTTAACACCCGGCGGAGGGTTGAACTCCCTGGTNAGCAACTGGCCTAANCAAGTGTTCAACGCAATGGAGGAGTTCAAGAACGACTTTCGCTGCATCACGATGGACCAGCGCAACGCGAACGGCGGCGAGTCCAGCGGCCCCATCCCGGTAGATGACCCGTGGGGTGCGTTCGCCGCCGACCAACTGGGTCTTATGGATCACCTCGGCATTCGGGAGTTCTTCTTCATGGGCCTCTGCATCGGTGGCCCATTTGCGCTCAAGCTCATGGAACGTGCGCCCGAACGAGTCGTAGCAGGTGTTCTCTGCCAGCCGGTTGGACACAGCATGAAAACCCCAGACTCAATGTACGACTCGGGCCGTGACCTCTGGGCGCCCGAACTGCTCGCGCGCCGTACCGACGTGAGCATGGAGACTTGCGAATCGTATCTGCACAACCTTTACCGCGCCCAACCCGACTTCGCGTACAGCGTGTCGCGCGACTTCGCTCGTTCGTGCCAGACTCCGATGCTGGTCATGCCTGACGACACACCTTCGCACTCGTACGAGGCCGCCATGGATTTAGCGGCGTTGGCGCCAAAAGCTGAGTTGACGGCATATCCATGGAAAGAGGAAACGGACGTTCTCGCCAATACAATAAACCACGTTCGCGATTTCCTCCTGTCCCATCAACCCGCGACANCCGCCGACTGAGGCGAGCAGGCAGAGTGCCCACATGAGAGGTCGTTGGCAGCATAACGAACCAGAATACGGTCCGTGCCAGCCTATTGATTTGACGTGTGACGACAGCGCTGGTTAGGATCNTGGAAATGCTTTGGTCTCCCTACGGCAATCCCTCTCCCACGCCATTTTGGGCGTGAGANGGGTTGTTGACGGGGTCATATGACGCTTTTACACTGCCGGCGGACAACCGCGCGAGCAGAATTTACGGATATCTTATGTTCGGCCAGCAGAGAGGATAGTGATGACAACCCAGACCCCCATAATCGACTCGCAAGTCCATGCCTACGAGCGAAATAGCCCTGAGCGTCCTTGGAGCGGTTTCTTGCAAGGCCCTGACGAGGTCACAGGAGACGACATGGTGGCCGCAATGGATGCAGTCGGCGTTGACGGGGCTTTGCTGGTTTCGCCATATAGTATGTACGGTTACGATGCCAGCTATGCGCTAGAGACATACGCGAAACATCCGAGCCGTTTCGGTCTTATCAGGCCGTTTGATCCGAATTCAGATGCGATCGATGATGAGGTTGCTCAGTGGGCGGAGACCCCCGGTGTTGTCGGAGGACGCATTATGCTCACCTACGGATCATACGAGGCTGACCACCCAGGAATCAATCGAATCCTCGCCGCTGGCGCCCGGGCTAGTATTCCAGTAAATGTCATGTGTTCGGGTCAGCTGCCTCTTTTGCGTGAACTCGTCCGCCGTAATCGAGACACCCAGTTTGTGGTTGATCATGTGGGTCTGGTCCAGCCCTTTGAGCCGCCAGCGCCGCCAGAACCGTTCGCTGATTTGGACAACGTGGTCGCGCTTGCTGAACACGACAACGTGGCCATCAAGATATCAGGAGCCTGCACTCTGTCCCATCAGCCGTTCCCCTATCTAGACATCTGGGAGCCCCTGAGTAAGATATTTGACGCGTTCGGCTTTGAACGATGCATGTGGGGCACCGACTGGACCCGGGCAGTGTCGTTGTTGACCTACGAGCAGGGAGTTAAGGCGTTCCAAGTCACTGATCGGCTCTCGGATTCAGAGCGTTCGGTCCTTATGGGCGGCTCTCTCACGAAGATTTATAATTGGTCCCCAGATACGAGTAAATAGAATCTGAAGGGATGGTGAGATCACCGTCGATTAATGAATAACTGGTTATTTCAATCTAATCCGGATACTTTTGACGTAGACACTTACATAAGTACTAACCAATCAGTTCTTTGGTTAGTGCGGCAAGAGCATTACCGTGACCAAATCTCGACTAGCTTTTTGTCCCATTTTCGCTGAATGCGCACAGATTGTAGTTCAACTGACTCGGCTCCCCATTCAGAGGCACGGGTCCACCTCAGCCTAGAGTTCAGCGTAGAGTGGTGGCGCTCAATGGCACAGTTTTGCTCTGCCCGGACGGTACACTTTCGTGCCTCGCCGGATAAATGATAACGTAAAAATAAGATTTATCTCCCTACCACCCTCTTGTACCCAATCCCTCGCTGGGACTCCTAGCCGTAGGTAACCCGCTGCCAGGGCGGATTTGGAACGGCCCTCGGCCTGGAATGTGGTAGACTTCAGTGCTTTTGCTATGCACGCTCAGAGTCAGACCTCCAGATGCCAATAAGAACAGGAGCCCATACAAGGGACGGTATCAGCAGCATTCCGAAAGAGACCAACTGCACCAGCCTGTTCCAACTCGCTACCGATCCGGGGTCGTCGACAAAGGAACTCTGTCCGTTGACTACCAGGTATAGCCCCACCACGTTACCGACAAACCCCACGGTCACCACCATTAGGAGATAGGCTAGCCGCTTCCTGTAACTGCACACTGGCACTGCTAGCAGCAGAGCGACCGATACAACCAGCCAATAGGACATCTCCTTTGTCGTGAAACCCTGCGTATAAGAGACACCTTTCTCGCTAACCCCGATCAGAGAGCCGATCCGAGGATCGGTGGGGTGGCTCTTTGGTGCGGCCAGTATGCTCTGCCTCTGAGACTCAACGTCTGTTGGAGTGACGGTCACCCAGAGCATCGAATCTTCGTATCTGATCGATGCCTGAGAAGGTGTAACGCTCTCGACCGTCTTCATGACCACCCTGGAGTAGGGATTGCCCCAGTAGCTGTGTGTCATCGACAGTGCGATAACAGCCACGACCCCTATGACAACGAACCTCAGGTAATCAGTGCGTGACATATCGTCTCGCCTTGTACCAGACGATCCAGAGCGCTACGGTCGACAGAATCATCAACGACTGCCAGACCAACAGATGTGCGGTCTCAAATTGAGAAGGTGCCCACATACCTATGTAGAACAGGCTAGTAGTCCTCACAATGTTGATAATCGACAGAGCGAGAATGCCCGCGACAACTCCCATGAGTTTGTGAGTCCACGAGCCTGGGAAAGCTATCACTCCGCTTACCAGTATCGCCGCGGGGAGTAAGGGTGTGCACTCTGGGATTATCTTCATGCCGAAGGAGTCCGAGGAAACGACCGTTGACTCAGTAGATACATCAATCCAGGAGAGGTTGAGCACGAATGCGGTCAGGCTCGCGTTGAGCCTGAGGTATGAGTCCATGACCCACAGGTCTGCAACGAACAGGT
>PAIW01000133.1 GCA_002710885.1 Chloroflexota bacterium | reverse complement strand
ACGCTTGGGCTAGTTACAGAGCCAGGCCGATTCCGGTCAGGGCCTCGACTACGGTTGTCAAGCTTGATGATTCTTGAGTTGACTTTGAATGACAATCCTCTGGAAGGAATAGGCGTGACGCCGTCGATTTTCCGAACCGCCATCTGGCTAAAGGTCTCTAGTCGGTCGTTTTTGAGCGTTTCTTCGATGCTCAGGCTGAGGTGGGCATCAGCTTCCAGAGACCCTTCAGTCGTCATCACCACCGAGATATCAGATGCTCGCCGAACGTACCGGGTCGACAGGCATCCAACCAGGACAAGAATCTGCACGCCCGTAATCATCAGGTCGGACGTTGACTCAACCGTCACCCTCATCGCCTCGAAACCATCGTTGGCGCGAAAGGTCTCGTACCCCTCAGATGTCAGCGCGTCGGCCAACGTGTCCAACAGGACAGTTTCACCATCTGCGAGGAGAATTTTCTCAGCCATCGTTACCACCNACCNCCTNATTGGNANGTCGGCANACAACACCCAANGTTGCGCGCTCATTAATCTCNCAGTGGACAAGCATAGATGTNGTAAAACGTCCTACACTNTNNGCTGAAACACACTTTNGTTTACTTTCAACGAACTCTCACTTCACCGTAATTTATGAATCTGATCTCGCCACGAATCACACAGGGGAGGGCGTTTGCCCTCNCCTGTGTGATTCGATGCAGTCCGTCCACAATTACGGACGTTTACGTTGCCATATCCCTGGGCGCTCGGGCTGCTCCGGNGCTCTGAAGCTCCTCATTGGAAAGAGGTTGTTCTTCCAGAAGTTTTGAAGCCAGGTCCGCAGCGGGATGGGCATCGCGCAGCGCTGGCAGAACTTCCTCGCCCATGAGTCGGATGGAGCGCATCAACTTCTCGTGCTCAATNCCTCCGAACATCATCCAGTTGCTGATATGGGTCGCTCCGACATCGGAGAATTTCTTGAATTTCTCGATGACCGTTTCCGGACTCCCAAAGAACAGACGGTCCCTGAAAGCCTCGTCATCCAGTTCTCCTTCGTAAGGGATGGCATTAACCTGTCCGTTGACCACATCGTGCCTATTCAGGCCTCGCTGGGCGCGGTTCTGCCAGCGGGCGTACTTTAACGCCTCGAAGGCTTCCTCATCGGTGGGCGCAACATGGGTGATGCACTGAAGGCCAAAGCTCAGGTTGTCGATGGGCTTGCCGTAGGCGGCGCGAGCGTGAACCAGCGATCCGAACTGGGCTCTGACTCCATCGTAACCCATCTGACTGGATGACAGCGGCAGCATGTCCATCTTGGCAGCCAGATTCATGGAGTCCACACTGGTGCCAGCCAGCCACATTGGAGGATAGGGTTTCTGCAATGGTTTGGGAAACACTGTTATTGGGTTGGGAATGTTGACGTATTCGCCCTCATATGTGAAGGCTTCGTCCGAGGTCCAAGCTTTTATCAGAACGTCAAGAGTCTCCTGGAACCGACCTCTGGACACGTCAACATCACTCCCGAATCCGGCCATCTCGTAGCCCTGATAGCCACGCCCGATTCCGGCCATGAAACGGCCATCGATCAGGTTATCGAGCACCGCGATTTCCTCAGCCAGCCTCAGAGGCTGCCAAACAGGAAGGATCACCGCGGCCGTGCCGATCTTTATCCTGCGGGTGCGCTGGCCGATGTACAGGGCCTGCATGAGCGGGGCCGGCGAGTTTCCGTAGTTGGTGAAGTGGTGCTCAGCGATNAGGCAGTAGTCGAAGCCCAGAGCCTCAGAATACTGAATCTGCTCCATTCCCTCCTCGAACAGGATTTTCCAATTCCTCAGAGTCGGGTTGGGCCATTCGTAGAACAGGCCGAATTGCATATGTTTCTCCTTGTCCGTTGTTTGTCATTGTTGGAAATAAGGGCAGAGATTATCGCCACGTTTACAAGATGACGTGTTCATCCTGTAGAGCCGCAATATCGTCCCAGGAGTAGCCGAGAACGTCCACGAGGATGTTCTCGGTGTCCTCTCCAAGCTCAGGGGCCATCTTTCGAGTGGACACCGGGGTTGCGCTGAATCCCACCGGAGTTTGGAGCCATTTGGTGTCTCCCAACACCGGATGCTCGAAGTCCACCAGGTAGTTGTTCTCTATGACCTGAGGGTCGTTCGGCAGGTCCCACACGTCCTGCACACGCTCCCAGATCATGCTCCCCGTCTCGTTCATCAGCTTCTCCCACTCCTCGCGGGGTTTGGCGATGAAGATTTCGTCCAAGAGTTGGATAAGCTCCACTTTGTTTTCAGCGCGAACTNCCATGTTGTTATACCGCTCGTCCTCCAACAGGTCGGGGCGGCTGATAGCATTGCAAAAGTCGGGCCAGTAGCGATCGCTCTGGTTCATGGAAAATGCGATCCACTTGTCATCTTGGCACTTGTAGGCGTTCCATAGCGCGTTGCGAGCGGACCGGCGATCCTGGCGTCCGGGATTGTTGCCTGTCAACAACGCGATGCCGTACTTGTTGCCCCCCAGCCACATCATGCTTCCCAGGTGGGAAACATCGACCTTCTGGCCCTTCCCAAATCTCTCGCGAGCCATTAGCGCTCCGAGAATTCCGTAGGAAAGCATGATGCCTGAAATCTGGTCGGCGATGCTCTGAAGGTTGTAGGGGTTGCCGTCGTCCGGGCCGGCCCACCACAGGGAGCCTGACCGAGCCTCTCCGGTGTATGCGAAGGCCGGTTTTTCCGAGTCCGGCCCCTTGGGNCCGTANCCCGTCCCCGCGCCATAGACGATCATCGGATTGCGCTTGACGAGGTCGTCGTAACCAAGGCCCAGACGTTCAGCAACGCCCTTGCGGAAATTCTGGACGAAAACATCCGACTCCTCAACCAGCCGATACATGATCTCNTTGCCCTTTTGGGTCTTCAGGTCAACGGCAAGGCTCATCTTTTGTCGATTCAAGGACTGGAAGTATGCGTTGAGGTCGCCGGGCAGAGTCGAAGCCGCCCCGCTGACCCGATGGAACTGGCGAGCGTGATCGCCGTCCAGTGATTCGACCTTGATGACCTCGGCTCCCAGATCAGCCAGCATCATCGTGGAGACCGGGCCGAACTGCCACATGGTCCANTCAATCACCCTCAGACCTTCCAGGGGGCCGTTCTTGCCTGTGGGTTGTTCGTTCATTATGCTCTCCTTNAGTCGGGCCTTGAATCGGAATGAGTGTTCAGGATGAAGCCTTCTTACTGGTCGATGGGGTTTCGGATTCTGGGACCTCCCGGCGGTCCCTTCCCTTGAATAGGGACGCCAAAGCCCCGACCACCAGCAGACTGCCCATTATCAGATACGCGATGTGGAGGCCAGAGTTGAAGGCGCCCAGCATGCCGGTCTCTTTGCCGGATTCGATAACCTCGTCTATGTTAGCCNCAAACCCCTGAGATGCCATAACCGCTGTCACGATGGCCGTGGCCACAGCAACGCCCGTTACATTGGCCGAGTTTCGGGTCAGGTTGACCAGCGCGGCCACGATCCCATGCTTGCTTGGGTCCGCAGCGCCNAATATCGAACTGTTATTGGGCGACTGAAACATACCAGAGCCGGAGCTTTGGAGCACAACCCCGNTTAGTATAACCGCCAGCGACGACGACTCGTTAACNGTCGAGAAAACGAACAATCCCGATGCCGCCAGCAATAGTCCTGCGACGTTGAACATNCGATAGCCGTATCTGTCGGACAAAAGCCCGCTCAGAGGCCCCATGATTATTCGGCTGATCGCGTTGGGAACCATCACCAGTCCCACCTGTCCGGGGCTGTATCCCAGGGCGGCCTGAAGAAAGAATGGGAGCAGGAACCTNNCGGAAGTAACGCCCAGGAATGACATGAATCCCGTGGCAATTCCCAGGGCGAAAACTCTGTTCTTGAACAGGCCCAAATCGAGCATTGGCGACGGCGAGCGGCCCTGCCACCAGATGAAGACCGCCGCGAGAATCACAAACATGATGCCCGCTGTCACAATGGTGGGCGAGAGCCAGCCGGTCCGCGCTCCGTTGGTCACAGCCAGTAGGAAGGTCAGCAGAGCCGCCGAGGACAGGACAGCGCCCAGCAAATCGTATGTTCTGACGCGAGTGTCGGCGCGGAAGGCGCGGCTGTCGATGATTATCAGTACGGCGATCATCGTCAGCAGGCCCATCCAGATGTTTATGAAGAACACCCATCGCCATCCCAGCGCCACGACCAGGAACCCGCCGACAACCGGCCCGATGACCCCTCCAGTCCCAACGACGCTGGCATGAGTCCCGATGCCCTTGCCTCGCTCGCTGACAGGAAACACCGATGTCACCATCGCCAGTCCGGTGCCCTGAGTCATGGCCGCGCCGATGCCCTGCATTCCCTTGAAGACAATCAAGGCCGCGATGTTGGGAGACATCCCCGCCAGAGCTGCTGCGACGATGAAGATTATCAATCCAGCGACATAGACCTGCTTGCGTCCAACGATGTCGGACAGCCTGCCCATAGGAAGCAACAACGCGCTGACGGTCAACCCCTCGGCAATGACCACCCACTGGACTGTGGACAAATCCGTTCCGAAGTGTTGAGCGATGGTCGGAACGGCAACGATAACACTGCCGTTATTGATAACTGATGTCAGAGTGCCCAGGGCAACAGCGGCGAAGACCCACCACTTATAATTCTCCCGTTGGGAGAGGTTCATCGCGCGCATTTAATTTTGGNTCGCCCTCACACACACTGCCTGCTGTATTTNGCNTCACAGNCTCACAATCCTATCAGAGACGTCAAANCCTGCCTTCNGCGCCGCCAATTTTTCAACTTCGGGACACTTAGCTGCCACAGCAGACCATCGAGAGCATGGCAGATGGATGTCATCCGAATANAATGAGTCGCAGGAAACCTAATAGNGTATTGCTGACGAAAGNANCATNTCATACTNGGCTTGGGNACAATGATTGGGAGCAGAGTTAGGCCTTCATTGCTTCAGTTCCANCANNTCCCATAGATTGCCNTACAGGTCTTTGAATACCGCAACCGTGCCGTATACTCTGCTCGGCTGGCTCCCGGATGAAGACAATACCTTTGCTCTTGTAGGTGATGAAATCACGCCAGAAATCATCTGTGTGAAGGAATAGAAACACGCGACCTCCTGTCTGATTTCCGACTCGCGACGACTGTTCCATTCTGGCAGCTTGCGCGAGCAACAGTTTGGTCTCGCTGGAACCAGGCGAAGCTACCAGAACTCAGCGCTTGTTTTGGTCTTCAATGAACGTGTCTTCGACGAGGCGGAACTCGAGCGTTTCAACGTAAAACTTGATTGCCTCGTCGTAATCCTGCACGATTACGGACCCGTAGCCAATTGATTGTTTCATTCACTCTGCCTCGCTACGGGTAATTGGTGTAGCGTCAACGTGCGTCAGAATCTGACTCTCATGGTTCCTGATTATGACCTGCATCCTAAGATTGGTTCGACGTGTATTGACGGTTCATCTGACCGACATTTGCGGATGTGTAGTAACCTATAATCACAAAGCGACCTGGAGTTTCGCGTGACGGAGCGCTTTGCTGGGCGAGTAGAACAACTGGAATCGAGAGTAGACCGCGTAGAAAACCAGGTGAACGGCTTGGCTACGTCCCCTCAGGTGTCCGAACTGCACACCCGCTGGATGGCATGGAAAACCGGTTCAACGTTCGGCTCAGCGACATAACGCGAATCGGCGTCGGCATGATCATCTCGATATAGCTTGCAGTGGTAGGACTGGTCGTGGCCGGAGTAACTCAGTAAGCTTTGAACCGTGACCCTCTTTGTGCCTACTGAAGCACGGCCTGTATGGCAGGCTCCAGGTCTTCCGGCCCCACGAACCCCTCAAATTTGGCCTGGACAAGGCCCTCAGCATCCACTATAAAAGTCCACGGCTCGGTTCTCAGTCCCCACTCCACCAGTGTCGGCGAGATTTTACCACGGGTGAGATCTCCCTGAATCTCATCGGGGTTGTCATAGACCTCGATGTGAAGAAAGTTCATGTCACTTGAGTGACTGCTCTTGAGGTCTTTCACAACGCCCAACTGAGGGCCGCATGTCGCGCTCTGGCAGTAGGCGGGAGTCGAGAAGGTCACTAACAGAGGCTTGTTCTGGTCCAGCGCTTCAGCAATGGTAATGGAGTACATGTTGGGATCAGGGTCCGTGTCGGTCGTTAGCTCTTCAAGGTCAGAGACATCCTTCGAGGTCTTGTTTTCGCTGCGAATTGCAGACGCGCCAATGGCCGGTGTCAAGCTCTGCTCTTGGACCCGCACCCTCGTGGTCGCCGGCCCCAGAGAGCCGTCGGACTGGGTCAGCAGTATCCCGAGACCCCATTCGCCTGCCTGGTCAAAGTTCAGTTGGGCNATGTAAACGCCGCCGGAGCCTCCAGGCCACTCACGGAATGACGTTGTGACCGTCTGCTTCGGCCCATCGAGTCCTGCGTCGGTGATCACGAAGGTCTGGACCTGAACCTCGGCGTTCTTGATCGGCCCTGTGCCCTGTTGAATCAAGCCGAATGAGACTCGGTTCTCACCGACGGCCAGGTCAGTGGATGCCAGCGCGAGCGCAAGCTGGGGAGCCGCAGAAGTTGAGGATCCCNACGCTTCGACNGTAGGAGCAGGCGTCGGATCGGGTTCAGTGGATGACCCTCCGCAGGCCGCAAAGACCAGAGACAGCAGGGTTAACGAAATGGTCAAAAACGTCCGGCGAAAATTGAACACCAGTTTGGAACTCCTCCCGATCTAACTATTATCAGACGCCCAAATCGCAGGGCCACGCGAAATTGTCGCATGCAAACTGGCAATACGCCAGAGGTGCCAATCAGGGGTTTGATGCCAAATGGGCGGCGTCGGGGTAAAGCGCCATCTATCGACCGTCGCCCGATCCAATTTGACACCCGCTGAACCCGTGGATGATATAGGGGAATATGCAAGCAATTGGCACTGAACGAGACGCGCTTGATGCGGTGACAGCCGGGTTCTTCAAGGGCCTGGGGGATGTCAACCGACTGAAGATTCTGGAGTTCCTGAGAGGAGGGAAAGGCCGTCGGCGAGATCGTCGAACCTCTGCGCCTGCCNCAGAATCAGGTCTCGATGCACCCGCGCTGTNTGTGATGGTNCGGCTACGTCGACACACGACGCGATGGCCNCTATGTGCTGTACAACTTGGGAGACGACAGGGTTCTTCAGGGCAGCGAGGTCCATATCATGGCCTGGGACGTTATCGGCGAATGTGACGATAATCTGTCCAACGTGACCGGCTGGCGTTCGGTCACCGACTAATCTTTCCCGTAGCGAAAACAATCGGATTTAAGATTTATCACATATATCAATGTTTCTTGGTATGAGTATTTCAATAGGAGAATATCGGTTGCCNTAATGGTTACAGNAACCGAATTGCAAGAGATTATTGCCAAGAGGAAATCTGGGCGGCGGGGCGAAGGACAGTCGGATGGAATGAACCTGCCGACTCAACTTCTGGACGTCATCGCAGAGGGACATCCCGTATCGACAACCGGGTNCGCGCAGCNCACAGGTCTCGACGCCGAAGCCATCGATGAGATTTTTAGCCGAATGCGTAATGGAGGCTCGGAATTCAACGCCGATGGCGACCTTGTCGGGAACGTCCTTACGCAGATTCCNNCGCCTCACCACTTCAACCTCAGTGGTAAGGAACTGTACGCATCGTGCGCTCTGGAGACCCTCTTCCTGCCGGGCCTGATGCGGCGGACTACTCAGGTCGAGTCCACTTGTCCGGCAACCGGCCAGGAGATACGATTGAATGTGGCCCCCGATCATGTCGAAAGCTCGAATCCCNATGGGATTGTCCTGNCCATCATCATCCCNGGCGAGTTGGAAGACACNGGTCCAGGGTCTATCAGNGNGCCACAATGCGCCACTTGAACAGGCATGCACTTTTTCAGTTCCCGTGAAGGAGCCGAGAGTTGGGTTGGCGGCAGGCCGGGAGTCGCTGTCCTAAATCTTGACGAAGCGTTCGAACTGGCCCAGGACGTATGGGGCAGGCCCAGCNCAACCGCTTAGAAAATCACANCACCGAGGTTAAACGCATGGGGCCGACAACCATATCGAATGTAACCTGCACAACCTGTGGGCACGCATGCAGGAAGAGAAGTCCACCGACGCCTGTCAGTTTTACTACGAGTGCATAAACTGCCAGGCGGTTTTGAGGCCATTAGATGGCGGCTGTTGTGTTTTCTGCTCCTATGCCGATACACTCTGCCCGCCCAAGCAAATGGAGGCGATGTCCAGTGCAGAAATTCCTACGAATCGAGACGCCCTTCGTGGCGATGTTGAGCGGCCTGTTGCCACTGCCCTGGTGATGAGTGGTTAGCGGCCTGCTCGGACTTCTGGGAGCTTCCGGGTCCGGGTTGGCCTTCGCCCCCGCGTTGCGGGCGCTGAGTTGGCCTCTTCTGGTNATAACCCTACTCATGNTGAGCCGGGNATGGTATCTGCAAATCTCGCAACGNGNCGACCTGAGCGCCAAGTGGCCCAAACCAGTCCTCACGACGTTGGTCTTATCNACAGTGNTNGCGGTAACGCTCTGGGGCCTGAGATTTGCGGGCCTTCTGGGGGAGAGTCCCATATAAAATCAAACCGTTGNCATGCNGAGCGGACCGAAGAATCTGATCGCCTGCTTTCGAACTGCTGACTTACTGACGACTGGATTCTTCCCTCGCTTCACCAGCCTCGATGCGGAATTCCGGNAGCCATTTCAAGAAGCTGNGCAGGTACCAGTTTCGGTCCNCTAGCGACTGCATAGTCGATGGCGCAAGCACGATGCGGACGATTGTGGCATACACCAGGACCGCCACCGCCAACCCGAATCCGAAATCATCCTGGACGGCGTGGAAGCCGTCCTTGCTACAGGATTCGTCGGGCAGCCAGCTGACTCCTTGGACGAAGAGCAGAAGACCCAAATTATCAGGTTCCTAGTGCAGAGAATTGATGTGTTTACAGCGTAATGCCTCTGCTCACGGAGAAGGATTTTGGCAGGCGGGAGTACATCCACGGCGAATGCTCGCCCCTGGGTGACGCTCGATTCTGGTATGCAGTTCATCACCAACGGGTCCCACAAGTACGTCTACTACCCCGGCACAGGCCAAGAGCAGTTCTTCGACCTCCAGACCGACCGAGGTGGGATGACCGCTCTTATTTACAACCCGTCCTATGAAGACGCGGTGAGTGCCTATCGGGCCCATCTCATCAACGAGTTGCAAACACGACCAGAAGGATTTGTCCAGAATGGCGTTCTTGCGCGCGTCGGTGGGCCGACTCCTTCATACCTGCCTGGTTACGAATGGCGGGGGTGATCCGTCGCTCCTCAAAAAGCCTCTCGGAATCTCATGTGATACAGTCTCATCATAGGATCGCAGGTGGGAGGATCAACGGATAGATGGCAGATAGAAACAACGCCAAGGCGGTTCGCATCCTAGTGCTTGTCGTGGCGTTGATTGCGATGATAGCCCTGGGTATCACCACGCCCAGCGCGCGAGCCACACTGTCTTCTCGGCTCATCGTGTTTACCTTCTGCTTTACCCTGGCTATCGTGATGGTGACGACCATTGCGCTGATACCGTCTCCTCCCGATCCCAGGGAATTTCGACATCGGATTTTCGGTAGCACAAAAGATGCTCTTGGGGAGAACGCCGACGACCGTGGGTCACGGGGATCACGCTCCGCGCCAGCAGCCGGACAGCATCTGATGTACAACCCCAGAGGCGACAACGGCTCACCCCCGCTATCCTAATCGGGATGGCGTATCCCGCGCCAGTCTCAATCGTCCTCTTTTCGCCCAAAAGGGCATCTGCCATCTCGGTCGATATCGGGCCGCTGGCAGAAAATAGCGGCCTTTACGGGCAACTTTCCAGACTGAGCCTGCGCTATGATCTGCATAACTCAACAGGACTGCAGTCGATAATCGCAAAGTTTCCCTCGACCACAGCGGTTATGCCCTTTTCGAATGACGTAATCCAGATAAACGTTGACATCTTGCTACCTCGCAACATCGCCGTTAT
>PAIW01000132.1 GCA_002710885.1 Chloroflexota bacterium | reverse complement strand
GGTAAGAACACAAAGCGAGTAACTACCCTAAGCAGTCACCATGGTGACTGCTTAGGGTAGTTACTCGCTTTGTGTTCTTACCCGCATCCCATTATCATAAGACCTGACCGACTTGGAATACTAACAGGAGTCTCATGAGCACAAATACACATAAACTGGTGGACTGTGCATGGCTGGCTGACAGGCTCGACGATCCTCAAATTCGCATTTTAGAGGTGTCCTCCGATGCGGAGGGCAAAGCATATCACGAAGGACACATCCCCGGCGCGGTCTTCTGGTTCTGGAAGGACGCCCTCTGGCACGATACCGATAGAGAGTTCACAACTCCCCGCGAGATGGCGAAACGCCTGGGAGCCATCGGCGCGTCTCCAGAAACCACGGTCGTCCTCTACGGCGACCCTGTTCAGTACGGGACCTACGCGTTGTGGGTATTGATGATGGCCGGACACTCAAATGTGCGTTTGCTGGACGGGAGCCGCACTCGCTGGGCCGCCGAGGGCCGACCTCTGACCACTGAAATTCCATTATTTGTGGCCGTATCTCACCCTAGAGGAGACGCCGACGTCTCCAGTCGATTGGGACGAGACGAGGTGCGTGAGCGGTTGGGAGAGCCTGGGCAAGTACTGTTGGATGTGCGCTCGCCAGAAGAGTACCGGGGCGAGAGGGTCAGTCCTCCTGGAGGGTTCGACCACGGGGCCGAACGCACGGGACGAATCCCAGGAGCCGTCCACCTGTTCTACAGAGAACTGCTCAACGACGACGACACATTCCTCCCTATGGACCAGCTACGGGAAAAGTTCACAGAAGCAGGCGTGGAATCGGGCACAGATGATGAGGTCGTGACCTACTGCCGCCTGAGCCATCGAGCGACGCTGGCGTGGTTCGCCATAACCCAGTTGCTGGGCATCGAGGATGCAAAAATCTACGATGGCTCTTGGACCGAATGGGGCAGTATCGTCGGCTTCCCGGTGGAGCGCGACATAGCGTGAGCCGCTGGGCCTACCCGAATCGCTCCGCAGCGACGTCTTTAAGGGGAAGGGTTAGCCTTGCAGGCTCTCAGCCATCGCATCCCTGACCTGATCGGGCGCGATTTCTACGGATGCTCTGGATTCGTGTGCGCTCTTCCTCAACTCTTGTTTAAGCTTGGCCTCGAATCGTTGGAAACCAGCAAGAAAACTGTTTCTGGCCATGCGTTCCCCGAAGAGTCGCCAACCCAACTTATCCAGAATGAGATAGATTGCCAGTCCGTTTGGGCGACCAAAGGCCATAGTTGCTCTGGAGCCTTCGCCAGTTGGAGAAAGCTTGATGGTCCAGAGCCATATCACTTTCGGCAGCATAAAGCTGAACTGCGCGGCGTACTGCTCTGGTGGTTGCCAATCTACCACGGTATTCAGGTACAGGTTGTTGCCGTGGGCGCACTGGTAGGTCGTCCCCTGGGGGATGCGGCCGTCGCTCTCGCCGATGACATTCATTGAACCAGATTCCAACACTATGGCCCTGTACTCATGTTTTGTGATGTAATCCCAGACCACGGCAGGCCAATAAGGGAAATCGTACCGCCTCTTAGAGGGAGACCGACACTCGCTGACGGTCCCTCTCCCTTTCCCAAACGGCCTGCATATCTTGAACGAAGGTCTCGATAACTCCAACGTCGTTGTAGGTCTCTACATGGAGGGTCATCTGCTCGTCATCCGATGTTGACATATTGATCCTGTCACTCTAACGTCAGTAGGATCTGAGATTGAAATTCTCTTGTGCGACAAAGCGTCACCCCTGAGGAGAAGAATGGCAGAAATCGACCCCAGCGACTCAAGCGTCAGACGGCACCCTCTCAGATTACTGCACATGTCCGACCTGCACATCAGCAGCGATGTCTATGCCGATGAAGCATTCAGAGGGTTTGAGGCAGGCCTGAAACTCGGAATGGAGAATGGCGCGGACGTGACGCTGATTGCTGGAGACCTGTTCGACAATGGCCGAATCAAGCAGTCGCTGATGGATCAGGTATGGGACATTCTGGGTGACGTTAGAATGCCGGTGGTCGTTTTGCCTGGAAACCATGACACGGTTTTGACAGACGGCGTTCGTCTGGGGATAACTCCGCCGGANGTGACCGTGATGCANGAACCTGAAGGCGAAATTGTGCTTCTAAAAGAGCATGGCNTATCGGTGTGGGGCAAGCCGGTTTATGACCACCATCCGGGCTTCCGCCCGATGGCAGGCGTTCCTCATCGGTTGGACGACCACTGGTACGTCGGCATGGCTCATGGCCTGTACATGGACCCACCGGACCCCTTCCGCGCCTCGCCTATATCTCCAGACGAGATAGCGATGGCCCCCTGCGACTACGTTGCGCTGGGCCACGTCCACGTATTCCGCGACGTATCTCAGAACGGCGTTCCTGCTTATTACTCCGGCGCGCCGTCCGGGTCACAGACCAAGACTGTCGCCATCGTCGATCTCGACCCTGTGTCGGGAGTGTCCGTGTCGTCCCTGGAGATCGTCCTCGACTGAAGTGGTCAGCAATCAGCCGTCAGATTTCAGACTTTGACGAAAACTATCCAGAGAAACCGATCTCCTTGCGCGTGCCATCGCAGAAGGGTTTGTTCTTCGAGTTGCCGCATCGACAGAGCGTGGCCCTGTTTCGTGCCTCAAAGGGCTGGCCGTCTGACCGCTCTACGGTGATGCCTCCGTTGAACTACGATGCGCCGTCTAGAGTCACCGCGGTCTCGACTGGAAGGTCGGGCTCGACGTTTTCTCCATCAGGCTCCAATGAGTAGGATAAAGTGGCTGAAGGGCANCGCTCGACCATTGCCATCAACTGCCCGCGGACCCGACTATCATCGGTAGCTGAAAGCATCTTCCTACGATCGTGATTTCGTTGCCGCAAAAACCCGCGTGCACGCACAGCGANCTGTCGTTCTTGAGGACGATTCTCGTGCCTTTGTAACTTGCTTGGGGCTTTCGGTTAAGCTTGTGTNCGCGGTCTCGGTCCCGTNGAACTTTCCAGATGATAGGGTGTGAAGTTCGGTTGCTTGCCCTGAATGCGTCAGTGTTTTAGTTGGCGTTGGCATGACAATCAAGCCAGTCGGCGTGATGTCAGTTACGCTTGGAGTTTGAGTTGTTGATACTGTCTCGGTTTCGACTGACGCAACCTGACACGGAATGGGTGCAACTNTATTGAGCAATACGGTTGCCAAAGTTGTTGCGGTCATGTTGCCGCCCCCATAAAATACACTTCAATCTCCATTAATCGGACGGTCTGCATGCCCTACGCCCTCAACAACCGAGTCAGAATACACTACCATGTCGAAGGCCACGGGCCTGCTTTGTTGATGATGCACGGCTGGAGCGACAGTCTGGAGGACTGGCACGATCACGGCTACGTTGACGCCATGAAGTCTAGCTATCAAATGATAGTGGTCGATGCCAGAGGCCACGGGNGCTCTGACAAACCTCATGCTCCAGAAGCGTACGCTATGGATACGATGGTGTCCGATATGTTGGCGGTTTTGGACCAACTNGGCATAGACCAAACTGCTTATATGGGACACTCTATGGGNGCCCGAATGGGATACAGTCTCGCCAGCATTGCGCCTGAGCGGATAACCGCATTCATCCTGGGCAGCAGTGTCCCTGACAACGACAGACCCTACCGTTACCACAGACGCGCGCGGAGGCTCGGNTACGGGATGGAACGCTACCTCGCCGGCGTGGAGTCCCGATACGGGAGAATGGAACCTGAAGACCACCGAGAACGGTTCCTCGCTAACGACGCTCTGGCNCTTTCAGCCCTTACAANCGCGATTGGGAACTCCCCTGGGCTGGAGAGCCTGCTGCCTAACATNGACACCCCCGTATTGATATACGCAGGAAGTGAAGATTTGATCCATCCGTACGCGCAGAAAGCGGCAGAATCTGGCCCTACCGCGTCTTTTGTGTCCCTGACTGGCCTCGATCACGACGCCGCGTTCAAACGCAGTGATATTGTTGTGCCTTACTTCGAAAATTTTCTTGCTTCGGCGGGCCAATAGCGGGAAGGTAAAAGATGGCGACAAGAGTAGATATCTCAGAGAAGACTAGAAGCCATCTGGCCCGGTGGTATGGCGATAATCTGCTCGGTCAGGTGACAGTTCTTCGAGGGTCGCTTATTGGAACGCTGTTCGGATTGTCTGGACAGGCGGCAGTGACGATCAACAAAACGATACACATGACTCCCGAAGCCTCCGATCTGGACACCGATCGGGGCATCGCCCTGCTGGGCCACGAACTATACCACGTTCTCCAACAGACCGATTTGGGCTGGATAGACTTCATGCTCAAGTACCTCGCTGGCTGGCGGCCGACCCATATCAAAGATGGCTGGCGCCACCCGATGGAACGCCCCGCCTACGATCGAGGCCACGAGATACGGGAGTCGTTGAGACAGGATGGTTAGCCTTTCGTCCATTATGTTCGACCTTGGATTGCTTCTATCTCATATGGCAAGAACAGACACCCGATTACACTATTGGCGTTTGAAACTATTGAGGAATCTCGCCAGCGCAAGCTGTTCACGCTCCTGGAGATCGGTTTCCTCTCAAAACACCGTTTCTGGCTGAACGTTCCCCTGTTGGCGATTGCGGGAATCGCAGTCACGGTGATTTTCTCGCTAACCGATCAGGTTGGCTCTCAGGCGTTGGTGGGTCTCGGCTTCGAGCTGCTGTTTATGTTGAGCAGCTTCTTTCACGGCCTAGGGCACGTTATCGGCAGTCGCCTGTGAATGCGCCGATGACGGCTTTGATAATGACTGCCACAGTTGGTGTTACGCATTTCGAAGATCGTGTCGAGCAGGGTAGTCGCGTCCAGGTCGGTCGCTTGGCGGGCCGACGCTGAACCTTGCTTTCGGCATAGCTGCGATTGCAATTTATTTGTTTACGCTGGACAGCTACTTCCTTCTCTTCTTTGGAATCGGCAATCTTGGATTCGGTGTGTTCACATCCCTGCCGTTTCCATCTCTTGACGGCTTCATCAACCTGCGCAAGTTGCGGAATTGGAGATAAACGCCAGCCACCAGCATTCTGACTGACAACTCTTAACGCTTGTTACCCGTTCCACGCCGGGTCCGGATGGGCGGCCATGAACTCGGTGTCAAGATCGTAGCCCAAGCCGGGACCGGTTGGCAGGTGCAGGTTGCCGCCTCGAATGTCCAGAGACTTGTCGAGCACGGCGTTGTAGGCCTCCAGAGCCGCGATGCTGAACTCCAGCCGGTAGAAGTTAGGCACGGTCATCATGGTGTGGGCGCCGGCGATTATCTGGATGGAGCCCATCGCGTTGTGCGGGCTGACCGGAATGTAATACGCTTCGGCCATCGTCGCAATCTTCCGAAGCTCGCTTATACCGCCTGTCCACACCACGTCGGGCATGATATAGTCGGCTAGCCGGTTCTCGAAGATGGGCAGGAAGTCGAACCGAGTGAACAGTCGCTCGCCAACGCAAATCGGCGCGGCGACGCTCTGGCGAACCTGCGCAAGCGCCTCGTAGCCTTCCGGCGGCACCGGTTCCTCGTACCAGGTCACTGAATGCTCGGCCAGCCGGTTTCCGATTCGAATGGCGGTCGGCACGTTGTAGTGTCCGTGGGCGTCGATCAACACTTCGATCTTCGACCCGACAGCCTCTCGAACTGCCGCCACCTTGTCCATACCCAACTCCTCGCCATCGGCGGAGATGGCCCCTGAAACGTAACCCGTGTGGAAAGGCTGCATCTCGTGGGTGAAAGGGTCGAACTTCAGGGCCGTGTAGCCCTCGGCCACTGTCGCGGCTGCGGCGTCGGCGAAATCCTCAGGAGTCGTGCATCCTGTGAACCATCCGTTGGCGTACATCGTTATGTTGTCACGGAACTTCCCGCCCAATATTTCATAGATCGGTCGCCCCAGAGCTTTGCCCTTGATGTCCCACAGTGCTATGTCGATGCCGCTGATGACGGCAGTAACAAGTCCTCGACTGCCCAGGTAGGTGTATCGTCGGAAAATCTTGTGCCACAATCTGTCGATGTCGAAAGGGTCCTCGCCGATCAGCGTCTCTCGCACCTGATTGATGGTGCTGGCGACCACAAGACTGCCGCCACCAGGGTAATTGGTGGCCTCGCCGTAGCCGGTTATGCCCTCGTCGGTGTCGATCTGTACAAAGGTCCATGTGCGGTTCGAGCGTCGTGAATACTCGGTGGGTTGAGTGGGGATGGGCTTAACGTCGGTGATCTTCATGGCATGATCCCTTCGGGGTGGTTGAGCGAGCCCATTGTACAGTGTCGAACCACGCTTGAATCCAGGTTCTTGGTTGCCCTTCCTCATGATAGAATCCATGCGCGGTGAACAGCCTGCAAATTCTTGGAAACACAAAACCTCTCAGAGGAAGGCGCAAATTGACGGACGGAAAAATCTCTGACGAGATTGTCCAACGGTACAGAAACGTGACTGTGGCGACGGTCTATGGCGGTGTCATTCAAAAGGGCTACGAGCCTTGCTTTATGCGAAAGGTGCAGGCGTTCACCCCCGGCGAACACCTGGTGGGACGGGTCAAAACCCTGCGGTTCGTGCCTCCGCGCATCGACATACAAAAGGAGACCCAACGAGGCGCGAAGTCTCCAGAATACGTTGCTATGGGTTCCTGCGAGCCGGGCGACGTGATGGTGATGGACGCGATGGGCAAGTCGTGGGCGTCCATCGGCGGAGACGTGAAAATCCTGCAACTGAAGATGGCCGGAGCTGAAGGTCTTGTGACCGATGGTGCTATCCGAGACCTCGATGCAGTGAAGGAGTACGGATTCAAGCTATTCGCTGGAGGCAGGACTGGAGCGGTCGGAATCCCTGATGTCTGGCCCTACGAGGCCAATGGCACAATCCAGTGCGGCGGTGTTGCTGTTCGGCCTGGCGACCTGATCGTTGGCGATGATGACGGCATCGTGGTTGTGGCTGCCGGGATCGCAGAGGCGGTCATAGACTGGGTTGAAGAACACGAGCAGGCCGAGGAGTATATCAAGGCTCTGATTGAGAGCGAGAACGTCGCGCCAGGCAAGTATTACAACACCCAGAGCTTTGAGAGACTGGCACACGAGCGCCCGTGGGAGAAGTAGCGGTCAGCCGTCAGTGATCAGCAACTCAGGAGGGAACAACGTGGCAGAGATTACTCAGGAAATCATCGATCGATACAAAAAAGTAACGGTTGCGACCGTGTATGGTGGAGTTCGTAAGCTGGGATATGATCCCAGCTTCATGCGCGAGGTTAAGGCGTTCACTCCGGGCAAGACCATTGCGGGCAGGGCCAGGACTCTGAGGTTCATCCCGCCGCGTCCCGACATCATGGCCGAGGTGCATCAGGGAGCCGACTCGCCGGAGTACGTGGCGATGGGTTCCTGCGAGCCTGGGGACATCCTGGTCTGCGATGGAATGGGCAAGAAGTACGCAGCCATCGGAGGCGACGTGAAGCTTCTGCAACTTAAGATGCGCGGAGCCGCCGGAATGGTTACTGACGCCGCCATCCGAGACTTGGATATTGTGGCCAAAGATTACGGCATTGCCATATTCGCGGGCGACCGAACTCCGATGGGCGGAGCGGGCGAGATAGACCCCTTTGAGGCCAATTGCACCATCCAGTGCGGCGGTGTCGCTGTGCGCCCCGGTGATCTCATCGTCGGAGATGACGATGGCGTGGTGGTGGTTCCAGCCGTGGCCGCTAAGGAGATAATCGACTGGGTGGAGGAACACGAGGCCGTCGAAGAGTACGTCAAGGGCCTCATACAATCAGAGAACGTCGCGCCTGGAAAGTATTATCCCATCACTGAAGCCACCGTGGAGCAGTATCACAGGTCTCTGGGCGGCTAGGCTGTCGGATTTCATAAGAATCCACTATGTTGGTTGCCATCGACACGACCAACAATATGACCCCGCACTGTCATTCTTCACCGCGGTGAAGAATGACAGGTTAGCTGCCGGCCCATTCTCAGCTATAATTCGCACCTTGAGGCCGACCATAAAATAACTTGCAACCAGTGAAACTACTTACGAGAGACACAACTATTTTGAGCAAACCACGACTGCCCCAGGCATTTTTTGAAATTGATCAAGACAACCCTTCCCTTTATTATCCAACCATTCATGCAAGAGGGCCGTGGGACCCAAAGTCGTTACATGGCAGAGTGATCGCAGGCCTGATCGCGCATGAGGTTGAGACCCACCACAGTTCCGTAGTAGAGCTTGAAGAATTGCAGGTTGCCAGGATCACGGTAGACCTGTTCAGGATGCCTCCGATGGCCCCTTTGAACGTGAAAGGAGAGGTCATTCGGATGGGCAGGCGAATCAAGGTGATTGACGTGCATATCACCACAGACGACCCTGATAAAGGCATCATTGAAATCGGCCGAGGGAGTGTTGTGATGTTGAAGAGGAGCCAGAATCCTCCAGGAACAGTATGGTCTCCTCCCGATTGGGATATTCAAGCTCCTGAGGATGATGCGCCGATGCCAAAATCGACGCAAAGAGCCGCTTCAGCGAAAAAGCATTTGCCTATGTGGCAAACAATCGATGTTGAAGGTCTGTCGCTTGGTCCAAAACCCGCATCTGTTGATCACGAACATGAAATAAGCCGCCGCCGCGCATGGATTCGAGAGACGCATGATTTGATCGCAGGCGAGCCGACAAGCCAGCTTGTGCGAGTGGCTCAGGTAGCCGATGTTGCCAATCCATTCGCAAACTCAGGGACAGACGGTCTGAACTTCATCAACGCTGACGTGTCGCTATACCTGCAAAGAATCCCCGTGGGCAGTTGGATAGGCGTGGACAGTTCTTACCACGGTGCAGATGACGGAATATCAATCGGCACAATCGACCTGTATGATAAATTGGGCAGAATCGGGACCTCGACGGTGTGCGGGCTGGCGCAGGTTTCCGTCAGGGATTGATAGGGTTATTCACACTCATTATCAATGGCACATATCCAGGGGCAAGGTCATATGGACTAACGGTGGCGCCGATTCTTCAACCCGCCCCTAATGCCAGCATATCGAGTTCTAACTGAAAACCTACGCGCTCAGGACGACCTTTACGACCTCGTCTTCGTAGTTTTCGTACATGTCGTAGGCCGCTTTGATGTCATCGAACTTCTTGGTGTGGGTTGCCATTTCTCCGGGGTCCCACCAGCCGCGTTGTTTGAGCTCGACCATGTTCTCGATGTGACTCACGGCATCGCCGCTTACCGCGCCGACTGTCGGGATGATGGTGGGCATCTTGGCGAGGAACGAGCTCATGTTCACAGGGGTCATGTCTCCAGGCAGGCCTCCCTGGATGCCGAATAGGATGACCTTGCCCCACTTCGCGACATGCTTGAGAGCGTTGTTCAGAGTGTCAGGGAATCCGGCGGCCTCAATTGAAATCTCTGCACCCTCGCCTTTGGTGATTTCGTTGACGGCCTCGTCCAGGTTCTCTTTGGCCGGGTTGATGGTGTGGGTCGCTCCGAATCTTTTGGCGAACGCAAGGCGATTGTCNAGAGGATCGACGGCGATGACCTGCCTGGCGCCTGCGCGGGCGCAGATGGCCGTGAAGGAGAGCCCGATGCTCCCTTGACCCATCACCATTACGCTCTTGCCCAAGACCGTGCCCGCTTGCTGGACAGAGTACAGCACTGTCCCTGACGGCTGGCACATGAGCCACTCTTCGGACGTGCCCTCGTCGGGCAGGGCGACCATGCGGTCTTCTTGACCCGCCATGTACTCCACCAGTGCACCGGTCTCGCTCCCCGGGAGAACGATAACCCGCTGCCCCTCGTTGAACTTGTCGGACTTGCTTTCGATGATCGTGCCCACGGTCTCGTGGCATGGGGCGCCGAGACGCATAGGATACTCTTCTTCAGCATATACCGGCCCGTAGCCATGGCGGATGTCAGAGCCGCATACAGACCATCTCTCTAGCTTGATCAGGCACTGCCCGTCCTGGGCTACNGGCATATCAATGTCAATAATCTCGAACTGCTTAGGGCTGCTTACCCGGGCTGCNAACATAGAGTTATTTACTCCCATCTCAATAAGTGGCGCATGCTGTCATTCGACGATGCGGTTGTATCCTACTGAACACGCAATTTTATTTCAACTGAGGTTTGCCGTTTAGATGTTGAACTGAGGGTCGGCGTAGTTGCGTAACTTGTTGTAAATCTGTATCCGCCAGCGCTGGGCGTCAACCACCATCAGTCTGGACTTTTCGTTGTCGAACGCCACCGCCATAGGAAGGGCGAAACGTTGTTCAGGCTCCAGGGTGTAGACGCGGCGTCGGGCCTTGTATACATCCGGGTTGGCGTTCACGTATTGCCGCTGCCATTTTGAAAGCTCCTGAGCGTTGCCTTCGAAGGTTGTCAGGTAGTTTCGGTCTTTGTCGAATGTCTGGACCCTGTTGTTCGCCCAGTCGCACACATAGATTTCGCCGTCGGAGTCAACGGCAACAGAAGAAGGGTGGTCGAACTGATTGTCGCCTTTTCCATGGCCGCCCAACTCGAAGACGAACTCCCCGTCTGCGCTGAATTTTTGGATTCTGTGGTTCTTGTGGTCTGCCACATACACGTGGCCCTGACCATCCGTGGTGATACCCCAGGGTGAGTTGAACTCGCCGGCGTCGGCCCCGCGACTTCCCCACTCGTTGATGAATCGTCCGTCGTTGGACAGCTTTTGGATTCGGTGGTTCAGAGAATCCGATACGTAGATGTCGTCGTTGCTGTCAATCGTGATACCCGACGGCCTGTTGAACTGGCTCTCGCCATTTCCTGCCGTTCCAAACGTCCTCAAAAACTCGCCGTCGGCAGTGAATACGCTGACTTGATGAAGCCACTCGTCGGTCACGAACACGTTCTCCTGGCCATCGACGGCTATTCCGGCGGGCCAAGTGAACTGTCCAGGGCCTTCGCCCCGCTCGCCAAATTCGACGATGATCTCCTCATCGTCGGGAATCTCTCCGATCGTCAATTTGACCACCTTCGCGCTATATGGCCCGCGAACAATTGCAAACACATTGCTGCCTTGTCCCAAAGCAATCGTGTAGACGCCCATGAAAATGCGCCCTCCGACGACATGGCCATAGTCATATACTCGGTCTTCGACGATTCTCGTTAGCATTTCTTCCCTTTCAATTCGGCTGTGAGTATTCCAACTTCCAGATACTTCGCTTCGCTCAGNATGGTGATGAGAAGATCAGGCGAACATATACTCTCTAGTTGAGACGATGAGTTGCAACATTCCCGCGACATTTTCCTCGTCCCCAGATTTGTCACCGTCGCTCCACGTAAGCGTTGACGCATGGGCGACCAGCTCATCTTTCGTGATGGCGCTGACCTCGAACGGTCCCAGCAAATCGAGACAAGAGTCCACCAACTGTTCAGGGCTTGATGCAGCGCCGCCAACCCGGTCGATGATCGTTCGGACTCCCGGACGATCCGTCTCGCTGAGCATGTCGGCTACAAAGTTGGTTCGCGTCATCAGCAACCCGCTGTTTACCCATTCGGGACCATAGTGCCAGCCTTCCACACTGGGCGGGTTCAGCAGGTCCTGGCCCATGTACATTATCTGGTTGGACCACTCGAAGGAGTTGGGACTGGGCAGTTCAGCATCGCCGACCAGTCTCAACGTGCCGACTACCACTTCGGTTGGATTCTTGATCTTGGTGAACTGTGCGGCCTTGAAAAAGTCTGAATTAAGCAACACATTCATCGTCAAGCGCATGTCATAGTCGGATTCGATCATGACTTTCGCCAAGGTGTCGACGGCCTCCGGATCCGCGGGGGGAGTCACAGACCACGCAGGCACCTGGACCTCGTCGGAAACGAAGAAACTGTACAGGTGGCGGGCTATGAACTGAGCAGTCGCCGGTTCCTCAAGGATAATGTCGATGATGTCCTCGCCGTTGAAGTTGCCGGTGCGTCCGAGGAAGGTTTTCTCNCCGTCATCGTGATCGTCGGCCCGGTACTCGAAATACCAGTCCCACCTGCCCATGTGGAACCGGGGGAGCTTGGGTTCGATTGTCCAGCCGGTGAAAGCCCGCGATGCCTCTCTCACGTCGGTTTCGGTGTAGTTGCCCACGCCCAGAGTGAACAATTCGAGAAGCTCCCTGCCCCAATTCTCATTAACCGCGTGGGCGTGGTTCTCGTTGTTGTCCAGCCAGAAGATCATGGCCGGGCTTCTCGCGACTTCGAGAAGCAGGTCTCTGAACTTTCCGAGACCTTTTTCGCGGAACATATCCACCATGTCGATGATCTCGTCATAGTGATCCACTTTGGAAACTCCAGTAGCGAAAATCTGATGCCAGAACAGGGTCATTTTTTCNTGCAACGGAGTCTTGGTGTTTATCATTCGCCAGACCCAACTCGACTGGCCGAGTCCGCCGGCGGTGCCGGGTTTCCATTGCGAGTGATGGTGNCGGAGAAACTCGTAGATGTCTACGGCTTCTCCGTCTTCCGGGTGCAGAAGTTCTTCNACGGTCGCCTCGTATCCGATTGCGACTCTNGATTCCAACTCCTCGCGAGTGGCGCCGAAACCCGCGCGCCGCATGAGATGGGCCATCGCTGAAAGTTCGTTGTTGCCCACTGGTCATTCTCCTTNGAAAAGCTATTAGGCATCAGGACATGCCACATGGAGCGTGGCAGTTTCGCAATCGTAGCATGCAGGGATGTAACTGGCTATATGACGATCTGCCGAGCGCGTCAATTGCCGCTTCTAACGAGCGGCGAGGTCATAGAATCACAATCGGCGCGAACCCGAGTCCCTCGAGAGGTAGCTCCCAGGCACCATCTACAAAAGTGGTTGGGTCGGATACCTAAAGCCAGTCATGAGT
>PAIW01000131.1 GCA_002710885.1 Chloroflexota bacterium | reverse complement strand
ACTCGACCTGGAACACGGAACGCCAGTCCTGCTCGCGGCTTAGAATGTTATTCTCAGCGTGTTCCCAGCAAACGCTCAGCGATTGTTGAGGGTGGCGACATATATTGAACCGTAGGCTGAACCAGGGACTAACAGAGGCCATCGCATGAGTGCGACGAGCAGTGGTACCGAAAGTGCTCCGCCGATCAGCATCCTCGCTATTGACCTAACGGCCCACTAGCTTCCTCTAGGTGATTAGCTGTAATCGGATTTCTCGTTGCCCTCGTCACTGCCAAAAGTTCCTGCTACCACGTGTAGTCAGGAATTTGCCACAAAGTTTGCCACATTCCTCAGGTATACAACTGGACGCACGTGGACAGGGATGGACTAACGTAACTAGGATAAACGAGGGTTAGGAACAAATCCCCATGATTGGAAGGCAGGGGCTCTACCACTGAGCTACTCCCGCTCTGAGAAAATGATACGAGGGTTGAGCCTCCGCCGTCAACACTTACGGCTCGTTCTATCGCATGATAGAGCGTTTTGTGAGAACGGGTTGGTAGCCCACTATTACTTACGGCCGCACTTCCACTTAATCCATATCCCCCCAGGTGTAACCGGCTTTAAGATCAACGCTCAGCGGCACGTTCATCGACAGAGCTGAGGGCATAAGCTCCATGACTATCTCTTGCATCTGGGACATCTCATCGGCCGGCACCTCGAATATCAGCTCATCGTGGACCTGAAGGATCATCTTCGAGCGCATTCCGAGATCGTCCATGCGCTCCATAATTCGGATCATCGCGATCTTTATGATGTCTGCCGCGGTGCCTTGGATTGGCATATTTATGGCGGCCCTCTCCGCTCCGGCTCGAACGTTAAAGTTCCGAGATCTGATGTCCGGTAGGTACCTGCGACGGCCCAGGACCGTCTCCACATAACCCAGGGCGCGGCATCTCTCTTTGGTCTCGTCGGTGTATTTTCGAATGTGGGGGTACTTCTCGAAATACAAGTCGATGAACCTCTGGCCCTGGTCGGGCGTCAAGTCTGTCTGACGAGAGATTCCGAAAGCGGTCAGGCCGTACAGCACTCCAAAATTCAGGATTTTCGCAAACCGCCGCTGGTCGGCTGTGACCTCGTCGATGGGAACGTCGTATACCATTGCTGATGTCGAGCTATGGATATCCTCGCCTCGGTGGAACGCATCAATGAGCGCAGGGTCTTCGGAGAGGTGGGCCAGTACCCTAAGCTCGATCTGCGAATAGTCCGCCGCCAAAAGAGACCAGTCCGGTGCTCCCTCAGCGACGAACGCCTTGCGCACCTGACGTCCAAGCTCGGTTCTTACAGGGATGTTCTGCACGTTGGGGTCGTTGCTGGACACCCGGCCTGTCGCCGAGCCCACCTGGTTGTACTTGGTGTGGATCCTGCCCGTGTCAGGGTTAACCAGTCCCGGCAGGGCATCCACGTAGGTGGATTTGATCTTGGATAGCTGACGGTACTCTAGTATCGAGTCCAAAACCTCGTATGATTTGGGGTCAACTCCCTCGGCCTTGCCGCTATCCAAAAAAAACTTGAGGCCGTCCAGTGAGGCGGCGTCCGTCGAGTGTCCGGTTTTTGTGCGCTTGGTTGGCGGCAGATGGAGTTCGTTGAACAACACGTCGCCCAACTGTTGAGACGAGTTCAGGTTAAATTCGTGCCCGATCGTCGCGTACATATTGTTCTGAATGTCAGCCAACTGGCCTGACAGGTCCACGGACATTTTCTTGAGGAGGTCAACGTCCAGATCAACGCCGTCGCGCTGCATTCTGACAAGGACCTGCACCAGTGGAGTCTCGACGTCGTCCATCAAGCCACGCAGGTCTCGCTCTTCCAGTTCCCTGGATAGTTCTCCTCTCAAACGCTCGGTGAAGTCTGCGTCAGCGGCGGCGTAGGGAGCAGCCTTTTCGATCTCCACCTCGGCCATCGTGATCTGTTTTCGGCCTTTGCCGATAAGATCGGTTATGGGCATCATCTCTTCGTGGAACAAATCCAGAGCCAGAGCCTTGAGACCGACAGCCTTCCTGCCGCTGGCGTGGGCGGCCAGCATCGTGTCCAATTCCAGACCCTGGAGGGACACGCCATGGTTCTCCAGAACCATGATGTCGTAATTTGCGTTATGGGCGACTTTAGGGATATCTGGGTCTGTCAGAATCGGACCAAGACGCTCCAGTACCTGCGCCATAGGCAACTGCTTGCCCTCATTGTGACCAACAGGCACGTACCACGCCTTCTGAGGGCTGCTGGAAAACGACAGTCCAACGAGTTGCGCCTGCATTGGATTGATTGAATCAGTCTCGGTGTCAAATGAGAACCCCTGGGGTTTGGCGAGCTCTACAGCCAATTCTTCCAGGGCGTCCTTGGTGTCTACGATCTTGTAATCAACCGGCGCAGACTCGAAATCGAATTCCTCAACTTCCATCGCTAGCTGTCCATCCCGACGGTTCGTCGGGATGCGGGACACCATGCTGAAGAATTCCAGTTCTTTCAGGAAGTCCACGACCTTTGACCTGTCGAACGTCCAGAACTCGCTGGCGTCGATGTCGAGAGTAACCGGCGCGTCGCGGAGAATTGTTGTGAGGAACAGCGCTCGTTCGGCGATTTCTCGGTTTTCGGTGAGGCTTTTCTTGGCCCTGGGCGGGGTGACACCTTCCAGGTTTTCGTATATCCCATCCAAACTGCCAAATTCAGCCAGCAGCTTAATCGCCGTCTTTCTCCCTATGCCTGGGACACCTGGGATATTATCCGAGGTGTCCCCCTCAAGAGCCTTGATTTCGGCTATCGACTCTGGTCCCAGGCCACCGTATCGCTCTCGCACTGCGCTGTCGTCGTAGAGAGTCCGCTTCTGCACGGCGAAGCTCAGAAGCACCCGAACGTGGGGCGAGACGAGTTGAAGTGTGTCAGTGTCTCCGGTGAGGACAATCGTGTCGATCTTCTGCTCTTCCGCCTGACGGCAGAGCGTCCCAATCAAGTCGTCGGCCTCGAAGCCTGCTTGCTCAAAAATGGGGACTCCGAATGCCTCCATTAGCTGTCGGATCCGTGAAAACTGGCCTCTTAGCTCTGGCGGAGTCGGGGGCCGGTGAGCCTTGTAATCTTTGAACTTGAGGTGCCGGAATGTCGGCTGCGGAAGGTCGAAAGTTATGACGATGTGGGTCGGTTTCCTGTCGGAAATCGTCTTGATAAACGAATTAAGGAACCCGAACACGGCGCGCACCTCTTCTCCGGTGCTGCGGACATTGAGGGGTTCGCGGATGGCATGCCAGGCGCGATGGACCAGCGCATGGCCATCTAGTATCAAGAGCAACTGCTCGTCTTCCAGCATCGGTATCGTGGTGGCGGTTGTCATATCGCCCTCCAGTTGGCATGATTCGTGTAACCCGATTATACACGCGGTTTGGCATTCAGGCTCAAAGCAATCACGACCGTCTGAAACCGCAGGTTGCCGAATCACGGATTGAAGAACAATGTCCCAAGTCCCAATATAACAACAACGAAACGCGACGTTACGATAACCATGTGTTCTGTGAAGCATAGGTCGTCGGCCACAAACCATATCGTCAATCTCTAACACCAAACTGACATATATGGCCCCAATACGGGAGTGAGATTTCCGCCCTGAATATAAAAACCGATCGCCAACGAGATATTGTTGACATCATCGAGCAGATAGCGCAGATCATGAGAGGGTCAGGGTTTGTGTCATCTGTCCATGCAACTCACCACCGCCTCGCTCACCCTAGCGGCTCGGGAGTCGGTAGTCGACGTAGACATGCTGGACGCATTCAACCAACTAACTCCGGTGTTAGAGTACAACCACCAACCATCCCAGCACCTACTTGTCCACATACTCAGCCCGACAATCGGGGGGTCTCTCGTTGTGCCGATCCGCTCAGGATCTCTGGCCTCGGGCGAGTGCCGAAAAGTCGTGTTGATCGAACTCGACGGCCCGAAGCGCCGCCGGCTCGAAGTGTCGCTGGTGCCTGTTGTTAGCTAGACTCCGGTCATCCCGCGGGCCTCGCCCAGTAGCGCCGCGACCTCGGCTGGCGATTCGCCCTCGGCATATATGCGTAGAAGCGGCTCGGTGCCTGAGAATCGAATCAGCGACCAATGGCCTGACTCCAAGACGAATCTAATGCCATCACGCTCGTCGACCTGCACGACGGTCTTCCCAGCCAATGTTGACGGAAAGGACACTCTTACGCTCTGCTCGATTGCGTCGCGTTGGCTCGGATCGAAGCTCACGTCCCATCGGTCATAGAAGTGGGGGCCGACCTTCTCTACGAGGTCGTCGATAAGGTCAGAGGGCTCCATCTGAGTTTTAACAATCATGTCCAGTATGAGCAGTCCTGACAGAATACCGTCCCGTTCCGGGACGTTGCCTCTGAAGGCGTAGCCTCCGCTCTCTTCGCCAGCGGCGATGGCTTCCTCGGCCATCAACACCGGCCCCAGGAATTTGAACCCCACAGGCGTGTCGAATATCGGCACGTCGTAAAGCTCTGCCAACCTATCAATCATGCTAGTCATGGTGATCGAACGAACGAGTGGCCCCCGCTGGCCGAGATTCTCCAGCAGGTGGTAACACAACAGAGCGAAGGTCTGGAGCGTCGTCACGAAATTCCCGCTTTCGTCCACCATGCCGAGTCGGTCAGCGTCGCCATCCAAGGCAATCCCAACGTCGGCGTTATGGTCCTGAACAGCCTCAATGAGTTCCGTGAGGTTGTGGGCAATGGGTTCAGGTTGAGCCATACCTGGGAATGCAGGATTTCTTTCTCCATGAATCTCGACGACACGGGTTGTGCCGCCCTCCAGCAGCTTCTTCAAGTAGCCTGCACCCGATCCATACATCGAGTCCACAACCACGTTCAAACCGGCGTTTCTGATGGCTTGAACGTCCACAATCGTAGCAAGATGGGCCAGATACTCCGGCTCCGGGTCGAATATCTCGAGCAGACCCTGACGCTCGGCCTCGTGGAGAGGCATCCGGTTCACGACGCCGTGCTGTTCGACGGCAGCGATGCGCGATTCCAACTGCTCCACAATTTCTGGCGACGCGCTGCCCCCGTAGTCGGGTTTGTATTTGAACCCATTGTAATTTGCAGGATTGTGGCTGGCAGTGATTATCGCGCCTGCTCCAGCATCCCGGCTGACCAGATCATAGCTGACGGTCGGGGTTGGAGCCGGCCTGTCGCACAGCATCGTCGGGATGCCATTCGCCGTCATCACCTCTGCGACGGCGCGAGCGAACTCCTCCGACAGGAAGCGGGTGTCGTATCCGATGACAATACCCCGCTCAGGTTGGTTGCCCGCATTTATCAGATCAGCGGTCCCTTGAGCGCAAATGCGCACGTTCTC
Organism: Chloroflexota bacterium; assembly: GCA_002710885.1. Next base: position 6,541 of record PAIW01000131.1, on the reverse strand, counting down.
GAAGGTGAAGTCTTCGGCGATAATCGCCCGCCAACCATCGGTGCCAAACTTGATGGNCACAGTCACAACTCCTGAAATCCGATGCCTCTGGTTTTAGGCGTCTGCTGGGTTGCCGNCGTCTGCGTCCTTCAGAAAAGCGTCGCGTCGAATAGCGGCGGCTCTATCGGTGTTCTCCCACGGCAGGTCCAGGTCAGGGCGGCCAAAGTGTCCGTAAGCCGCCGTCTGTTTGTATATAGGCCTGCGAAGGTCTAGGTCACGGATGATCGCGCCGGGACGAAGGTCGAAATGCTTGTCTATCAANTCGCCGATCATCTCGTCNGACACACGGTTCGTGCCGAAGGTTTCGGCCGATACGTTGATAGGCGAGGCGATTCCGATGGCATAAGAGACCTGAATCTCCANTCTGTCGGCGACTCCTGCGGCCACCAGGTTCTTGGCAACCCAGCGAGCNGCGTATGCTCCTGAGCGGTCAACCTTGGTCGGGTCTTTCCCAGAAAACGCTCCGCCGCCGTGGCGGGCCATTCCGCCGTAGGTGTCAACGAGAATCTTGCGTCCTGTAAGTCCAGCGTCGCCCACCGGGCCTCCAATCACGAACCTGCCCGACGGGTTCACCCAGAACTTCGTCTCGCTGTCCAAAAGATCGGCAGGAATTACGTGCCGGATCACATCTTCGATCATGTCACGCTCAATCAGGTCCTGGCTGACCTCTGGGTTGTGCTGAGTGCTGATTACCACGGTATGCGCACGCTTTGGAACGCCGTATTCATACTCGATGGTGACCTGAGACTTGCCGTCGGGCCGGAGGTAGGGNAGATAATTATCTTTCCGAACCTCTGCCAGCCGTTGGCACAGTCGATGAGACAGCGCCATGGGCAAAGGCATAAGCTCTGGAGTCTCGTTGCACGCATAGCCAACCATCATTCCCTGGTCGCCCGCGCCCAGAGATTCGACCTCGGTGCTGCCGACTTCGCCTCTGGTTTCAACCGAGTGGGTCACTCCGGAGGAAATATCCTGAGACTGGCCGTGGATCGATATTGCGACTCCGCATGACTGATGATCGAAACCGTAGCTGGAGTCGATGTAGCCGGCGTCTCGGATGGTGCGCCGAACGATGTTGGCGATGTCGACGTATGTCGACGTCGTGATCTCGCCCATGACCATCACAAGGCCGGTGGTGGTCGCCGTCTCGCAGGCCACGCGGCCCATCGGATCTTCTGCCAGAATCGCGTCCAGAACAGCGTCGGATATCTGGTCGCAGAGCTTGTCGGGATGTCCTTCCGTCACCGATTCTGATGTGAACAGAAACGACGGTGAGTCGATGAAAGTATTCGCCATAGTTATTCCTCCTGTGACAGAGCGGACCTGTCGTCATTGATTGCCCGACCTGCCGGTCGGGCGCGCTCTTTTGTGATTGTATTTATCCAATGGGCATAGACGCATAATCTATGCCCATCCTGTCAATTTGCTCTTGACTCAGGACAACCAAGGATGCCGACCCTTGAGCAATCAACTTGCGATCTTGATCCGTCAATTCGCTGTGGGCAAATTACTCGCGTTTTGATCTTTCCTCCAGCCACCATTCGGCCGGCAATTTCGTGCCGACGGAGGTAGGAAACCGAAGTTTGGCTTTCATATCTCTCAACATCGTTATCGTTCCCTACTTGTACATCAGGTTTTCCATGATCTCGTACAGCAGAGCAGTGATGATCCTGGCGTGAACCGTTCCGAGTCAGCTCTAGTGGACCTCCTGCGAAGTGAAACTAACTGGCAGTCGGTCGCCCTCTAGCCAAAGGTTTAGCCTCAGACCGATAGGATTGTCCTGTCTGCACCTGAAACAGTTGGGATACTGTGAGCCCATGTTCTTCAGCTATGTTCCCACGTCCCAACTGGAGAGATACTTTTCTTGTTCAGCAGTCAGCGTGTCGATGTTGACTCCCATGGAGGCCAGCTTGAGCTTGCCGACTTCCTCGTCAATATCCCTGGGAACTATATAGACTTCAGGCGTCAGAGTGTGGGCCGTTTGGGCCATATACTCGGCAGTCAGAGCTTGATTTGCGAAGCTCATGTCCATCACTGCCGAAGGGTGACCCTCGGCGGCGGCCAGATTTATCAGCCGACCCTCGCCCAACAGGTTTATTTTCCGCCCGTCGCCCATGAGGTACTGGTCCACGAATGGCCGAACAGAGGATTTGCTGTCAGCCAATTCTTCCATTGCCTCGATGTCGATTTCGACGTTGAAGTGGCCGCTGTTGGCGACTATAGCGCCGCTCTTCATTACTTCTAGATGCGATTTGCCGATAGCATTCTTCCCGCCTGTGACCGTGATGAAGATGTCACCAATCTCGGCGGCTTCAGTCATCGTCATCACGTTGTGGCCGTCCATGACAGCCTCCAGGGCGCGGATCGGATCAACCTCGGTCACAATAGTATGGGCGCCCATGCCTCTTGCCCTCAGCGCGACACCTTTGCCGCACCATCCATAACCTGCGATAACCACGTTTTTGCCTGCCCACAGCACATTTGTGGCTCTGGTTATGCCGTCGAGAGTGCTCTGGCCGGTGCCATAGCGGTTGTCGAAGAAGTGCTTGGTGTCTGCGTCGTTCACCGCAACGATCGGGTAGTTGAGCTTACCATCCGCTGCAAGGCTTTTGAGCCTGATTACGCCAGTGGTCGTCTCTTCGGTGCCGCCAACAATATCTTCAAGCACGTCTGTCCTGTCGGTATGGGCAAGCGCAACCAGGTCTGCGCCGTCGTCCATCGTCAGGTTTGGCTTGGTGTTAAGAGCGGACTGTAAGTTCTGGTAGTAAGATTCGGTGTCTTCGCCATTAACAGCGAAGGTCGGAATCCCGTACTCAGCTACCAGTGCGGCAGCTGTCTCGTCCTGCGTGCTGAGAGGGTTGCTGGCGCAGAGGGCTACCTGAGCGCCGCCGTCTCTCAGAGTCAGCATGAGGTTCGCGGTCTCGGTGGTCACATGCAGGCATGCAGAAATCCGAAGGCCGCTAAGGGGCTTTTCACTGGCGAACCGTTCGCGAATCTGCCGCACTACCGGCATCTCGCGAGCCGCCCACTCGATCCTGCGGACTCCTTCCGCCGCCAGTGACAAGTCTGCCACATGGCTTTGTTCGTTTCTTGTCGTCAACTTTTCCTCCCAAATCATTCGATGCCGTGACCGAGCCAATAAATCGGTCCGAGTCTCGTAAATTTTATGCTCTCCAGAGGAGCGAGTTTGATTTATCAAATCCTGTAAACTGTGTTAGCCGCTCAAATTCACTGAATCGCTCAACGACCTGTTCGTGAGTGAGCGCCGCCAGCCTATTAGCGCTGAAGTCCTCCACCGTGAAGGAGCCCATGACNGAACCCAGCACCGCCGCACGCCGAATTCCAGACTCCGACAGATCGCCGGTTGCGGAGATCAACCCTACGAACCCGCCCGCGAATGTATCGCCTGCTCCAGTGGGATCAACAACCCGGTCCAATGGGAATGCCGGAGCCGAGAACAAATTGCCTTCGTTGGAGATCAAGACTCCATGCTCGCCCCGCTTGATGACTACTGTGGTTGGCCCGACTTCATGAATTCGGGCGGCGGCTCTTCGAAGATTCGGTTCATTGGCATAGGTCCGAACCTCGCCTTCGTCCATGAAGACCATATCCACAGCTTCAACAATTTTGTCCAGCTCGTTCTTCTTGCCATCAATCCAGAAGTTCATGGAGTCTAGAGCCACAAGCTTCGGTCGCTGGTTCATCTGACCCAGCACCTCAAGTTGCAACTCCGGGTCGATGTTCGCGAGGAACAGGAAATCGGCGTTCCTGTGTTGTTCCGACAGGTTTGGTTTGAAGTCTGCGAAGACATTCAGTTGTGTGTCGAGAGTTTCGCGTTGGTTGACGTCCTCGGTTGAATAGACTCCCGACCATCTGAAGGTATCGCCCCCAACACGCTCCAGGCCGCTGACGTCGACGTCGTGTTTCTCCAAAAGCGCGATATGCTCCGGTTTGAAATCCTCGCCGACGATGGCGACCAAACTCACCGGAGAGAAGTAACTGGAAGCAATGGAAAAATATGTGGCAGAGCCTCCAAGGGAGTCTTCCCTCGCGCCCTGGGGTGTTTGCACCGAGTCGTATGCAACCGAGCCTACAACCAGTAATGTCATCTTGTGTCGTTCATCCTTTTTTCACGTTAGTTCTAACGGTCCAATACCTGGGCGATTAAGTCTGGTATCTCACTAGCGGCATGCGCCACTGCATCAGCGTCCTTCAACTCATCTTCCGAGCCATAGCCGTAGCNAGCGCCCATTGCCCGGAACGAGTTGCGCTTGGCAGCCTCCACGTCTTCCCGCCTGTCGCCGGTGACCACGCCCTCATTCAGACCGAGGTTTCCAATAATCTCGGCCACCATCGCTGGTTTGTTGTCCTGCTCGTTGACCCTGCATCTGACCACATCGAAGAAATGGCAGATTCCCTGGGAGTCAATAATCGTGCCTGCGTACTCTAGCCAGGGTTAGTGCAGATGGCCAAAGCTTCGTAATCTCTGCGGAGACTTTCCAAAATATCGATGACCTTTGGAAACAGTGGGCCTATTGATTTCGCCAACGCCATCTCTTTGGCGTCAATCAGTCGCATCAGTTCATCAGCGTCACGATCCCCGCACACGCTCTGAACCCATAGGGCAAGCTCTGACATCGGCGAGCCGATGAAGTCCAGAATCAACTCTGTCCTCGGGACTTCCAATCCGGCGTCCAGAAATGTGTCCTGCACAGCTGGAACCGTCACCGATTCTGCCTGAAACAGCGTTCCATCCAGATCGAAGATCAGGAGCGCACTTCTCAACTAGGCGTCCATCCCTGTGCTGGAGGGCAGACCTTTCTCGATCCAGGGGCCGGTGCCATCCTCGATATTAAACAGCCTCTCGGAGTCCAGGCCCATCGCTGCCGCCATCTCGCACGCAAGTCCGCTTCTCACGCCTGCCGCACAGATGAACAGCAATTTTTTGTCCTCCGGCAGTTCGTCGATGCGCGCCAGAATGTCATCAACAGTGATGAAAATGGCGTCTTTTACGTGACCTTCCAGGTACTCGTCCATGCGCCGAACGTCGACTATCACCACATCGTCGTCGCCGTACATCTCTCCGGCCTCATCCAGCGTTAGTCGGTAATACGGCTCACCTGATACTTGTCTTGGCATTTACCTCTCCCCNGAACCTAATTGTTCAAAGATTTGTTAACGAGAATACCCAATCTGTTCTGGGCGTCCTTTGTGATCGATTCTCGGCTCGTGATCACGGCATTTTTCAGCGCAGATTCACAGCCACATGTTCTGTTATCTGGAATCTCAGCCAGCATCCGACTGATGATGCCCTGAGCGGTGGCGACGTTGTGGGTCAGGTTTTGAATCACCATCTCCACCGTCACCTTTTCCTCGGTGTCGTGCCATACGTCGTAATCAGTCACGAAGGCCAGGGTCGTGTAGCATAGCTCCGCTTCGCGGGCCAGTTTGGCCTCTGGCAATGCTGTCATACCGATAACATTCGCCCCCCACGACCGATACACCGCCGACTCTGCCCTTGTCGAGAACTGCGGCCCTTCGATTACCACATACGTTCCCCCGTCATGACAGTCGACGTCCTCGTGCGTCGCNCTCTCAAAAGCGATGCGACGAAGTTCGTTGCAGAAAGGTTCTGCGAACCCAACGTGGGCGACAATACCATCGCCAAAGAAGGTGTCGGAACGGCGCCTGGTCCGGTCGATNATCTGGTCAGGCACTACGAGGTCCAACGGCTTGATATGTTCTTTCAGGCTTCCGACCGCGCTCACGGACACTACGCGCTCNACTCCAAGAGACTTGAGGGCGTAAATGTTTGCCTTTACAGGAATCTCCGTCGGAGAGAACCTATGTCCCCGCCCGTGTCGGGGCAGGAATGCAACCTCGACACCATTGATCTCGCCCACCACAACCGCATCGCTGGGATCGCCGAACGGCGTTTCAACTGTGGCCTCCCGGCGGTTCTCCATGCCATCTATGTCGTAGAGGCCTGAGCCGCCGATGAACGCGATCTTGGGGTCAGGCAACCTCCGTCTCCAAGAGGGCGCTGAGGGTCCGACGATACGGGCTTCTCACAATCCCTTTTTCCGTGATAATAGCGTTGACGTACCTGTTCGGTGTGACATCGAAGGCAAAGTTCACGGCGTCCACGCCAACAGCGGCGGTGCGCTTTCCAGCAAATTCCAGAACCTCGCTGGCGTCACGCTCCTCTATCGGTATCTCGTCTCCTGTGGACAGCGAAAGGTCGAGTGTGCTGGTAGGCGCGGCGACGTAGAAAGGCACTCCCGTCTCCTTCGCCATCACCGCCAGCAGGTAGGTTCCGATCTTATTTGCCACGTCTCCATTCGCGGTTATTCTATCGGCTCCTACGAACACTGCCTGAACCATCCCGTTCCTTAACAACTGACCAACAGATGAATCCGACACCAGAGTGGCGGGAATTCCTGACTGGACCAGCTCCCAGGCGGTCAATCTCGCCCCTTGGAGCAGAGGCCGTGTCTCGGTG
>PAIW01000130.1 GCA_002710885.1 Chloroflexota bacterium | reverse complement strand
GGAATGTCGGTATGTAGGCGGGACTGCGGTTGCGCGATATCCAGCTTGGTGAACGAACTGTCGCCTTTGGTGCGCATTGCCCAGGGCAGGTCGTTGTGGCCGTCAATCAGAGGGATTTTGTCGTGGAGCGCACGGGCGCGTTGAATCTCTGAATTGGGGTCGGTGGTCATGGCAATCTCCCGAGGCGTGAGTCTGGATGTGATGAACTCCTGAGTCCATTGCGCTAATTTATCACATCACGAGAGATTCGGTTAAAACCTGATATCAACGGAACCTACTGAGCCGCAAGCTCCTTGAACACCTGATGCCACGTCTCATCATCGCCTTTTCCGTAGCTGTCGCGATAGGTGATGATCCCGTCGGAGCCAATGGCGATCTTGGTGGACTGTTGAGTCACCTTGAAGTCGGCCAGCATACCCTGGCCAGCCTGAGCCACGGGCCAAGGGTAACCTTGCTGGTCTTTGTAGGCCTCGATTTCTTCAAAACCGACAGTAGGATCGACGTTTATGGCGTAGAACGGGACTTCGTCGGCGTACTCCGGCCATATCTCCTTCATACGCCGCAACTCGGCGCGACAGGTCGTTCACCAAACGGCGAAGAAGTACAGGTAGGCGGGGTCTGATTGCGCTGACAGACTGGCAGAACTAACCTGAGCGCCATCAGCAAGGCTAAACTCGAAATCTGGGGCGTGGTTGCCCACGGAGTTTCCGATGTTCACTTCCTGTGCCATAAGTTGTGAGGGCACGATTGCGGCAGTAGGCGTAGGATTCGCTACCGGGGGTTGTGTGGGCACGACGGCGGCTACCGGAGCCGAAGCCTGCGCGGCGGCAGGCGCTGGAAAAATCTGAGCCGCAGTGGGTGGCGTTTTAGTCTTAACCACTGCTGGTTCGGATGACGAACCGCAGGCCGAAACAACGATGGTTACGGCAAACGCCGTCACTGTTAAACAAAAGGTTCTGAGCATCCGAGAAAGCAGGTGTTCCCTTCTTTGAATTTTGGGACAACCATTGTAATCTACGAGCAACTTCGCGATTGAGATTTTATCAGAGTCGAGATCGTGGAAACACGAACGAGCCAAGTTAGATTAATGGCGCCTTGTGAAGAGCAATGATGCGTACTCTCGAAGTCCGTCGGCACACAATGAGACGCAAGCCCGGCCAGCGCCTGTCGCAAGACGGCATAGAGCTGGCGCGGCTGGTCCGAGATCAGTCAGGACACTTCGATCCAGTCGTTTCGCGCGTTGTCCCACGGGCCATCGAGACCGCGATAGCGATGGGCTATGGAGTCAGGGAGATTGACCCCATGTTGGGACAACTCCCCAATGACGTGTTTGATGCCGGAGTGTGGCCGGCCAGTTTCGACAAAGTGGAGCGGGCCGTCGCCTCAGAAGGGCCAATATCGAGGTTCGCCGACGCGCAGTCTCGCATCTGGACAGGCGTCGCGCAGAAAATCCCCGATGGAGGCAAAGCCCTGGTTGTGACACACGGTTTATTCGTCGAGTCAGGAGCTATCGCTAGCCTTCCAGAGGCCGATCACGGAAGCTGGGGAGGCGCTATCGGTTACTGCGAGGGGGTGCGGCTGACCTTTGACGGGACTTTCGAGATTTGCCAAATCCTGCACGTTCCCGATGGGCGCCATTTGGTCGCAAATTGATATTTTCGATGGTTTGTCGGATTAAAACCTTGCGATGCGATTTACCGTATCGTGGTCCAATCGTTGAACGAGTTTGGCGACAAGCTGTGCCGTCTGATCAATGTCACGACGATGAATGATGCCGTTGTGGGTGTGCAGATACCTGACTGGAACGCTGACGTTCACCACAGGCGCGCCGCCGAACGCGCGTTGCATCTCGGCGCCGTCCTCGCCGTATCCGGCAAGCACTTCGAACTGCAAGGGGATATTGTTCTTTTCAGCCACTTCAATCACTAAATCTCTGAGCTTGAGATTGGGCAGCATCGTGGTGTCATGCAGGAAGATACCTGGTCCGTTGCCTAACCTCTCCTGCGCTTCGTCCTGAGTGATGCCCGGATAGTCGGCGGCGACTCCTGACTCAATATTTATCCCTATGCCAGGGTTGACCAGGAAACTGCTGGTTTTTGCTCCTCTCAAGCCAACTTCTTCTTGAACCGTAGACACGGCGAAGAGTGTCCCTTGAATCGGAGATTCTTGGATCGAACGCATCACCTCTATCATGATTGCGAGGCCGACGCGGTCGTCCCAAGCTTTGCCCAATAGATAATCGCTGCCGTTCAGCGCCTCGAACTTGCTGTCAGGGGCGATGGGATCGCCGGGACGAATGCCAAGTAGAACTTCGGCGTGCTCTTTGTTCTTGGCGCCCACATCCAAAAACATATCGTCGCGTTTGAACCCGGCTGTCCGTTCCTCAGGAGTCATCACATGAACAGTCTTCATACCTGTGATGCCATGCACAGGCCCCTTCTGGGTGAGAATGACCCACCGTTGCCCTACCATAGCCGAGTCGAGCCAACCGCCCAGCGTCTGGAATTTTATGTACCCTTCGTCGGTGACATACTTGACCATAAGGCCAACCTCGTCCATATGTGCAGCGATCATGATTCTAGGAGAATCACTAGTCCCGTTTTTGCGCGCGATCAACGAGCCGATGCCGTCCACTTCGACGTGGTCGGATAACGGCCCAAGCTCCCGACGCATGATGTCACGGACAGGCCCCTCGAACCCGCTGGGGCCATAGGCGTTCGTGAGCTCTTCAAGCAGTTCGTTGGTGATGGTCATGTGGCCACTCCGGTGTATCAATGACGGGGTTGGTTGACGCTTTCGTGCAAAAGGACTCAGGGAATCTTGTCATCCCAGACCCATGAGGGACACCAGCGTTGCAAGGTCTGCCACTTCCAGATCTGGCTCGCCCTGGACGGGGCGGGTTGCGCCTGTGGAGTCGTCGCCTGAGTGTCGGTTTACCCACACCGCGCTCAGGCCGATCGATTTGGCGGGCACGATGTCGTGGAACATGCTCTCAGCCACATGCAACAGCATGTCGGCGCCGACGCCTATGTGGTCGATAGCAAGAATGAAATTGTGGATGGATGGCTTATAGGTTCCGGCCTGCTGGGAGGTGATTATCTTGTCGAACTCGACACCCAGATTTGGGGCGGTCTGAGCAAAAAGTCCGTCGTCGATGTTGGACAGAATCGCCAGCTTGTACCTGGATTTCATTGCCCTGAGCGCGGCCACAGTGTCGGGAAACACCGGCCAGTCTCGCAGGGTATCGGATAGGCAATCTAGGTCTGTGTCCACCGGAGTGAAATGCAGCCGGTCGGCGATCCCCTGCATCACGTTTCGCAGGACGACGCGGTACTCGGCATACTCGCCCTGCTGCACCTGAGGCTCGATCTCGGAGTACAGCGACAGAATCTGGGTGTTGGTCAGGTCGAGGCCGTGAGCCTCTGCCACCGATCTTACAGCATTGGTGATGCCCGTCTCCCAGTCGATGAGCGTGCCGTAGCAGTCAAAGCTCAGGGCCTCGTATTGATCGAAATTCAACATGGTGAGTCCTTCAGTTAGCCAGACAGTCTTGCGCTTAGTGAAATTTACACCATAACGACACCTGCGCGAAACTCCTTGCCTCTCTACAACGACTCCCTCACATGTTTTGAGCCAATGCAATATAATTGCCCCATTCACAATATAACGAGGGGTGACGAACATGAACGTACTGGATGCCATAGCCCACACACTAAAACGCGAGGGGATCGAGTACCTCAACACATTCCCCACCACACACATCATCGAATCTGCCGCCGAACTGGGCATCCGTCCCATCATTTGCCGTCAGGAGCGAGTCGGAGTCGGAATGGCCGACGGCTACGCCCGCGTGAAGAACGGCAATCCTCCGGGGGCGTTTGCCATGCAGTACGGTCCCGGAGCCGAAAATGCCTACGCTGGCGTGGCGACCGCCTTCTCCGACGCCGTGCCGATGCTGCTTCTACCCTTGGGGCATCCCCGTGGGAGAGATGGCGTCTATCCTCATTTCAGTTCCGTTCGCAGTTTTGAGTCGGTCACAAAATCGGTCGAGCGAGTGCAGGCCGCTTCCGATGTCACCAACGTCATGCGCCGGGCCTTCGCCCGTGTCAAGATGGGGCGTCCGGGGCCGGTTATGGTCGAAATACCCTCGGATATCGGTAATGAGGATATCGACGATTCCATCGTGGAGAACTACAGGCCGGTGAAAGCCACCGTCGCTGGCGCCAACGCTCAAGCGGTGTCCGAAGCCGCCGAAGCGCTGTTGAAGGCCAAGAATCCGGTAATCTACGCCGGTCAGGGCGTTCTGTACGCAGAGGCCACGGACGAGCTTGTCCAACTGGCCGAGGCTCTTCAGATTCCAGTCACCACCACGATGGCCGGCAAGAGCGCATTTCCTGAGAAGCACCCGCTGTCTCTGGGTAGCAGTTCGGGTGTTATGAACGCCGCCGCGTTCGACTTCCTGAGCAAGGCTGACCTGATATTCGCCATCGGCTCCAGCCTGACACTCCACGGCATGACCACCCCCCTGCCGCAAGACAAGACATACATTCAGGCTATCAACGACCCAATCGACCTGAGCAAGAACTACGATGTCGACTACCCGATACTGGGAGACGCCAAGCTGGTGCTGGCGCAGTTCTCCGAGGCATGCGCCGACCTGATGGGTGCGACATCCAGAGACCCGGACGGCGCAGTCACCGCCCAGATCGCCTCCGCTCGGGAGAAGTGGCTGGCGAGTTGGACGGCCAAGCTGACCTCCGGCCAGACGCCCATGACTCCGTACCGTGTCATTTGGGAGTTCATGAACGCCATCGACTCGAACGAGGCTATCGTCACCCACGACTCCGGTAGCCCTCGCGATCAGTTGATGCCTTTCTACCAGGCGGGAGGCCCCCGGACCTATATCGGTTGGGGCAAGTCCCACGGCCTGGGAACTGGGTTGGGTCTCAATATAGGCGCAAAACTTGCAGACCCCGATAAGTTTTGCGTCAACTTCATGGGTGATGCCGCATTCGGTATGACAGGGCTGGACTTCGAGACAGCCGCCCGCAGCGGCATACCTACTCTGACTATAGTGCTGAACAACTCGACGATGGCTATCGAGACATCTGCAATGGCCCGATCTCACGAGCTATACAACACGCGAGACCTCCAAGGCAATTACGCCGACATGGCTAAGGCAATGGGCGGATGGGCCGAGAGAGTCGAAGATCCCGCCGACGCCGGAGCCGCGATTCTTAGGGCGAAGGAGGCCACCGAGAACGGCGAGGCCGCTCTGCTGGAGTTCATAACCAGCGAGGAAACCGAATTCTCTCACAGGCGCGCTTTCAGCTAAAGACAGTTGTCGGGTTTTCAGATATCGGGNAGGTCATTCTGAATCCGCAGATGAAGAATCTGGTCGTGCGTGGGCCATCGTTAGCTTACAAGCGACCAGATTCTTCGGTTTCGCTCAAAATGGCGTATTCCCTCACGAAGGCATAACCATCAGCCTTTGTTTNTGACTCGCCACGTTTCCACGAGCTTGCCGTCCACAATGCGTTGAATTGCGACACCCACCCTAGATTCATCGNCCGCTGAAAACGCCAGTCGCAAAACTACNGTATCCTCTTCCGCAACTTGCTGCTCCATAATCACATTGATGTCAGGGCGTTTGGTGGCAATTGATTTATTTTACCGCCTCACGTCCTTGCGCAAGCGACCCGGAGCCGTGGGCAACATAATCCTGAGCAATCATTTCATCAACGAGTTCGATTTTAACCTGATAATGTATTTCCTCGAAGAATCTTCGAGCCACGATCTTGTTTTCTTCTAACATATTAGTCCCCTATAGTTAACATGCGGCCAGATGCTTCGCCGCGACTCAACATGGCGCACAGGCCACCCAATATCTCGAAAACAGACGTCTGAAAGCTAGTCCTCGCGTTGGTCCTCCAATCGCACTCCTGCGCCTTTGACGCCGGTGTCGCAGGCGGGGCAATGATAGATTACGTTCATCCTTGACCCGCATTCGGTGTGGACCAGGGCCATGCCGTCAGACAGGTGCTTCGCGCCCCACACTGCGAGCGCCCCAGCCACGATTCCAAGCTCGTGACCCTTCTGTGTCAGGTGGTACTCGGCCCGTGGCGGGTGGTCGCTGTAGAATTTGCGTTCCACCACTTCGTATTCTTCCAGCACTTTCAGTCTGTCTGACAGCAGGTTGGGAGCGATGCCCTCAACCTGCTCCTGCAACTCAGCGAAGCGATGGTGTCCTCGCAGAAGTTCCTGAAGAATCAGAATCGTCCATCGCTGCCCCACGAGTTCCAACGTCCGAGCGATGGGGCCTGTCTGTGTGTACTGCTTGGGCACGTTTCACGCTCCCCAAAACTCATGATTCCCGTGGTAGATTGACATGTGCAAGTAACTTGTATAATACTACTCACTTGCACAGCGCAATTCAATAACTAGTCTAGGTTGGTTGGGATTGTAGCAACCTCTCGCGGTTGATGTCCCACAAGCACTCGAACCTGATACCTGAAAACCTGACAGCCATATGCAAGACGGTTCCCACGTCCGCGTATCCAACGTGTCCAAACGCTTCACCGCCACAAGCGAACCGCTGCTGGCGCTGGATGACGTGACACTGGACATTGGACACGGTGAATTCGTCTGCCTGTTAGGCCCCAGTGGGTGCGGGAAATCGACCTTGCTTCGCATAATTGGCGGCCTATTGGAACCGTCGGCTGGCGGTGTGACTATCGGGGGCAAAACGCCCTCCGATGCCCAGGCGGAAAAGGAGTTGGGTTACGTATTCCAAGACCCATCGTTAATGCCGTGGCGAACGACTGAGGACAACATTCGTTTGCCCCTCCAGGTAAATCGCGGCAGGAACAGGGATTTGGCGCCTNCGGTCGAGGAGTTGCTCACATTGGTGGGTCTGGAAAGATTCGGACAATATTACCCCTCTCAGCTTTCGGGCGGGATGCAGCAAAGGGTCGCTCTCGCGCGGGTGTTGGCCTTTGGGCCTTCTCTGTTGCTGATGGACGAGCCGTTCGGAGCGCTGGACGAAATCACTCGCGAAACCATGAGATACGAAGTCATGCGAATTTGGAACTCTGACAAAAAGACCGTCGTCTTCGTCACCCACAGCATCGCCGAAGCGGTGACTCTGTCGGATAGAGTTGTGGTCCTGTCAGGCCAGCCGGGCCAGGTAAAGGGCATCGTGGACATCGGGTTGCCCCGACCACGCACCGCCGATTTGGAGAGCAACCAGCCATTTATCGACTATGCGAATGAACTGCGTAAATTGCTATTGCAGGAAGGCATAGATGGATAATTCTTCGATGGAGGACCCGTCGACATCCCGAGGAAGGCGACTTGTCTCTGCTCTGAGCTACGTTGTGCCACCGATACTCGCGCTGTTCCTGGCGGGAATCGTCTGGGAAATCTGGGTCCGAGTATCCGACGTGCCTATCTATTTGGTTCCGCCGCCCTCCGAGGTATTGAAGCAGCTATTCTGGGAGTTCGATTTTTTCATCAAAGAGGGGAGCGTCACGCTGTTCGAGGCATTGGTCGGTTTCTCCATAGGAGCCGGAGTGGCCCTGACCGGAGCAGCCCTTATGGCCCACTCTCGATTTTTGGAGCGCAGCTTGCTGCCTTTGGCAATACTGGTAAAGGTGACTCCAGTCGTGGCCGTGGCTCCGCTGTTTGTCATCTGGTTCGGATTCGGACCAGTGCCCAAGATACTGATCACGGCCCTCATAACCTTCTTCCCGGTGTTGGTCAATGGAGTCACCGGATTTCGGTCGGTGGATCGCGGATCGCTGGACTTCCTGCGCTCGCTGAACGCCTCGCGGCGCGAGATATTTCTGATCCTGCGAGTCCCCAGCGCGTTGCCGTACCTGTTCTCTGCTTTCCGGGTGTCGATACCTCTGTCGGTTATCGGAGCGGTCGTGGGCGAGTGGTTCAGCGCGGACCGTGGCTTGGGCAGCGTCATTATTGTGGCCCACAGCAACCTGGACATGGTGACATTGTTCGATGCCATATTCGTGCTGGCATTCATGGGCGTCGGACTCACTGCACTGGTGTCTGTGGTGGAGCGTAAAGCGTTGTTCTGGCATGAATCTTCAGTCGTGGTGTGATCGAGCAATCAGGTGGTCATTTAGCATTGTGAAACGAGAGGAAACTCAAGAATGGTCAGGTTCAAGAAGTATTTGCTCTGGATGGGGATTGGATTGCTGTTCGCGGGGGCATCGTTAGGAGCCGCGTGTTCTGACGAGGAGACGGCCGCCAGGCCCGTGACGTTCATGGCCGGTTTCAAGCCCCAGGCTAACCTGCCTTTCGTGGCCGCCTACGTCGCTCAGGATAAGGGGTACTTCACAGAGCAGGGTCTGGTGGTGGACATCAAACACTCCACGGGCGAGCATCTGAACCTGCTCATGTCTGGAGACGTGGATTTCACAACCGCCGACGCCAACTCGGTGCTGAAGCGTCGCGTTGATCCTGAGCTTCCCATCGTGGCAGTTGCTCTGTTCGGTCAGCAAGGTCAGCAGGCATTCGTCTCGCTGGGGGAGTCGGGCATCCAGACCCCCAAGGACTGGGAAGGCAAGACATTCGGATACAAGATCAGCGTTCCGCCAGATTACCTTGCGATACTAGAAGCCGCCGGGGTTGATCGCTCGAAAATCCAGGAGGTGCGTGTCGGATTCGACCCCAGAATCCTGACAGAAAAGCAGGTCGATATTCTCGCCGTCTTCAAGTCTAACGAACCTGACACACTCCGAGGGCTTGGCTTCGACGTGACGGTGTTCGACGCCGCAGATTACGGAGTGCCAACCCTGGGCTTGACCTACATCACCAGACAGGACATGGTTGACGAGAATGCGGACACGGTCAAGCGGTTCGTCAGGGCGACAATGAAGGGCCTGGAGTTTGCCTTCGCGAACACTGAGGAGACCCTAGACATCATCATGAAGTTTGCCGAGAACGAAAACCGCGAGCATCAGAGGTTCATGCTGTTGACGGAGATTGAAAACGCCGCTTCTCCNCTTACTGACAGCAACGGTCTCGGATGGATGACCGCTCAGCAGTGGAAAGAGTTCCAGGATTCCCTGCTGCAATATGGCGCGCTCGAAGGCTCGACGGACGTTAATCTTGCATTTACCGACCGATTCCTTGAGGGTATCTACGATAACGGAAAGCTGGAGTGGCCATAGTCTATCCGGCACCTGATGAAACTTACTAACAGTGAGGAAGATACATGAGCAACGAAGCGCTGATCGTGGAGCAGGAAGGGCATGTCGCCACCTTCACAATCAACCGGCCCGAGAAACGCAACGCCCTGAACCCGGAGATTCACGCAGGAATGGTCGAACACATAGACCGACTGTCCGAAGAGGGCAATGTGCGGTGCCTAGTAATCAAAGGGCAAGGCGATTTGGCATTCTCAGCCGGCGACGACCTCAAGCGCGCTCCTGGCGATCCCGGCCCTCAGCCGACGCCCGGCAAACCCGCCGAGCTTCAGTGGCCCCATCGCAAAACCGTGCAGTCCATATTCGACGCGCCGTTTCCTGTCGTCGCCATGATTGACGGATACTGCGTCGGCGGCGGTTTGGCTCTGGCGACGGAGTGCGATATTCGTATCTCCACAGATCGCGCCCAACTGGGTATCCCGCCCTCCAGGCTCGGCATCATCTACGACTACGAACGTATTCAGGTGTTTATCGACCTTGTGGGGCCAGCCTTCACCAAAGAGTTGTTTTGCTCCGGTCTTCGCGTCGATCCTCAACGGGCGCTGGACATGGGACTTGTGAACAAGGTGGTCGCTTCTGACCAGCTAGAATTGGAGGTCTATGGTCTGGCAAAGGAGTTCGCCCGTAACGCTCCGTTGTCTCTCAAAGGCCACAAGCGGATGATCAACACCCTAGTGGCCCGACAGCACGAAGGCTCGAAGCTGAACGCTCAGGACATTGGGGAGATACATGCCACCCAGCAGGCCGCCCGCGACAGTCATGACGCCAACGAGGGCCGCGTGGCCTTCGCCGAAAAGCGCGACCCGGTGTTCATAGGTCGGTAGGCTCTGGAGGGAACTGTGGCAAAGGTAACTGGCGTTGGAGGCGTGTTCTTCAGGTCGCGAGACCCAAAAGGATTATCAGACTGGCACAGAGATCAACNGGGCATCGAACCGGACGACGACAGAGTTGTCTAGACGTGGCGGCATGAGGCCAAAGACCCTGAGCGCCGAGCCACACCGTCTGGGCGCTATTTTCCGCCGACACAGAATACTTCGGTCCGACCTCCAACCAGTTCATGGTCAACTACCGGGTCGACGACCTGGACGCAATGCTCCAGNAGTTAGAAGCCGCAAGCGTCGAGATCGTCCCCAAGCGCGAGAACAGCGAGTTTGGACGATTCGCCTGGATCGTCGCCCCGAAGGCAACCGAATCGAGCTATGGGAGCCTCCAGAGGTGCAGTAGCCTTCGGCTATCAGATGTCAACGGGGCTGGAACATCTCGTAGAACTCGATGTGGTCTTCCTCGACATATTCGAGGGCCTGTTGCCAAAGCGGGCCGATGATCTCACGGGGCGTGACGTTTCCGTCTCTGCCGGGCGATTCGATAGCCTCGGACGTCCAGTCCATGTACAACGTGTCCTTAGGCCCAGGCACAGTTCCCCCGCTGAAATACACTCGTATCTCAGACCTTTGACCAGCGTTCATGTAGGCTTCTCCGATTTTTGTGANCAGCTCTGCCGCTCTTCGAGCAGTCCGAGGTTTGCATTTGAACACCCGTCTGATCAGGTACATTGACGCCTCCGATTCAAGTTGATTACCAAAGGTTTGAATACTCTAGCCTTGCTGAACTAACGAACGAGTCGGTAGATTCGCCTCGGGCTAACCAGGACTCCAACGGCCTTCTNCCTATCATCGCCTGATCGTGCTCGCGTCAGTCTCGATCCTCCGAGTCACTGCATGCCACGTAAACATCACGGAGNATCTGTCGCATTTCTTCGGCTATCCGTCTCGTCGAAGTGGGCATCAGTAACTTTACGCCATAGTACATGGAATCGAATCGCCACTGAAGGCATTCACATTGAACTACCAGACTCGCCGACTAATTAGTGAAATGGCAACCACCGCATCGGTCTATTCNCCGCCTTTATGTCNCTCCCNGTGCTTTCCAGATGTCAATTGGCACATACGAGGCTTAAGCGCATGTTGTAAAAAACGCGCGTGCACCCAATAGATTTTGACGAGTNCGCTTTCACCGAGAGTTCCAAAATGGGACGGTTTTTCTTGATCNGCGGTGTGTTTCAAGATTTCTCGACTACAATTCCAAGCGCTCGTATTGTTAATCGCTACAGCGCACCTGGCATTTCAAACAAATATCTCCGGCAGAGACAGGTTCCCATCGTGATGAAAGTTGACAGCTTCTCCCGACACTCAGTCGTCAGACCTCGCCGGAGCAGGGTCCACCGGTTCAGNCTCCACGCGCAGGTCGGGCAGCCAGTTTAAGAACGGAGGCAGGTACCAGTTTGAGTCCCCCAGCAGTTTCATGGCAGCAGGGACCAGCACAATTCGCACTATCGTGGCATCGATGAGAATTGCCACCCCCAGGCCGAAGCCCATCTGCTGAAGCCCCACGATGTCTACGGCGGCGAAGGCCCAGAACACCGCGACCATTATCAGACCGGCGCCTGTGATAAGCCGACCCGTGGTTCGGATTCCGAAGGCAACAGATTCGTCGTTGTCCCCGGTCTGATCGTATCGCTCTCGGATTCGGCTCATCAGGAAGACATGATAATCCATCGAGAGGCCGAACAGTATAGAGAACAGGAACAGCGGAATCCACGCCTCAATGATATCGAACTGCGTCAGCACGCCCAGATTCGCGCCCCATCCCTTCTGGAAAGCAAGAACCAGTATCCCGTAGGTCGCCCCAACCGACAGCAGATTGAGCAAGATCGCCTTGATGGGCACGATGATCGATCGGAAAACCAGCATCAGCAGAATGAAGCTCATTCCAAGAACGAAGGGGAACACTATCCAGACCGAGGATTTGGACTCGGTGAAGAAGTCGGCGTTGTAAGCCGTCTCGCCGGTTACATGCACATCCACGACGCCACTTGTGAAAATGCGAGGAATGTAGTCGTTGCGCAGTCTGTCAATGGCGTTGACCGCCAGCGGTTCGGCTGAGTCGCCAACAACCGGGACACTCAGCAGGCCGATGGTCATCGCATCATTGGTTTGAAGAGGTTGTCCTGGCCCGAAGGCGGTGCGGGAATCCGATTCCAAGAACGCGACAAGGGCCCCCAGTTCTCCCTGGAACTCTGGAGTGTCCAGATTGCCCTCAAACACTATCTGGGCGGGCGTGACGTTCCCTGCGGAGAATTCCTCGTCCAGAACGAGGAACCCCTCTTTGGCCGGAATCCCGTCCGGCATTGAACTGACGCCAGCGAAACCGATGGCAAGGTCGACCACAGGATAGGCCGCCGCAACCAGCAACCCCCCAGCTAACAAAATACTTATGATGGGCTGTCGCATGACCCCATGGCACACGCTATCCCAGAACCCGCCTCTGTTCTCGACATCGGCCACCCCCCTGCCGACCAGAGGGATCCTGATCCTGTCGATCCCGTTTCCAAGAATGCTGAGGATCGCAGGCAGCAGAGTCAGCGCGCTCAAAACTGATGCAAGCACGACCAGAATTGCGCCTATGCCCAACCCGATAAATATGTTGAACGGGACCAACAGCATCCCGAACAATGCGATAACGACAGTGATGCCGCTGAACATCACGGCGCGGCTGGCGGTGCTTCCCGCGCGTGCGATAGCATCGATCTTCTCCAGGCCGCGCGCGCGCTCCTCACGGTAACGGGCGACGATGAACAGCGAGTAGTCGATGCCGACCGCAAGACCAATCATGAAGATGATGTTAGTGACGAAAAAGGAAAGGGCGAAGACCTGGCCGATCAGCGCCGCCGCTCCCAGAGCGACGAATATGGACGCGAAGGCCAGAATAACGGGCAGCATGGCTGCAACCAGCGTGCCGAACACCAGGGCGAGGATTATCAGGGCCATTGGCACCCCGAAGGTCTCGCCCTTCTCGATGCCTTCCTGCCCCACCTCCAGGAAATCCTTGCCCACGGTCGCCTGGCCGGTAATAAGAACTTCGATGCCCGCAGGAGGGTTGGCGGTCTCCACAACCTCAACGACGTCTGCTATGTTGCTGGTGGCGTCGTCGAAATCACCTGCCATCGTGAACGGAATAATCGTGGTCTGTCTGCCGTCAGCTAGAAGGAACGGAAGGCCAGTGTGAGGGTAGTCCACCAGTGTGTCCATGCGGATGATATCCGGCCCCAAGGCCTGAAGGCGAGAGGTCAGGTCGGTCACTGCATGCTCAAACGCCGGATCGTCGATGGTCATGATTTCAGATCGGACTATGACCACCTCATTGGTGCTGATGGGGAGCCCTCTCATTTCCTCAATCAGGTCTACCCCGTGCTGAGCCTCCGGCGTGTTNGTGAAAACGAACTGCGTTGTCAACGCTGAGGCCAACAGCGTGCTCATGATGGCAATTGAAACAGCCAACAACACAACCCACGCGCCTAACACCCACCACCGATTTTCAGCGCTGAATCTCGCCAGCGATTCTGTCAACAATGTATCTACCCCTAGTCTGCTCTCAATTTCATCGGAGCTTCAATACGTCAGGGGGATGTTCCCAAAGCGTCCGTCAAGGTTGAAAATTTCCCTTGGGACAAGTTTAACCAACATTAAGACAAAAAGTCAGTCGAATCGCAAAAACCGAGAGGTTGGCTGACAGAAGGCGCGTTGCAAAACTCGGCTCACCAACACGGGAGTAACCTGAATTTCTGTGACGTCTCCAAGCTGTAGCGGAGAAAGTCTCGTTGACTCCCAATTATGCAATAACTGCGGTACCGCTGGGTGCGTCCGAAGAGGTCCCATCGCCGAACATCGCGAGCAATCTCGACTTCGTGGACCGACGACGGGGGATGGGCGGGTTGTTGTCCGCCATTGATGACGCCAAGTCGGGCCGTGGACTGCTCGTCATGCTCGCGAGCGAACCGGGTATCGGAAAGACGCGCATCGTCCAGAAGTTCGGTGCGATCGCGGAAAAACGAGACGCCCAGATGCTCTGGGGGAGGTGTTACGAGGGTGAAGGAGTTCCACACTATAGGCCTCCGGGTCCAGCCCGTACAGGCCTACATTTAAGACAAAACCTCTGAATATCTCAATCCTGTCATGGAAACCGTCGCTTCTGGTATCCCTGAAATCGTTCCTCAAATGAGACCGATATTACAAGACCAGCATTCTCCATCTTCATTTGATGCTGAGTCTGCCCGCTTTCGGTTATTTNAGCCCATAGCCAACTTCTTAAAAGACTGCCTCTGAAATTCGTCCTCCGGTAATCCCACTTGATAGCCTTCNCTGGGCCGACACAGGCTCTTTGCTCCTCCGGGAGTCCCTGGCGCCAGAGCTTGCGCGAAGCCACAACTTGGGGCTGGGCACTTGCCGAGATTCAGATGTCTCGAGACGCCATCCTTTGTCCCAAACCCCCGGCAATCTCCTCCGCGACCGCCTGTGCCAGAGGATGGAGCGGGGTTTTTCCGATTCACACACTCTCTCATACAGCAGACGTTTTCTTTAGAGATATAGAGCTTCTGGACGAAGCCGGTCAGCTAACTTTAGATTTAGGAATAAAACCACTCATCCACAGAGTGAATGACAAGGGAGAGCAAATCGACGCTGGAACTTCGCCCAAATCCTATTACCGATATGGCCTGAACCAGCGTGAGACCGAGGTTCTGCGGCTCATCGCCGCTGGCGAAAGCAACCGCGAGATAGGCGGAGAACTGTTCGTCACCCCCAACACTGTCGCACGGCCCGTGAGCAGTATCTTCTTAAAATTGCCTCCTCAAACCGCGTCGAAGCCACGTTCTCCGCCACCCAAACCGGGTTAGCGTAAACCACCCGCCCTCCGTGTGTCTGGAGTTGTATGCATATGGGGGCTGTGATAATGTTCGACGAGTCACCGACCTGTCCCTGATCAGGGATCGTCAACGATCAATTGAAGGAAGAGATGGCAGATTTGCAGAACACAAAGACGATCAAAGATCGACACGGCCTCGCACTGAGCACGACATCTCCCGCAGCAGCCGATTACTACGTCGAAGGCCTAGACCTGATGTTGGCCCAGAGCTACGGCCCGGAGGACAGTTTTCAGCAGGCTATCGACGCTGACGAAGGGTTTGCGCTGGCTCACGGTGCCCTTGCGGTTATGCTGTCGTACAGAATCCTAATTCCAGAAGCGAAAGAGAGCATAGAGCGCGCTCAGTCTCTCGTCAACGGCGCAACGCCCCGCGAGAAGCAGTCGGTCCGCGCCATCGGCTTGATGATCGACGGCAAAGGCCCAGACGCCCTGGCGCTGATTCGCGAACATCTGGCAGAGTATCCCCGCGACGCGATGATGCTCAGGTTGGCAAGCCGTTTGCTCCTACTCGGTTGCTCCGGCTCAGGAGTGGCGAACTTCCCGGTGGAAATGCTTGCGCTTCTAAAGACTGTCGAGTCAGATTACGGAGATGACTGGGCCTTCTTGGGCCAGTTCGCGTTCGCCCATCACGAGACAGGCTACTTCGACGACTCGCTGCGTCTCGCCCAGCGCTCGCTGGAGATGCGCCCCGACAACGCAAACGCGTCCCATTCGGTGGCTCACGTGTTCTTCGAGACGGGTGACGCCGCAGGCGGAACCGATTTTCTAGCCAACTGGCTGCAGGGGTATGACGAACGCGCGCCGTTCCATGTCCATCTTTCATGGCACCAGGCACTGTTTGAACTCGCTACAGGCCATTACGATCGGGCGACAGCGCTGTATGAGAGCGACATCCGACCTTCGGTGATCGCCCGGAATCTGGGAACTCTCGCAGATAGCGCGTCACTCATGTGGCGTATGAGGATATACGGCGAAGGCGAGCCGAGCGCCTCATGGGCGGAGGTGCGGAAGATCGCTATGCCCGCCGCCGAGAAGCCGGGACCGCCGTTCAGAGACGCTCACGCGGCGCTGGTTTTCGCGGCTGCTGGCTACACTGACGAGATGGAGCGAATGCTTGGCGGCCTAAAGACCGCCGCAGACAACGGCGACCCGCTGGTTCGAGAGGTCACACTGCCGCTGATTAAAGGGATCGACGCCTTCGCCAACGAAGCATATGACGACGCCGTCGAGTTTCTGGAACCTGCATTCGCAGACCTGCCGCGCATAGGGGGCAGTCACGCCCAGCGCGAGGTTTTCGAGGACACCCTGCTGGAGGCGTACATTCGGGCAGGCCGATTCGATGGCGCAACAGACCTTTTGAACACCCGATTGAAACGCCGGACATCCCCACGGGATATGTTCTGGCTTGGGCGAACGCAGGCCGGATTATCCACGACTTCAGACGCCATAGACAGTCTGAGTGAAGCCGAACGACTGTGGCAGAGCGCAGACCCCGACTCGTCTGAACTATCTAGGCTAAAGCAACTGGCTGGGCAATTGGCCCCATAGGTCGCGAGGGTTAGACACACCGATGACCGATCTGAGGGTCACCATTGCTGGAACTGAGTTATGTGGCGCTCAGGTCGACACAGTGATTCGTTGATCTCAAACTCGGCCCTAGTTAGGATCGCGCGGTCAACCACAGCAGGCCCTGTATACATGTTGCCCTGTCCGGCGTTGAGTTTTCAAAACCAAGAGGGAATAACCTTCTTCGGCTAATATGGTATCAAGCTTGATTCTACCGTCAACATGCGTGCGGTTCACATTTCTGCAACAATCGATTTCGTGGATCGCCAGCGGGAGATGGGTGAGTTGGTTTCAGCTCTGGATGATGCAATGTCAGGCCAAGGACAGGTTGTCATGTTGGCTGGCGACCCGGGTATCGGCAAAACTCGCACTGCTCAGGAGTTTGCCTCCA
>PAIW01000129.1 GCA_002710885.1 Chloroflexota bacterium | reverse complement strand
TCGATTCCAGGTTCAGACTGCGAGCCAAGGATAAAATATCTTCGGCCTTCGTTATCCACTTCTTATCCAACTCGACGACGTTATCATCGCTCCATTCATATTGATCGACGATACGGTTCCAACCGCTGCGAGACTCTTTGTCATAAAGCGGCCCAGCCGAGAACAGCGCGTGATCGAATATCATGAACATCGGACACGGAGTTCGCAACGCGTCCCATTGGCCGTTTTGCTCTACTTTGCCGTGGGACGTCTTCAGTTTTTCGTCCGTGAATCTCGTCGCGTCTGGCCCCACGACGATCATTCCGCCAGGCAGTTTGCTGCCAAAGTGCAGCGGGAGCATCGAAAACGTCGTCCTAAATTCGGGGACTTTGAGCGCCATGGATGGGCCTGCGTAGTTGTTCATGTGCCAGAGATCGGCGCCCACAGCCATCGCCATCCGTATACCATCCCCCTCGTTGTAGGGCGTGCCGGAGGTGTAGCAATAGGGCACCCCTGGCAGATAATTCCTGATCATCTCCTGGTTGTTCTCGAATCCTCCGCAGGTCAGCACGACCGCCCTGGACGCCTCAACGTTGATCGATATGCCAACTCGTTCCGCCTGAACGCCTAGAATCTCTTTCGAAACATCGTCCTGTACAAGCTCAACGCCGGGAGTATCGTACAGAATCTGAATGTCCCGATCTTTCACCGCTCTGTCAAACATCATCCAGGTGTGGGAGTAGCCCAGAGTATCGCCGTGATGAAATTTGTGGACGCTGTCCGACCCTGGTAGCTCNGGATACTCGACGCCTATGGGNGGATGTTGATGTTCCTGNGGATCGCCTCCTATNTTTTCGACCCATTCGTTGTTCTTGCCCATCTCATCGGCCCANACNCGNATCATAGATTCAGGCACAGTGTACGNCCCGCACAGCGCTGTGAGATACGCNGCNGCTTTTTCTGNNGATGAAGTGTTCAGGTAACCCTGAGCCGCAACGCGGGNGTTCCNNCCCTCCTGCCCTTTTGGNGCCTTTTCCANTATCAAAACNNTNGCTCCCAGGTCATNNGCNGTGATCGNTGTCGCCGCGCCTGCNGCNCCGNANCCGACCACGACCACATCTGNCTGNATATCCCATTCAGTATTGTCCTTAGGCTGAAATGCCATATTCTCCCCTCGGGCTTGAGCNCCTGTTNAATCAGGNTGCATTATCCCANGAGATTGCCGATTCATCNAGANAATAACGGTCGCATGATCGTCGCCACTGNNATTGCAGATGACAGCATCNCGGAACGTNCGAANTTNTAAACGGTTGTGATAAAGTAACNGCGGCGCAAANCGNCAAGGATATTCAACTTGGAANAGACCAAGNAACCAATGACCANCAACCAGAGCAACCCNNACGCTCCCAGCGTCTTCAAAAACCACTAATGGCNCCGAACTCCGAGCCTCNACTTTCTGGACTTCGAGTAATCGACCTCGCAGGCGAATCTGGATTGTTCGTTGGCCGTNAGCTAGGCGAACTCGGAGCAGACGTGATCCGNGTCGAGCCACCTNAGGGCGATNCCTCACGCCTACGCAAACCGTATCTCGAAGGCGANGNTGGTATCGANCGCAGCCTCTACCATCTNCACTTCAACGCCAACAAGCGNGGGNNGACGCTCGATATTCACNGCCCCGAAGGCCGCNANAGATTGCTNAGTCTCGTCGAATCGTCGGATATTCTCGTCGAAACAGCGGCNCCGGGCGAGATGGACGANTTGGGCATCGGCTACGACGANTTGAAAACTCTCAACCCNGGNNTGCTTTACGTCACCATCACGCCATTTGGTCAAAAAGGCCCACTGCGCAACTATCGGGGAAACGACCTCATCGGCGTTGCGACCAGNGGCCTCATGTACATNAACGGATTCCCCGAAGACCCGCCCAACCAACCNGGGGCCGANCAGGNGTACCATATGGCANCNCTCGTCGCCGTGTCNGGAACNTTGACGGCTCTGGTTGCCAGNGACCGCGANCCGACCCACAAAGGTTTCCGCATCGACGTNTCGATNCAGGAAGCCGCGTCGATGGCGACGCTNCAAACTGCCAACGCCAACATTTTCACCTGGCACGGGNAGATTCCCAAGCGCANAGGNCTCANGACGNTGACCGGCGGTCGTAGCCTCTACCAGTGCNTCGACGGGAAATGGNTCAGCTTTACAGTGCCACTGGGAACGCCTCCGCTCTGGGCCGCTTTCGTGNGCTGGCTTGNGGAGGAAGGTCTCGACGAGCCNTTCTCAGGCGATGATTGGAACGACGCAGGTTATCGCTNNGAGCGCGCCAGCGTCATCACAGCCGCCATCACTGCTCTGACATCGCGCTACGACCGNGCCCACATATTCCACGAGGGCCAACGACGCCGGATGCTAGTCATGCCGGTGAACGATGCCCGCGACCTNACCGAAGATGACCATCTTCGNGAGCGCCNCTTCTTCTCAGCAACCAACCACCCTCACCTCGGACAGTTAATTACCGATGTGGCGCCGCCTTACCGATTCAGCGCAACTCCNANCTCAGCNCGCCGCGCCGCNCCAANGCTGGGAGAACACAANCAGGAGGTCTTCAGNCANTTGGCCGATNGCGAACCTCNCANATCTCCCAANCCGCCTNNGACTGCAAACCGNGGGCTCCCGCTTGACGGCATCCGCGTCGCCGANTTNGGCTGGATGATTGCCGGACCGGCGACATCAAGAATCCTCGCCGACTTTGGCGCGGAGGTTATCAAGATCGAATCGCANGCGCGGCTNGACAACATCAGNGCCATCGGCATTCAACCTCCNGGGCCGGGCNNNATCGACACCAACGCCGTTTTCAACGATGTGAATACCAGCAAACGCTCGGTCACGCTCAATATGAATCATCCAAGAGCAATCGAACTGGTTAAAGAAATCGTCCGACAGTCTGACTTTGTAACCAACAACTTCACCCCCGAACGCATGGCCCGTTGGGGGCTGGGATACGACGAGATTCGNCGCGTCAAACCCGACATCATCATGCTAAATATGCCGGTGATGGGGTCAAGTGGNCCATATAAAGNCTNNGGNTCCTATGGCAACGGCGTGATCGCTTACAGCGGCTTNAGCATGANCATGGGCTTCCCAGACANGCCACCGACGGGAATGGCCGCTCTATATTCCGACTTTTCTGCTCCTTATTTCGGCGTTTCTGCGATGATGGCGGCGCTCTACCATCGCGACCGCACCGGGCAGGGACAGTTCATAGACCTTTCTCAATCAGAGACGACAATCAATCTACTCGGAACCGACATTCTGGAATACACGGCCAACGGCGCTATTCCTCCCAGGCAGGGGAACCGCTCACGCGATTATTGCCCCCATGGCGCCTACCCCTGTGCCGGAGACGACCGCTGGTGTGCCATCGCTGTATCGAACGACGAAGAATGGGGCCAGTTGTGCAAGGCGATGGCTCGCCCAGAACTCGCAAGGGATGCTTGTTTCGCGACGGACGAAGCACGGCGCGAGCATGAGGACGAGTTGGACGAATTGATCTCGGCCTGGACTCGCCAACGCGATGCCTGGGATGTGATGCGCACGCTCCAGCATCAAGGCGTCATGGCCGGAGTCGTGTCGGACCTTGAGGACATGACCACCCGCGACCCGTGGCTGCCGGGCAACCACCTTGTCCCGTTGTCGCGAGACGACGAAGACATCACATTCGCGACCCACGCCCAGCCAGCGCACCTGGAGGGAGTCTCCCCAACATTACGACGAGCGCCGCGCATGGGCGAGTACAACGAAGAAGTGTTCAAGGAGTTGCTGGGCATCTCAGGCGATGAGTTCGTGCAATTGTTAATTGATGAAGCGATCTACTGACGGCAAGCCATTTTCGCTCTTCTTAATCGTCAACGCGACAGAGAATACTTTGCGCCATTGGCTTAGATAGGCTTATTATTGGGATCGCCCAGACGGTTAGGCTTGGACCCTCCTTTAACCATTAATCGCGTCACCCAGAAAGGCACACCAATATGAAGTACGCCATCAACCACATCCATATTCGAGCAGTCGACCCGCGCAAGACAGCAGCCTGGTACGTCGAATACTTCGACGCCGCAATACGGTCGGATCGAGAGGTCATGCCNGGCACGATCACCGTGAGCTTGGAAGTCGGAGGGCCGGTTCGGCTCAACATCTCCTCGCAACCCGAAGGATCTTCAAACGAAAGGGGAAGCGCCGAGTTAAACCGACTGGGGCTGGAGCATTTCGGGTTCGATGTGTCTGACCTNGAGGAAGAATTGGACAGGTTGGGGACCGCCGGCATCCGGGTGGTGTTGCCACTCACANAAGTTGTCGGCGGCGCCAAACTNGCATACGTCGAAGGGCCAGACGATGTCCTTATAGAGCTGGTGCAGCCTCCCGCATAATCCTTCAAATATCGTTAATCCAAATATCGAACCCGAGGGGAGATTGCATTGAAAGTTGTTGAACTCAAGACAATGGTTGTCGAGAACGAGGAGCCGTACATTGGAGGCAGATGGCTGTTGTTTCTGGAACTAATCACCGACGAAGGGATTAGCGGCCTCGGCGAGCGGATAACCGGAGGCTCTTACTCTCNCGACCTCGGCGCTCTGCAATCGCAGGTCAAACTGATCGAAGAGTTGGTGGGCCAGTATGTGATCGGCGAGGACCCAACGAGAATCGAACGCATATGGGACANGATGTATGCTTCTCGCCACGACTTTCGCCACCCTAGTCTNTATGCGACACCGGTAATCTCTGCCATCGACATGGCGCTATGGGACATTGTCGGGAAGGCAGCGAACCAGCCGATCTACAATCTTCTGGGCGGCATGTACCACGAGAAACTTCGCGCCTACGCATACATGCCCAGCNGGGACTA
Organism: Chloroflexota bacterium; assembly: GCA_002710885.1. The sequence continues at coordinate 9,919 of PAIW01000129.1, read as the reverse complement.
TCGAGCCAATCCTGAACTTGCCGGAGAGGTCGCGATACAGCTTCTGGAAGAGGGCAACTCTGCCTGCAAGCTCGACCCGTTCATGCCCATGTACCCGATACCTAGAGATATTCCGATATGGGAGATCGAAGAGGCCGCGAAGATCTTCCAGAGCATCAGAAACGCGGTGGGCAACAAGCTGGAGGTGGGAATCGGAACCCACGGCCAGCTATCGACATTCAGCGCCATCCGAGTCGCCGACTATCTGGAGCCATACCATCCCTACTGGTTCGAGGAGCCTGTCCCNCCTGAGAATATCGANGAGATGGCCCGCGTCGCCGCTCATACCAGCATTCCCATAGCCACTGGCGAGCGATTGGTGACTAAGTACGAGTTCTCGCAGGTGCTGGAAAAGCAAGCCGCCCAGATCATCCAACTCGATGTNGGACAGTGCGGCGGAATCACCGAGGCGAAGAAGATCGCCAGCATCGCCGAGGCCCACTACGCTATGATCGCGCCCCACATGTACTGCGGGCCGATTGCCGCCGCCTCCGCGATTCAGATCGACACCTGCTCACCCAACTTCCTCATCCAAGAGGCGAACCAAGGGCCGCTCCACAAGATAATCTTCAAAGAACCGCTCGTGTTCGAGAAGGGCTACATAATTCCGCCAACCGGCCCAGGCCTCGGAATCGAGTTTGACGAAGACGTGCTGAAAGCGCATTTAATCGAGTAAGCGTTAGCAGAAGANCNGGCCAAAAAAATAGGGGAGAAAACCTTGGAAGGCAAATTGCGGGTCGGAGTCATCGGCTGTGGAGAAATATCCAGCAACCACGTTCTTGGNTATCTGAACTCAGCGAGGTACGAAATCGTCGCTCTCGCCGATCTGAGCGAGCAGGCAATGAACGATTTCGATAAGCAATTCTCCGAACATGAAGACTACAAGCCTGAGCATTTCACTGACGCCCGCGAGATGCTAGAAAAATCGGAGTTAGACGTCGTGTCGGTGGGAGTCTGGGACATGGGCCATGCGCCTATGACCATCGCCGCCGCTGCGTCCGGCATCAAGGCTATCCTCTGCGAGAAGCCGATGTCCGATACCACAGGGTCCGCCGCCGACATGATGCTTGTCTGCCGACGCAACGGCGTGAAGCTCGCAATCGGGCATCAACGCAGATTCCTGCCCGCATACAATCTCGCAAAGCAGATGATAGAGGATGGCAAGATCGGCGAACCCAGGCTGATAACCACTGCGGCCCGTGACGGACTGCCAAACTACTCGTCCCATCTGGCCGACATGTACCGTTACCTTCTCGGCGACCCGGAATGCGTGTGGGTCATGGGAAACGTGGAGCGCGAGACGGACCAGTGGGCGCGGGCAATCCCCATCGAAGACAAGGCGTTCGCGGTGTTCGGTTTCGACAATGGCGCCCAGGCGATGATCCTCTCAGGGCTGACGCCTGAACACGGGTTTGGAGCGCGAATCTACGGAAGTGACGGCATGATCGAACTTTCCGTGGATGACCTGAAGATCATGAACTCGAAGTCAGACGGCTGGCAGGAACACAAGCCAGACGGCGACTTCGCAAAATACGGATTCGACAATTTCGAGATGATCGAGGCCGGAGCCGTCCAGGCTCGCGAATTCGCCAGGTGGGTCACAGGAGAAATAGAGGAATACCGAGGGGTCGCCACCAATGGGTACAAAGCACTGGAGATGGTCCACGCCGTTTACGAGTCGGCGCGGACTCATGCCCAGGTCGAGATGCCTCTCAAGACGAGAACCCACCCCCTAGCGGAGATGATCGACTCTGGCCACCTACCAGTACGCTATCCTGGTCGGTACGACATACGCAACCGGACACTGCGCGGCGAGAACACCACCCTCGACACCAAGAACGTGTAACCGAACGAGGCGCAGTTATCGTCATGCCTAAAATAAATCCAGCCAGCATGTCCCACCCAGAGGAGTGGCCGATTGCGATCACGAGCCTTACGCAGTCGAGAATTTTGGATATTGGCCTGCCGGTTAGCATCGCTTCCACCAGGTCATGAAACGGCAACGGCCCCTGCCCTATCGTAAAGTCTGTCAGAATGGCATAGCTAATCTGATTGGTCTGCGACGAGGCATATTCCAACAGGTTGCCAATCGAATTCGTGTCGTGTCTAAATTGGGAAGGATAAGCCGAGTTCAGATGCCACAGGGCAAACAGCATGCCTCCCAGGAAATCGTCACCCGAAGGAGTCAGCCCCGGTCCCAGCCCTATCAGTGGTTTTCCGACCTCCATATTCAGACCGGGCCCCCTATAATCGGAAGATTGAGCCANCGTTCTTACGCAGTCGGTGGCGACCCGAAGGAACGTCTTTTCATATGCCCGACCGCTGTCGTGCGCCCCTTCTACTCTATCCTGACCATGAATCATCTTGAGCNTCAGGCCCAGATTCTGGCCGCTATGGATATCCATAACGCCTCGCAGCATTGAAGCGACGTCCAAATCGTCTAATGGGATGACATCGTAGCTGTCGGGGCCCCGACCGTGCCAAACTGAAGCGTCNGAAAATTCGACAATCGTGCCGTCACAGAAGCTCAATTTTTTGCCGTCGCTCCACACTGCTGATCTGNTCGGGATTTTCGATGTTTCCAGGTGCGCCGAGAGAAATCTGGTTTGGGCAGGTTGCCCGCTGCGGGCTAGCGCGACAATCTGATCTTGTTCGCCCCTGATATATACCGCTTTNCTCCCAGACGCTATGACTCGCCCTGTGAAGCCGTCGGCCAAAATTACAGAGGCCCTGGCCCCGATCAGGTCGGCTTTCATCCGCGCGGGGTTGCTCTTTGAAATCAACCGAGAGGAGTCAACATTGGTGAGGTGTAGTGTTGAAGGTGACATATTCCATCCGATCANGGAGCGGGCATTTCTGTGACCGATTCCAACGCAGACGACACCGCAAGGATTACGCCATCGTCGATTGGAGCGCCCACGAACTGAGCTCTGACTGGTAACCTCTCCGAAATGAGGCCGGCATGGACCGAAATCACCGGGAAGCCTATGAAAGACCTGGGGATGCAGTTGCGAGACAGGATTATCAGGTACTGGTCGCTTTCCTCAACTTTTGGCGCGGTGACCAGNGTGGNTGGCATCATCAGCACGTCGAAGTCGTTCAGATGAACGGCCATCCTCTCCTGGAACTTCGACCTGAACCGCTGGGCGTTCATGTAGTCCAAGGCAGGCACCTTCGACGCCCCGTCCAACTGCACGAAAACCGGAATTGTGTACAGCGGCCCAGCGTTCTCAAACGATTGGTGGAACGCCGCCGCCTCCACGCGGCTGACGATCAGTCCGAGGCTCGTCGCCAGACGAAAGTCCTCGTCGGAAGGGACATTAGTTTCGACAATCTCGACGCCGAGATTCTCTTCGGAGAGGATCGAGTCCGAGGCTCCNACCTCTGTGCCCGTATTCGATGTCCTGTTTTTGGCAATCACCAATTCCGTACGTTTCATGAAGCTAATCTATAGAAGGCTATGCCCTGCGTGTTGCCTACGTGTTTCATCGTTGTTACAAAGATGTAACATGTACCGGTAGCATTTTCACTCCCTAGAAAACAGGAGAAGTTTCGATCATGACAAATGACGCTCTACGCACGCTTTTGCCGATCGCAGGCTGGACCGAAGACCGCACCCGCGAGGTTGAAATCACAGGCGATTCCGACCCGATATTGCCGACGCCATTTCTCATCGGCGAAACCAGCGCTGCCGCGTTATCAGCGGTAGGTCTTGCGGTCTCCGATTTGTGGGATTTGCGAACCGGGCGTCGTCAGGAAATTGCAGTCGACACTCGGCAGGCAACAGCGTCGCTACGCAGCGGCAATTACATGCAGATGGACGGAACGCCTGTTTCGTCTGACCGCAATCCCGTGATGGGCGTCTATCCAGCAATGAACGGTCGCTGGAGCTATCTCCATTGCAATTTCCCAAACCATCGCGCCGCCGCCCTCAGTGTGCTTGGGGTAGAGGAAGACCGCGAGGCCATGGCCAGAGCGGTGGCCAAATGGGACGCCCTAGAACTTGAGGAAGCGATAATCGCTGCCAACGGAGCGGGAGGCATGGTCCGGACGATGGACGAGTGGGCACAACACCCACAGGGCGTAGCGGTCGCATCACTGCCTNTGCTGGAGATCGTCAAGATTGGCGATAGCCCTTCTGAAAAGCTGCCAGACGGTGACAGGCCGTTGTCGGGCATCCGCGTCCTAGACCTGACGCGAGTTCTGGCAGGCCCGACCTGCGCTCGCACGTTGGCTGAACANGGAGCCGACGTCTTGAAAGTGACCGGACCCCACCTGCCGAGTATCGGCCACCAGGAATACGACACNGGCCACGGCAAGCTATCGACCCACCTTGATCTGCGCGAGCCGGATGACCTCGAAATAATGCGCGGTCTGGTTCGAGAGGCCGACGTGTTCTCGCAGGGCTACCGACCTGGGACTCTCGCCAAGCGGGGACTCTCGCCGGAGGCGTTGGCGGAAATCCGGCCTGGGATCGTGTACGTGTCCCTGTCGGCATTCAGCCACGTAGGGCCGTGGGCGTCGCGTCGCGGATTCGACACGGTAGTGCAGACCGTCAGCGGCATCACCGACCGACAGGGAGAGTTATTCATCGGCGATTCGCCGGGGCCNCAATTCTACCCCGTATCCGCGATCGACTATCTGACCGGCTACCTGATGGCGTTCGGCGCCCTGGTGGCTCTCGCCCGGCGCACAACTGAGGGTGGAAGTTGGCTAGTGCGTGTTTCTCTAGCACAGATCGGACGTTGGCTCGTCGAACGCGGCCAAACGCCGGAAGCCAACCTTCATGACATCCCTGAACAGTTCACGCCAGAAGAGTTGAAGCGCTGGTCGATGACAAGCGATACACCGATGGGCAAATTGGGCCATCTTGGGCCAGTAGTGCGACTATCCGAGACGCCGCCCCACTGGTCTCGAACCTCGGTGCCTCTGGGCTACAACGAACCGGTATGGCCGGACAGAGCCAAGTAATCATGGCGAGGGCCGAGGATAGAGGCAGCGGCAATGCCCCCGCGAACGTTCCCTGGATTACCATCCCTTAGAGCCCCTCGGAGCGGAATCCAAGCTGTTCGATTTCCCCGCAGTCATTTGCGGAAGTGACTATCCGCCTAGNGTATAACTCTGAGCAATCAACCGCCAAACGTGATTGTAATTGGCGCAAGACCGGCCATTCCGAGCATCCATGACGTGCAAAGGCTGTCAACAAGCGATGGCTGCGCTCACGCTCGCGCAAGATATTTCGTCGGGCGGTCAAACAAGAATCGCAATGCTTGCGAGGGAACCTTTTATCGGCAAAACCCGACTTGCCCAGGAGCTTTCTCGTTACGCTGTCTCCAAGAAGGCCAGATTGTTCGGGGACAGGTGCACAGAAACCGAAGGAAGCCGCCCTACTGGCCCTGGCTACTGATTCTCAGAGAGTATGTCAGAGGTAACGATCCCGATAACCTACGCACGGAGATGGGAAGCTGCGTCCCATTCATCGCTGAAATTGTCCCTGAACTGTCCATCGCGTTGGCCGACCTAAAATCGGCTCCTGCGATAGATGAGCCTTCAAACGCGCGATTAAGACTATTCGCCACCATGCTAGTTTTCTGAGAACCGCCTCCCAGAATCTACCGATTGTTTTGGTCTTGGATGATCCTACAGGTCTGATAGATCGTCCTTGCCGCTGCTGGAGTTCGTGTCCCACCGCATCCAGGGCGGGCGCCTTTTAATAGTGGGAACTTTTCGAGATGTCCAGGTGTCCAGAACACACCCTCTGAACGACACGCTGGGCGAACTCGTTAGAGCTGAGGGGTTCCAGTTGACCCGTTTAAACGATTTTTCAGACGATGAAGTCAAGCAGTCCCTTACTGTAGTCACGGGTTACCTACCANCGCTGAGGAGGTTGGCGGACCGAGCCCTATCCTCATGCTGAGGTGATTCGCGCTAATAGGGGTATTTAGCCTTGCCGGGTCACCAATCAATCAGATGGTTCCGGTAGATGCTCAGTCTTATTTTCGACATGAATCTGGGCAATCTCGCGTTAATACCTAACTCTGTGTGGAGGGCTCGTCGTTGAAGACCGACGTGCCGTCAGATGCCAGGGCGGNACAATCTGCTTCTGAATATCCGAGCAGGTTAACCAGGACATGCTTGCTATCCTGGCCCAACATCGGCCCCGCTTTCCATTCAGACTTATCGAGAATGTTTCCACGTATGGATTGCCCATCGTAACGTTTCAGGCCATTCTCGCCCTCGTCAATGTCCGCGAAGAAGTCGTTGGCTGCCAGATGTGGGTCATTCAGCAACTCCTGGTTGTTGGAAACTCTACCCGCNCGGACTCCGGCCTCTTGCAACTGGGTCATGATGCTGACAGTGTCTCGGCTCTTGGCCCAATCAGAGATCACCGCATCGATGTCCTCTTCGAAACGCTTCCTTCCGTCCTGGGTTGAGAATCGGGAGTCGGACAACCTGTCGCCGCCGATAACGGAGCAAAGAGCCTGCCATTCGTCGTCGGTCGTCACTGAAATCGCGACCCAGTTGTCATCGCCATCAGCCCTGTTGACTCCGTGAGGGGCGTGGTCAGGGTGCTCGTTTCCTCGCTCCGTGGGCAAGTGAGATATAGCGGAGTTTGCGACCAGATACTCGCCGATCATGCACACCGGACTGTCTGCNANCGCCAGGTCTATGTACTGGCCCTTCCCAGTCGCTCGGCTCCTTCTCAGATANGTCAAGACGACACCGACCGAGTTCAGTCCCGACACCGGGTCAGCGTAGGACATCCCGGTTTGAAGCGGCCTGTCCATTGTGTAACCGAGCATGGACACGACACCTGACACGGCTTCCGCTGTTGAACCGAAGGCCGGAAAATTCGCATACGGCCCTTCGGCCCCGTAGCCGGGCATAGCGCACATGACGATGGAGGGGTTCGCTTTCATGATCTCGTCGTAGGCGAGGTTGAGATTGGGCATGACCCTGGGACGGAAATTCTCAATCACAACGTCTGATATGGTCACAAGCTCCAGGAAGATTCGCCGTCCGACCTCCGTATCCAGACGCAGGCCCAGACTGGACTTGTTGCGGTTCAGTTTCCCGTAAAGACCGCCCATTCTGTCAGCAGGGAGTCGGGGATCGCTGACCTTTATGACTTCGGCCCCGAAATCTCCGAGAATCCTCGTGCCTAGAGGCCCCGCCCAGACCCTGGTAAGATCGATTACTCGCACGCCTTTGAGTGCTCCCTTGGATCGGATGGTTGTGCTCTCTAGGCCCTTCATCGGCCAAGTATTTCTTCGGTGTGTTCTCCGAGCAGGGGCGCTCGTTCGAATGCTTGCAGTGGGTCTGATGTGACGAATGGAAGCGTCGGGTACTTGGCCATCCCGGCGACGGGATGATGAATATCCTGAAATAGCCCTCTTTGGTTGAATTGTGGGTCTGCAAGCACTTCGTGGAGTTCCATAATTGGCGCGACCGGCAGCATCCAGTTTCTAGACGCGTCCAGAAAAACTTCCTCTCTGGTTCTGCCTTTCATCCACTCCGTCATTATTTCATCCACTTCGCCTCTCAACTCGGCAATTTCATCAGGATTATCTAAATCTAAATTCTCGCTCAGGTCTCGGCGACCCAGCATCAGGCATAACTGTTCCCAAATTGCGATGCTGCCCCCACCGAAAGTCACATACCCATCATCGGCTGGCAGCGTTGAAACGCCCGGCGGGAATCCTCGCCTTGANAGCGATGATTGTCTGTATCCGTTCCGCACCCTGATCGCGCCATCCATCTCCAAGGCGATCTGGTGCAGGTTGGTCAGAGTTTCCAGCATGGTCACTTCAACGAATTGCCCCAGTCCTCCTATATCTCGTTCAAAGAGGGCCATTTGAACGGCGTTGTGGGCGTTCAATCCAGCCAGATAATCCGGCTGGTTTCCCGGGAGCATAAGAGGCTCTTTCGATGGGTAGCCCATGATGGAGAGATAGCCACCCAGGGCCAGTTGGACGATGGGAGCGGACTTCCATCTTGCATACGGCCCAGACAATCCAAAGGGAGTAACGCAGACTTCAACAAGTCCCGGGTTCTCGGAAGTGAATTTTTCGGTCGATAGTCCGACGCTCTCTCGGTAGATCACGTCCCAATCCTCAATGAGGACATCGGCTTTGGAGACCAGGGAGGTGAGGGCGTCTATTCCGGATTCGGTGTCCCAATCAATCAACACGCTCTTTTTACCCGTGTTATTGTACAGGTAAAGGGTGCTGGATTCTGGGTGGTTATCGTCAGAAAGGAAGGGGGCGATCTTTCTCGACCAGTCTCCTTTCGGNGGCCGTTCGACCTTGATGACGTTTGCGCCCAGGGCGGCCAGCAACCTCCCGCAAAAGGGACCGGCGACTCCCTGGGCGACTTCGACTACTTCAAGGCCACCAAGCGGCAGGTCATCTGCCCGCCGCTCATGATTTTTAGTTGGATTCGGCATTAATAAACGAAACTCTTAAGGGCGCACGACGCGCTTTTCTCTCTGGGCGAGCTTTGCCAGCATCGGTTGGGCAAGTTTTACGAAGGTGCAGGCAAGGCGCCGAGTATCTCTGGGGTCGATCAGGTCCACGACATCGCCCTTGTGGGCGGCTCTGAACGGAGACCTCATCTTTAGCAATCTGTTCTCAATCATCTCTCTATGGGCGTCCGGGTCTGGCGCGTTTTCGATCTCACGCCTGTAGGCTGCGGCAACACCACCCTCGATGGGGATGCCACCCCACTCTCCGGCGGGCCAGCCAAATCTGAGGTTCAATCCGTTGGGATGTCCCAGGCTATTGGGCGCGTCTGCCGCCACGCCATATGACTTTCGGACGTTGAACTCCACCTTTGGCACCTTTGCCTCGGCGCTGGCAATAAGCGCTCCAACGCCCCGCCTCATTGTAGCCTTGCGTTCTGCGTGGGAGCCAAGCATGAATCCGGGCATGTCCAGGAATATTACCACAGGCAGATTGAAGGCGTCGCAGAGGTCAACAAAATGCTCGTATTTGTCAGCGCCGTCGCCGTCCATGGCGCCGGCCATCTTGGCCGGATCGCTGCCGATAATGCCGACGCTGTAGCCATCGAGACGCGCAAAACCGGTGATTATCGCGCCTGCCCAGTGCCGTCTCATCTCGAAGAAATCACCATTGTCCACCACCATCTCGATGAGCTTGCGGGGGTCATAGCTGCGCTTTCTGTTGGTAGGGATGATATTCAAAAGCCCCTCGGCCCTGCGGTCAGGCGGGTCTCCGGTATCCACTCTGGGAGCGACGTCGTTGGTGGTGTTTGGCAAGAATGAGATGAATTTCTTGATCTGATTGAAAGCTTCCTCTTCGTCTTCGGCCTCGTTGTCCACCTGACCGCTCTCGTGAACGTGCATCATGTGCCCGCCCAATTCCTCTTTGTCAAGTTGCTCGCCAATGGCACGCCGCACCACCGGAGGGCCGGATGGGAAAATTTGCGACTGGCCTTTTACCATCACGGTGAAGTGAGACAGGAGAGCGTGGGCCGCGGGCCATCCGGCAACGGCTCCCATAATCCCGGCCGCGCACGGGACCTGCCGGAGAACCTCGATATTGCGCCACCACATGCCCCCGTTAGGCAAACCCATATGCCCCGACGCCTCATCGGATTTCGAGCTGTGGCCGACGCCTTCGATTAGCTGAACGTAAGGTATGCCGTACTGCACGGCCAGGGGCTGAACGAAGTCCGCCGGCGTTTTGTGAACATTGTGAGGGCTGCCGCCTGAGATTGTGAAGTCGTCGCCGCCAATGGCAACGGGCCGCCCGTCGATTTCGCCAAGCCCCATCACGTAGCCGCCTGGGGAGAATTCGATGAGGTTTCCCTTCTCATCAAATTCAGCCGCCCCAACCATAGGGCCAGACTCTATGAAACT
>PAIW01000128.1 GCA_002710885.1 Chloroflexota bacterium | reverse complement strand
CAATCAGCCTTCAGACGCTTCGCCATTCTTAAGTCGCAACCGAAAAATCTAGCCCAGTGGGACAACGATTGAATCTCATCGACCAGATACTTCGATCCGGTCAGTATGACAACTGGAAGACATATCAACGGATTAGGAGAACACAATGGCAGAACGGGTATCCTTGAAAGAGCGCATCGTCCGGGGCGACACCGTGATCGGCGTGTCCGCACCTCTGAACGCCACCAAGAGCGAGCTTGAAGACATCTTCAGCAAAGATTCATACGACTTCGTGAACGCCGATGCCCAGCACTCGCCCTACAACGAAGAGCGGTTGGTGGAGTTCTGCGAGACGGCCAAAGAGTTGGGAATGCCTGTGCAGTTCCGCATCAAGCACACTCGCCAAGCGTATCTGGTTGGCAACGTCCTGGATTTGGGGCCTCTTGGAATCGAAGTTCCGTTGGTGGAGGACGAGTCCGAGGTGGATGAAGCCCTGCGTTGGTTCTACTATCCGCAGGTCGGAGGCCGAAGCTGGGGAGGCGCGGCCCGCTACGGCGTCGAGGACCGCGGCGACAGGCTAGAGTACGCCGACTGGTGGAACGCCAACGGCATCCTGTGCATGCAGATCGAAACCTTGCGAGCCGTGACAAACATTCGACAACTGGCAAAACCGGGCGTCACGTGCCTGACCTGGGGACCAGCGGACCTGAATTTCGACATCGAGGCCCACCCACACCATCCTCTCCAAACCGTCGATGACTGCGTGCGCCATGCCTTGAAACAGCTTGAAGGCACCGACACGAAGATCAACTTCCGCAACTACACTCCAGACCTGCGAGACCACTACGCCGAGATGGGCGTGACTGTGTTCATGGAGCGTCCACGATAAGGTCGCCATACCGAGTGGAGGCGAAACATCTGGCTGCAGGCGTTCCGACTGTTGTCCGTTCACGACCAGATTCTTCGGATGCGACCTGGCTATTGCCTGAAAGCCGGTAGTTACGCCTAGAAGCGAGTGTAACCGCCGTCGATCACAAACTCTTCGCCGGTCTGATAGTCGGACGCCGAGCTTGCCAGATAAACTGCTATTCCTGCGAAGTCTTTGGGCTGACCCCAGCGACGGACCGGCACGCGCTTCATGACCCTGTCTTCGAACAGTTCGTTTCCGACTCTGGGAGCAGTCATCGCGGTTTCGATCCAGCCTGGGATGATCGTGTTTGCTGTGATCTTGTAACGAGCCAGCTCAACGGCCAGTCCTCGTGTCATTGCGAGCATCGCGCCTTTGGTCGCGGCGTAAGCTTCGTTTCGCGCCGCGCCATGAATCGCTGACGTACTGGAGGTGCCGATGAGTCGTCCGCCTTCGCCCTGGTCGATCATGTGCTTTGCCGCCGCTCGGAATGTGAAGAACGTGCCGTCAAGATTGATCCCCATCACCCGCTTCCAAACATCCGTCGGAAAATCCTGAAAAGGCGCGCCTCCGCCTGCTCCTGCATTGGCGAAACAGGAATCGACCCTTCCGAAGATTTTCACGGTCTCCGCGAATGCGGACTGCACTTCTTCCTCTTGGGAGACGTCACAACGGATCGCGACCGCTTTTCCGCCCAGGGCCAGCAGTGTCTTTTCGGCGGCAGCGTTTTTCTCTGGGTTCGTTCCCCATATACAGACATCGGCTCCCGCTGAGGCGAGGCCCTCTGCCATACCCAGTCCAATACCGCTATTGCCGCCGGTGATTAAGGCGACTTTTCCAGTGAGATCAAATGGTTCAAATGGCATATGGTTACTTCTTTCTGTTACTACGAATCATATGTTGATTTTGAATACGGACTGAACCTAATCATAGCGTATTCATTTGTCAATAACGCTGCCAGATCGTCGACATAGGTTAAGTCGGATAGGCGTTATGGATAACCAGCGGAAAGGTTTCGACGATTCTCGCTAGCGGCCAAGATTGGGGCGTCCGTGCGGCTCGAGGAACGGTCTGTGAACGCGTCTTATGAGGGTGGCAGTATGATTCCAGGAAGTTTTCGACTACCCTGGCGCCAAGTTTCGCCACGATCTAAGGGGTGGGTATAGAAATCATGGCCTTGATCCTGACCACCTGAAACCCTGACCCGTAAAGACTAACCCTGCTCTTGCTCTTCGTCCAGAGCGATGTACTTAGACGGACACTTGACGATGACGTTTTCGCTCTGGAACACGCCATCTGAGCCGTAAGATCCCTCCAGGATTATCTCCGAATGGTCGTTGAAGAACAGGTCTGGCAGGACGCCGATATGGTTGGCTATCAGGCTTTCGGAACCGTCAGTCAAAGAGAACTCAGCCAGCGTCGAGCCGTCGCCGCGAAGGAAGGTTTCAGGCACCAGCTTGCCGGACACTCGCACCATATTGCCCTCGGGAGTCTGACCGATGTCGTTCATCTCGCCGACAGTGTAGTAGTAGACGGTAGCGCCCTCGAAGGCCATGAACGCAAAATAACCCAACGCGCCCACGAGCACCACCAGCGCGATAAGCAGTTTTCCCCGATGGGCGATCACGGAGCCGTCGTCGGAGTCCGACACGTCAGGTAGTGGCGAAATCGTGAGGTCTGTGGTCTCGGTGTCGTCGAAATTCACGTGTGTCTAGCCTTGTTAGCTTTCAGATTGCGATTGAGCCTCGGCCTGCTCTCGTTGGTCCAGGGCGCGTTTCAGGGCATCGACCTCGCCCTGCATCTCCCGCTGTCTTCGGGACACGTAGAAGATGTAGGCGAAGAAGGCTCCCCATGTAATCATATACACCGCGAAGAGAAAAGGCAGGTTTGCTTCGGGGCCATTGGCATGTTCAGATGGCTCTGGAATCGTCGATGGAGCCGTTTGCGGCTGACCGTCAAACGCTCCAACCGTTGTCAGGAGCGTTGAAACCGTCAGCGCCAACGCCACCAGCACGATAACAGTGGAGGCCCGGAGCCCGAGACCCCTATGCAGTTCTTTGATAAAGTTCATCGAGATCAGATTCAGACTTTCTAAGAGAATAGCGTTCGACCAGCAGGTATGCGTACAGAACAGTGAACGTCACCATCGCGACGAGCAGAGTCAACAGCATTTCGGACGCCAGGTCCGATGGCACGTTGCGTTCCGGGTGGGCTGTGCGCCACCAGTCAGTGGCCTTGTAAATGATAGGTGAGTCGATGGCGCCGATAAGAGCAATCACGGAGGCGTACCGCTTGCCCTGGGTCCCGCTGGGGCCATAGGCTCTAATCATCAGGTAGCCTACGTAGATGAACCACAAAACCAGCGTGGTCGTCAGCTTGGCGTCCCAGGTCCACCACACCCCCCACACTGGCCTCGCCCATATCGCGCCGGTCACAAGAATCAGCGTGGCGAAAATCACCCCAAGCTCTGCGGTTGCGTAGGCTAGAGAGTCCCACTTTTCCTTGCCCGTGATCAGGTGCATGAAACTGGCAACTGCCACCAAAACGATGGACAACATGCCGATCCACCCCAATGGAACGTGGAAGTAGAAGATACGTTGGGACACTCCCAGGTTCTGTTCGGTGGGAACCCACATGAAGACCATGTACAGCGTGACAGCCATCAGCGCAGCGCTGACAATCAACAGTCCGTCTCGCAGATAGCTTCTCGTGCTATACGTCGCTGAGGAGCCAGTAACGGGTTGGGGTATGGAGGTCTGAGCCATATGAGAAATATATCACAAGTCGAGATATCAGGGCTATTGTTTTCTGGATGTCCATTTTAGCGCAGTCTGAAATGAATCTCGACTACGCAGTTCATATCATGGCGGAATGAAATCACAAGTTGAGTGTTGGTTGCTAAACATGACGATGCGCCTTAAAAGGTTATGTTGCATCTGAGTATGCGAGAGCGGATAGAAACCAGTCCTGCAAGGAGGGTTTGCCGTGGATGTAAGTGAATTGATAAACACGGACGCGTATAGCGTTGACGTCGAGACAAATATCGCGAATCCAGCCCAATTGATGAAAGATCTAGGAGTCAGTTGTCTGGTGGTCCTGGGAAAAGACGGCGTAGAGGGCATCATAACCGACCGCGACATGGCCCTCGGATGCCTGAGCGAAGGTCACATGGCCTCAGAGTGCTAGGTCGCAGAACACATGGCAACCCAGACTCAGACCGTACTACTTCTGATAATCGGAGTGTGGGAATCGGGATTGAATCGCGGCGCTGAAATCCTTAATCTACGTCGTCACCGCGCCTCGAGAGGCCGAGGAGACCTGACGAGCGTATTTTGCCAGCACGCCTCTTGTGTAGTTAGGAGCCCGAGGCGTCCAACGCCCGCGGCGTTGGGACATTTCCTCTTCGGAGAGGCCGACGCTCAACTCTCTGGATTCCACATCCATGACCAGAATGTCGCCTTCCTCCAACAGGGCGATGGGGCCGCCCACCGCTGCCTCTGGAGCGACGTGTCCGATCATTGGGCCGCGGGTCGCGCCGGAGAACCGCCCGTCGGTCAACAGCATAACGCTGTCGCCCAGCCCTTTGCCGACGATGGCACTGGTGACGGACAACATCTCCTGCATGCCGGGGCCTCCAACGGGGCCTTCATAGCGGATGACCACCGAGTCACCTGCCTTGATCTCCCCGGATGCCACCGCGTTGAACGCCTCGTTCTCGCTGTTGAACAGGCGGGCCGGTCCTTCGTGTTTCAGGTGTCCCGTGCCTGCGACCTTCATCACTGCGCCCTCTGGAGCAAGGTTCCCCTTCAGCACGACGAGGCCGCCTGTGGGACTCCGAGGGTTGGATACAGGACGGATCACGTTGCCATCGGGTTTTGCTGTGACGCTGGATAGATTCTCAGCCATTGTCTTGCCGGTCATCGTCAGAACATCGCCGTGGATCAAGTCAGCGTCAAGAAGCTCCTTTAGGACCATTGGCATGCCGCCGACGGCATCGACGTCAGCCACGACGAACTGGCCGCCGGGCTTGAGGTTTGCGATATACGGAGTAGTGCGGCTAAGACGGTCGAAATCGTCCAGATCGAGGGGGACATCCGCTTCGTGAGCGATTGCCAGCAGATGCAGAATCGAGTTTGTGGAGCCTCCGAGAGCCAGGACGACAACGATTGCGTTCTCGAAAGCCTGGCGGGTCATGACATCGCGAGGCCGGATTCCCTCTTGCAGGGCATTTACCAAAACGGCGCCCGCCGCCCTCGCTCCCTGCATGTTGCGGGAGTCCGCTGCCGGGACCGACGCAGAACCCGGAACCGCCATGCCTAGAGCCTCGGCGGCTGTGGCCATCGTGTTGGCGGTGAACATGCCGGGGCAGGCACCCTCGCCTGGGCAAACGACGCGCTCCATGCCTCGAAGCTCGTCGAGAGATATGTCGCCTGCAAGGTAAGTGCCAACGCCTTCCATGACATCCTGAGCGTTGATCGTCTGGCCCTGGTATCGCCCTGTGTTGATGGAGCCTCCGTAGACGTACAGCGCGGGGATATTGAGTCGAGCCATCGCCATCAGCGAGCCGGGGCCGTTCTTGTCGCACCCGCCCACCGCGATAACCGCGTCCATCCGCTCGGCGAAGCACACCGTCTCGATAGAGTCGGCAATAACCTCCCTGCTGACCAGTGACGCCTTCATCCCCTCATGGCCCATAGAAACGCCGTCACTTACGGTTATGGTACCAAAGGTAAAGGGCACGCCCCCTGACGCTCGAACACCCTCACGGGCGGAATTAGCCACCCGATGCAGGTGCATGTTGCACGGAGTGACATCGCTCCCGAGATCGGCGATGGCGATAAACGGTTTATCGAGGTCGTCGTCCGATAACCCCACGCCGTGAAGCATGGCCCGGTTGCCGGTAAGGCGGTAGTCAGTGGATATAGGGCCACTGACGGGTTTGAGAGGGTTGGGTTGTTGGTCGGTCATGAGAATGGCGCCTTCGTTCAGAGTGGCGTCATTGTACTTGGCAGGGACTTCATGCACAAAGGAGGTTCAATTATCGTGCATGTATTCGGGTGTTTACCTGTCACCCCCCAGCCCATTGCCGTCAGGGTCGAAGCTATGAGCGCCGGGGCGTAGGACTGGAAATAGGTTACACGGAATTTTCTTGTAGGTCATTGGCTCGGCGTCCTGCGGCACGCACATCGTTGGGTAAGGCGGATCACGCGCCTCTGCAAAGAGGGGACTAGTTGCCCAAGCGCTTCGACGATTTTACATCGCCTGTATTTGAATGTTCTCGAACCTGTCGGCGGACTTTGTGTCTGGGGGGAACGCTGACGTTACGACGAAGCCTTCGGATATCAGCGTGGCGTTTGCCATCTCGCCATCCACATGTACATATCTTAGGAGGCGGTCGAATCGGTCAGTTGACGAGACGTCGAGGTCCATGCGGACAGTCTTGCTTTCAACCAACTCGCGGATTCGCGCTGACGTCTCCGCGCGGTAGAACTCGACTCCGCGACTCGGACGGTTGGTCTCAGGAGTGTTTATGCCGATGTTCCGGNCGGTGTATCGCGACCCATCCAGATCGACCTCTATCGTGTCACCGTCGATGACTCTGACTACCGTGGCGGTCTCTGACCGCGAAGGGCCACTGCGCCCAGAAAAGAGCAGTGTGAGCGTCGGCGCAAGTCGGGATAACACNAAAAATCCCATGAANAAAATTATGACCCATGTGTACCATTTGTAACCTTTGAAAGGATTTTTCATATTCTTTGTGTCAAGAGTGTGTAATGAGACTTACGGTTGCTGGCCTGATTCGAACCGAACCATCGGGTCAGAATGGCGAGTCCGTCTCTAATCAAACCAAANCGGGGGACTCATCGAGTCCCCCGTTCTTGGCTCATGCGGTGTTATTTACTCGCTATGTTGTGACTGCGCCCAGCGATGCCGACGAGACCAGCTTGGCGTATTTTGCCATAACTCCGGTTGTGTAGTTGGGGAGCGGGGCCTTCCATGACCTGGCCCGACTCGCCATTTCTTCGTCGGATACATTCACGCTCAGTTCGCGGGTTTCGGCGTCCAGAGTGATGATGTCACCGTTTTGGATCAGCGCAATCGGGCCTCCAAGAGCTGCCTCTGGGGCGATGTGGCCGATCATCGGGCCGTGNGTCGCGCCGGAGAATCGTCCGTCGGTCAACAGCAGAACGTTGTCTCCCAGATCGGTGCCCATGATGGCACCGGTGACTGCCAGCATCTCCTGCATCCCGGGGCCTCCTCTGGGGCCTTCGTAGCGTATTATCACAACGTCGCCGGGTTCGATCTCGTTGCGCGTGACCGCTTCGAAACCGGCGCGTTCTCCGTCATAGACCTTTGCCGGACCTTTGTGTGTCAGGTGCTTGGTTCCAGCGACCTTCATCACGGCTCCGTCCGGGGCTAAATTGCCTCTGAGGATGATGAGACCGCCTGTGGCGCTGCGAGGCTTGGAAATNGGATGCACCACCGCGCTGTCCGGGCCGTCATCGAACTCGGCGAGATTTTCGCCGATTGTCTTACCCGTGATNGTCATGACATCCTCGTGGAGAAGGCCCTCTTTCTGAAGCTCCTTCATGACCACNGGAACACCCCCCATCTTGTGCATATCAGACATTACGTAGCGGCCGCCGGGTCGCAGGTCCGTCAGGTAGGGAGTCGTGCGGCTGAGATGGTCGAAGTCGTCGATTTCCAGAGGCACCTGGGCCTCATGAGCGATGGCCAGCAGATGTAGGACCGCGTTGGTCGAGCCTCCCATAGCCAGCACGACGCGGATGGCATTCTCGAACGCCTCACGGGTCATAATGTCCCGGGGTTTGAGGTCTTTCTCGAGCAAGCTGTACATCACCTTGCCTGAGTCGAAAGCTATCTGGTCGTTCTCGGGGTCGATGGCCGGAACCGACGCGGCTCCGGGGACTGACATTCCCATAGCNTCGATGGCCGACGACATTGTGTTGGCCGTGAACATGCCTGCGCACGCGCCTTCGCCTGGGCAGGCGACCCGCTCCATGCCGATAAGCTCGTCCAGGTCGATCTTGCCCTGGGAATAGGCGCCAATGGCTTCGAACATGTCTTGGACGTTGATGTCCTTGCCCTTCCAGTTTCCGGGCATGATGGCGCCGCCATAGACGAAAATGGAGGGAACGTTGAGCCGAGCGATAGCCATCATTGCGCCGGGCATGTTTTTGTCGCATGCCGCCACGACGACCAGACCGTCCATGCTCTCGCCGAAGGTCACGGTTTCGATGGAATCTGCGATGACCTCGCGGCTGACCAGAGACGCTTTCATGCCCTCGGTGCCCATCGAGATGCCGTCGCTAATCGTGATAGTGCCAAAGANGAAGGGAACGCTGTTGGCGGCTCTCAGGCCTTCCTTCACTTTGCGCGCCTGCCNGTCCAGATGGACGTTGCAGGGCGTGACGTCAGATGCCAGATTCGCCACGGCCACAAACGGCTTGTTCATGTCATCGTCATCGAGTCCGGTGGCCCGAAGCATGGCCCTCGCGGCGGCTCGGTCTGGGCCGTCTGTGACGACGCTGCTCTTCTTCTTCAGGTTCAACTTGGNTTCTATTGTCATGCCCGTCCCTCCAGCTTGTTTTCGGCTTGCCAAATTATATCAGCAAGTAGGGCAAGGGCGGAAGAATGTTTTGGGTTTATGGCGCTGACGAATCAGTTGGAATGCAATAGNGACGATTGTAAGGATTTNACGACCTTTTAGCAAGGTGATAGTTTCCAGAACACCAACAAAACTCGGTTAGGATACACGACCATGAAGCCTCACGAACCCATCACACCCCAAGAGGTCTAGCAAGCCCGAGACCGCATCAAAGACGCCTCGATTCGGACTCCGTTGGTCCGGCTGAATATGGATGATCCCAGCTGGGAGATTTACCTGAAACTGGAGAATCTCCAGCCCATCGGGTCGTTCAAGCTCAGGGGCGCGGTGAATGCCATGCGAGCCGCCGACCCAGAAACCCTGAAGGCCGGGGTCTGGACTGCCAGCACGGGCAATATGGCTCAGGGCGTTGCGTGGGGCGCCCGTGAAATGGGTCTCGAATGCACCGTGGTCGTGCCGGACAATACTCCGGCGTCCAAGCTAGAAGCTATCCGAGACCTGGACGCTGAGATCATCAAAATTCNCCGCGCTGANTGGTTCCACCTGATTCTATATACCCACGACTATCCAGGGATGGAAGGGCTGTTCATCCACTCGGCTAGCAACAGGGAGGTGATGGCGGGTCAGGGGACGATCGGAGTGGAGATCGTCGAGGATATGCCCGATGNGGACGCGGTGATTACGCCCTTTGGANGTGGTGGACTGACGGCAGGGGTGGCGTCGGCGGTTCGCGCCCTTAAACCAGCGACCAGACTATACGCTNNCGAATTGGAGACCGGCGCTCCGTTTGCTTCTTCGCTGGCGGCGGGCGAGCCTGTGACCATTNAGCCTCGGCCTGCGCCTGGATTTGCCGAAGGTTTCAGTGGCGCTCCGTCAGTGGCCGCTGACATGTGGCCCATTCTGAGCAGTGTTGTGGACGGATCGCTGATAATGTCCGTCGCCGATCTGGTGTCCACGATAAAGCTGCTGGTGGAACGCAATCATATCGTGACGGAGGGGGCGGGGGCCGCGCCTGTCGCGTCGGCCCTTTCAGGCGGCGCGGGTGAAGGCAAGATCGCCTGTGTCGTGTCCGGCGGCCACATCGACTCACACGTTCTGGCCGCAATCCTCNACGGAGCGTTTACATTTTAGGCTAGCGCTAATGCGGGCCCGTCGTCGTCCAATGTGCCATGCTGAGTCGAGACGAAGCATCTGGTCGTATTTGGGGCAACGGTAGGCATATCGGAGGCCAGATTCTTCACGTCCGTTCAGAATGACAANCTCTGATAGCCGNTTCCCCTGACNCCTAATCCGTAGGCTTGTGCCTTTCGATGAGATCCAGAACCACAGGGTCTGTGGCCTCGGGCAGGGGGCGGTTGGCGTCATGGTATGCGATGGCAAGATGGGCATCGCGATGAAGCTGTTCGCTCTCGTCCTTTTCATCATAATCGCGTTTCAACTCGCCGAACAGCGCGTCGATGTTTTCTTTTTGGAACATGGGCATAGGGTTGATCCTCTCGNATAAGGTCGGGCAAGACATGGGGCCAGCACCGTCATCGGCATCTGGCCCCATATCGATTTAGCGGTTAGGCTTCATCTTCAAAGCCTTAGGAAGGCCTGGCTACTCATCGCCCCTGGTGGTCTTGCCTTCGGCCAGAATCTTCTTTAGATCGACGGCGAAGTCCATGATCTCTTCAGTGGTTGTTTCGCCACTGTTATCCAGTTTTTCCTTGAACTTCTCAAACAGATAGTCCTCTTTGGTCCCGTGAGGAATATCAAAGAACGGTCGGTCGAACTTTGGCAGTTTGCCGGGGCCAAAGTAACCCTTGTCTCGCAGNGTGTAGCCCTCAAGGTTATCTGTGCCTTTGCCAAGAATTTCACCGTCGGTGTCGATGTAGTGCTGCATGACGGGTTTCATGCCATATCGNTGAATCGGGCAAGTNAGCATGCAGACGGCGCAACCTTCATACCGGGCCATGACGGGGCGGCACCGGTCGTAGATCAGCTTGTTCTTCTCGACGCCGCGCCAGACGACTTTCTCTTTTACCAGCGCNCGGCCTGGACAGCGGTTCACGCAAACCTGGCACTCTTGGCAAAACTGATGGATTCCGTAGTCAATAGGTTGATCGTAGGTGATAGGGCCGTCTGTCGTGACGATCATCAGCCGGGCACGAGAGCCGAAGTGAGGAGACAGCAACTGTCCATTGGCACCTAACTGGCCGAGGCCGGCAGCGACGAACATCGGGATGTAAACGGCACTGTTGTCGTTCGGGCTGTGTATCTGAGCGTGGTAGCCAAGTTCATCTCGGATGAAAGCCGCAAGGTCAATCGCCAACGCGCCTTCGTCTTCGTAGGTGCCGAAGTGGGTGAACTCGGCCTCAAGGCTGGGGATTGTCTGGGTCTGGCGGTAATCCTGTTCCAGAGCTAGGCATATTGCGTGTTCATATTTCACCCAGCCTTTTTTGCTGGCATAGGTGTATTTACGNTTGTACTTGGTGAATCCGACTTCGCCAAATCCCAACTCGCGGGCTTTGATGCGGATAGCTTCAGTGATATCAGCGCCAGGAACCGGGGCGGTGGTTGGCTGGAGGTCGCCCGATGTGGACGCCGCCTGGACCAAAGGTTCGTTGATCTCATCGTGTTTGAGCCTATATTCGCGGAGGTCAGGCTCATACACTGTCCAGACCCACTCTCGGTCTGCGGCCTTTTCGATGTTCTGGGTCTCCAGAGGGTACACTCGACTATAGAATGAGACATCCTCTAAATCTTGGCGAATGCCTGGCTCAGTAAGGAGGGCATCCGGCACGGCAATGTCGTATTCAGGATCCTCGTGAACCCTTCCAGGTCGGCTTACNACNTGATGCNCTTCTTTGAGCATAAGGNATCTCCCTTTGGCAAAGTTATGGNGCGAAGTTTACGCTTTTTCTTATATCAAGTCAACNGCAAAATTGCATGAATTGCGTTACTGTCTGTTCCGTTCAGATTAATTCTGGAGCAAAACAACAACCACAATGACTCGTAGATATCAGACACCCTTATATTAAGCGGGCGAGTCTGTGCCCTCTGGAACGCTGATTGAGGGGAGCAATGTCCATGATTCATGACAAGGGACTGGGCAGAGAGGTCAGGTCGCGATTGAGGTCTCTTTGCTGGTCGACCTCATCCGCATTACGTGACGCAGCAGGAAGATCAACCCGCCGATGACGATGACGCTGACGTAGGTTATGGAACGGTCGACTATTGCCACCGATGCGGCGTTGGACCTGTCGAGGCTCAGCAACAGCAATCCGGTCATTCCAGGTTCCACGGCGCCGGTGCCTCCGGGAGTGGGAACGGCGCTGAGAATCGCGTGGCCCAGGGCCACCACAGGGATTAGAGGCAACCCAATATCCAAACCCAACGCCTGCACTACGAAGTACAGTCGGGCCATCTCCAACAGCCACCCGGAGAGTCCAAGAATGAGCATGTATGGCAGTTGCGATTTGAAGCTGCCCAACGTTCCCTGCTGGAACCTTTTATACGGTCCTTCCAATCTGCTCGGCAAGAACCTGGATGCCTTTGAACCGTACAGCCGCATTGAGAGGATTATGGCGAGGACTCCGAAAGCCATCACAAAGGCCATGACGATTATGAACTGGGACACCGCCAGGTCGGATGTCGCAGTCAGAACCAGGAGACTGAGGAATAAGAGGGCGGCAACCGTTGCCATATCCAACACTCGCTCGGCGAGAACTGTTCCCAGACTCCACGAGAAAGTGTTTTTAGCATCCTCCGAGAATGCCCGGGCGCGGTAGGCGTCACCCAGCCGGAGCCATACGATCGAGTTGACGAACCACCCGATGATGATGACCTGCGAGCATTGAAGCACCGAGGGAACCCGCTCCCGTTCCTCGTCGGTGTCCACGGCGTTAAGGGCCAGCAACCGCCACCTCATACCCCTTAACACGAAACTCAAGTAATAGAGGAGGAGCGCCAGAAGATACAGCCACGGATTCATCGACCGGATGTTGCTCAAGGTCTCGGACCAGTCCAAATCGAACTGGGTCGCCAGTAGAAACATAAACGCCGCCGCGACTCCGAACGACAATAGGGTCGGGAGCGACAGTATTCGGTTGCGAAGGGAAACAGACTGTGATTTCTTGTGGTTGTTAGGCGTCATATGTTGACCTGGACCTGACAAGGCATCCTCAACGCGATGCTCAGGCAGTGTCATTCATTGTATTTCAAAGAGGGTTTTTGGATGGCATTCCAGGCCTTCTCGGGTAGCGTTCCGGTGTTTTTGAAACCTTTTCTACCACCACCAGATTACGCTGACTGAGACCTTCGAGGGAGACAGGCCGCACCTCTTTCAAGGCTCCGCCTGTGACGACGATCGCGTTGGCCGCTGCGGTCAACTCGTCTTCAATATTGTGACCTTTGTGGGCCACCAACAACCCTCCGGTGCGACAAAAGGGCAGGGTCATCTCAGCCAAAGCTGCCATCCCAGAGATAGAGCGGGCCAGAACGATGTCGAAGCTCTCACGCAAGGCCGGATCATGAGCTAGAGTTTCAGCCCTGCCATTCAAAACCTCCAGTCCTTCCAGTCTTAGCGAATCCTTGAGATGTTCTAAGAACGTGGTTTTTTTGCCGGTGGCTTCTACCAACGTCCCTTTCATCCCTGGGAAGGCTAATAACAAAGGCACTCCCGGAAACCCCCCTCCACTGCCAACATCCACGAATCGTCCAGAACCGAGGATTGCCTTCGGAATCACCAACGCCGCTGTCAGCGAATCCAGGTAGTGCCTCGACTGAACATCCTCCCATTCAGTCACAGATGTCAGGTTGACTCGCGAGTTCCATTCATTTAATTCGTAGTAGTATCTCTGAAATTGCTCTAGCTGTGCAAGACTTAATTCAATTCCTAAATGGCCTATTTCGCGCTTAAGAATGTCTGGGAAAGCTATCTCAAGCAAATCATCTCCCTGCATCGGTTGGTCACAACCGTATAATTCGTAAAATATCCCAGGGCTTGAAACCCGATTTGGTTACCCTGCGATTCCAACAAACATAGAGAATCGTAATTTTTTGAAGGCTCAGACCGTTAAACGTCTCAAGTAGAGGTTTC
>PAIW01000127.1 GCA_002710885.1 Chloroflexota bacterium | reverse complement strand
CAGTGGGGTTCATCTGGGCCATGGATAACCGGAAGATGCGTGTCATGATTTCCGCGATAGTCCTTGGACGGGCATCCTTAAACCAGTAAGGGAAATCATTCTGCACCGCCAGTCTTGTTGCTGACTACCGCGAAAAGCGGGTCGGAGGGGGGACTCTCCTCCGAGTTGGCCAGCCCGCCACGGATGTTGTCGAAGTTGCCCGCAGACTCCATATAAGAAGAGACGATGTCCATCCGGCCTTGGTCGCTGGCCAAACGCCAGATGCGGACGGCTTTGGTGGGAAACATCCGGTTGGAGAAGGTCACGATGAATACGCCGCCGGGTCTGAGAGTCCGGTTGACCTCCCGAAAAATCTCCACAGGACTGGTCAAGTATTGGGCCGACACCGTGATAACCACGGCGTCGAAACTCTCGTCCTCAAAGGGAAGCGTCGGGTCGAGGTTCACGTCGCGGACCACGTACTCGTCCAGGTCCGGATTGTCGGCCATCTCCTGGGCGTTCATACCCAGGCCCACCAGTCTTTCCTTGAGATGTCCCTGGGGCCAGTGGGACCGCCAACTGCTCATCAGGTCCAGCACAGTGGAGCGCGCCGGAACGAAAGACTGAAATATCCGGCTCACCGTGGCGATGGCTTCATCGTCGATATGCACGACTAGCCGGGGATTGGTGTAAAACAACCGGTCGTCGCTATCGTCCTCTCGCTGGAAAGCGCCTTCAGGATAGGAAATGGACGTGTCGCACCTCTCGGAATACCAGTTTCTCGGCTAAGCATTTATGCCCCGGCCTCGGTTGGCTTGATTGTATCACGCAGTCAGCTGACTCCCATTGTTTACGCGTATCCAGCCCTGGTCTACAATTTAACTCACGGTAGCGGAATTCCTATCTCGCCCCTGACGGATGACAGATAAAAGCTGAACGCTCTGATTTAGGAGATCTAAAAATGTCCACTGATGACAACCAGTCCTTTCTGGAAAACGCCGAGCAAACCCGGGGATACACCCTGGAGATGCACCGGATCATGGCCGAAACCGACCGGGAATGGGCCACGAAATACAATGATTTTATCGAGGCCACTTACACCGGCCAGCGGCTCCTGGACCGCAAGACCAAGGAGTTGCTTCAGATCGTAGTGGAGGCGGCTCTTAAAGCCGACGTAGAACAGATCCAGGCGCATGTAAAGGTCGCGCTGGAAGTGGGGGCCACGCCCCGCGAAATCCTGGAGGCCCTTCAGGCGGTCATCGCCCCGATGGGAGCGCTGGCCTTCCGCCGGGGACTCCAAGCTTGGGCGGCGGAAACCGGCTTCAATGATCCAGGGGAAGCCTAGGCCTAAAGAGCCAACCTGTCCGGTCTAGAGTCTTGCCGAGGCTCTCTGCGAGAGGTCCGGGAACTGGTCTCCATCCACCGCCGGAGAGACCGTTGGGTAGGCCTTGGTGATGAGCCAACTGAAATGGAGTGCTTCGAACATGGCATCCTCGTTTGGAACGTCCACGATGACGGTTACAGCGCGGCGGGTAGCTCAGAAGTACATACCGATGGGATTTAGCTCCTGCCATTTGCCCACCCACTCCTGAATCTTGGCCGGTGGAACTGACACTTCTGTCTCTGTCGAAGGATCGATCTCCATCTGTACGGCATACTTCATTACTACCCCCTAGAAGTTTGATTATGCAGCCGCCAGGACCAAAGGCGCCGGTCACCAAAGCCGACAGGGGCGGCTGTGCTTCACCACCCTGCTACAGTCACATAGATTAACCCGTGGGGACGCCCTGAAGGACGATCCAGGCTACTTCTCCCAGACCACATTGTTCCGCAGCACGCCGATGTCGCTAATCTCAACCTCTACCACATCGCCGTCCACCATATTCTCAGTGGCGCCGTCGGTTCCCATCCAGATGATATCTCCTGGCACCAACGTAAGATACTTGCTCATATCGCTGATGTACTCCCGCACCCCGAATATTGCCGTCTTTATGTCGTATTCGCCAACCACGCGATCGCTGAGGGTGATGGTTACGTGCAGGTCGTCGGGGTCTAGGTCGGTGACGATCCAGGGGCCCATGGGCTTGAATGTGTCCGTGTTCTTCGCACGCCACATGGTCCGGTCGCCGCGCTGCCAGGTGCGCTCACTAACGTCGTTACCGATGGTGTAGCCCAGGACGTAGTCTAGTGCCTGCGCCTGGGTGACATTCTTNCACTCTTTGCCGATGANGACTACCAATTCGCCCTCATATTGAACCAGTTCGGTGGCGTCCTTNGGGACNATGATGGGGTGTTCGTTGGGAACGAGAGCGTTTATCGCACGGTAGCCGATGTCAGCCTTGTCCGGAAGAACGGGNTCNTCGCCGCGCATCTTCGCGGCCCAAGTCACGTGTTCCGGGTAGTTGATCCCGGCTGCGTAGAAGGTCGGTGGAATGACCGGCACTTCCAGCTTCACCGACGCCAGAGGCTGGCTCTTNGAGGTCTTGTTGTAACCATCGAAGGGGTTGCCCTCAACTTCGACCACGTTGTCGCCTTCAATAATTCCGTAGGAGATTCCACTCCCAGAGCTGAATCTGCACCATTTCATGATCGAAGCTCCTCAACCTTTGATTTGGACGTATCGGTTGCCCCAATTCTCACACCCTAGGCACCACCGGTCAAGCTTCCCGGCAGGGAACCAACACTGTTGGCCATTAGGATTTCCCACGAATCACTTACCTACGGCCTGGCCGGGCCGCTCCAGCGGTCCAACTGGACCATCCAATACGGTCTCTAAGGCACTGGGAATGTCTCAGGCTGAATGGAATAGTTGGGACGTCANGGGANGGGCGGGGTCTTTNGCGATAGGGAGCACGTGATGTTGAAGGGTTCCGGTGGCCANCTTCATACGCGTTTCATATCCCTTGGCTATGCTACTGTGGCGTTAGACCGTCGGCCATGCACCGGCGGGCTTATTATGCTTATTGTCTTGAACACATGGGGTTAGCTGATGGACCCAAATACCCAGAGCGGGCCAACCCTCACCGAAAAGATGTTTATCCTGGTCAACGAATGCGCCGATGTTATATTCGACACCGTGCAATGATGCACAGCATCGACGAAGATGGGATATTCCTAAAGGTGAACCCCCGGTGGCTATCGGCCATGGGCGACCCAGCAGATGAGGTTATAGGCCATCAGTTCACTGACTTTCTGACAGAAGAATGCCGGATCCAGGCACTCTCCGACGGTCTTCCCTTGTTCTGGGAGGCGGGCCGCGTCCATGGCGCATCGTACCGGCTCACGTAAGGATGGCCGGGCGCTGTACGTAGCCCTCGATGCGGTTGTTACCCCGGAATCAGATGGCAGCCGCCGGGCCCTGGGGGTGTTTCGCAAAGCGGACGACTTGGTTCAATGGCAGTGGGCGAAAATGCCATCAAAGCTCTCCAAAGCCTTGTCCTTGCGCAACGCGGTATCGAGAGAATCTTCCTAGCGAACGAATGGCCTTCCCCTCCTGGTCAGGCCGATGCTCATCCCTCGCTTGATCCGCAGGGCCAGCCGGACCCGCCGGACCCGCCCCAACCTACTGATTAGTTGCCGTGGGAGCTATCGCCTATCATCCTAGACATAGCAGATAGCTTGAAAGTACTGGCCGACATGTCAACGGACGACACTGCCGATCCCAATAGCCAGCCCCATTCCCTGGTAACCCTGTCGGAAGCCTTTCAGTCCGCTCTCGCAGCGTAACCAAGACTCGTATTCCCGGCGTCACGTCGATTAGGATTAAAGTTGTGGCGATTCCATTCTGGAGGTCAGTTCCGACAGGGTCGCCTCTATCGTTTCCGCCAGAACCGCCAGCTTTCGACTGTCGTACTGGATTTTGTGCAGTTGCAGTTCTTCCAGGTCCGCCAATGCTCTTGCACTTGAAACGATGTCTTGGGTGACCGCTATGAGTTCCCAGGGTAGCAACGGCACTCCATCGTTTTCCTCTTCGTCTAGGGCATCGTCTTTCTGATCAGGCGCCGATATGCCAGAAACCCCGACATCCACAAGGAGACGGTCAAGTCCATTGTGGGCAAGATGGAGTCCCTTGAGGGCCTTGATGGTTAAGGCTGCCTGCCGCCACTGAACCAAGTCGTCCCTATCATGGAAGGCTCCTAAAACATGGCGCTGACCCAGCGGTTGAGGTTCGACCACCGCATCCAGCGAGACATCAAGAACCCTGCCGTTACTTCGCAGTAGGCTAAATCCAATGCTATGAGCCCGCCCCACTTCCCATAGAAGAGGAAGTACCTCAGCACGGACCTGAATACTGCATTCCTCAGTGAGGAATTCGCTGCATTCATGACCTAAAATTTCTTCGGCTTGATAGCCAATCTCCGCCAACCACCGGCGATTCACCTTCAGCAAGCTACAACTTTCGTCGATCGAAAAAACCATAACCGGAGCTTCGTCGAATAAGATATTCTCGCACTCCGCTACAAGATCTGACATCTTCGACAGCCGCTCCCGGGTACTTTCCTCATTAGCTTCCATGCTAATCTCCTTGTGCACAGCGATGGTTACCGGCTGGACCGGCAGCCTCCGCGTTTCCATGTAGAAGTTGGAACTTAGAATGACCTCCTGTTCTACGGGTGACCCGATATTGGGCAGAATTAAGTGTGTACACACCTTTTCGGCAATTGCCTTCTACTGGGATAAACTCATGGCCACCGACAGATTCCCCCGCATCTCATCCCACCGTCTTTGCCCCATCCGTCCCAGAACCATTGCCTGTGCCTTCTCCCATAGGGGTACCGACCCTAAGACAGCTTCCCGGCCATCAGCCATGAGAGACACGTCCCTAGTCCGCCGGTCCTCACCTGGCTCTATCTTTATGAGTCCAGCGCTGGCGAGCGGCCGAAGCAGTCTGTTAAAGAAGTGCGGTCCATGATTAACTCTTCAGCCAACTGTGCAATCGTCGTGGTCCCCGACGATGCGAAGGTCACGAGAACCGGAAGTTGCGTTGACCGCAGTCCCGACGCCAGTAGGGCTTGATCAAATATCTGGGTGACCGCCCGGGAGGCTTTGCGCGGGTTTAGACAGGCGCATGTGCTTAGCATAAATTCACATTGCGCCAGGTCCAGTTCATGCTGTGCCTGTGAGCTTTCGTTCGATAATGATTGTATATCGGCTCCAAATGCTGACTGGCCGGCGCCGAATGTAGCCTGATTGACCAGCATACTTTGAGATTCTAGGGGAACCGATGTGACGATGCATCGCCCAAATTAATGATTTCGAGTCACCCAAATGGTCTACCGGAAAAATCTTACGAGCTGATGCATACAAGCAGCATGTGTCTCGCATTGAGCAGATATCGTTGTTTGCCCGAATCCCTCGTCTGTGCTAGCCTCTGCTAGGCATAACCCATTCATCTGGAGGAAGACTAGTGAGACTGGAAAATAAAACTGCGCTCATCACAGGAGCCAGCCGCAACATTGGAAAAGAGATTGCTTTGACCTTTGCCAGGGAGGGCGCCGACGTAATCTTAAACACACGCACCAACGAACAGGAATTGGAGGCTGTTGCCGCCCAGTGCCGGGAGTTGGGAGTCAGGACCCACACCGTTCTGGGAGACGTTTCAGACTCTCCCCGGGTCTCTGCCATGGTTAAGGAAGGAATCGAAGCCCTGGGCCAGATAGACATCCTGGTCAGCAACGTAGCCATCCGGCCCCACCGACCCATCCTCGAAGTCACCGATGAAGAGTGGCATCAAGTGATGAGCGTAAATCTAGATTCGGCTTTCTATCTTTGTAAGGCAGTGTTGCCTGGAATGATAGAGCGGCGGTCAGGCAGCATCGTCGCCCTGGGCGGACAGGCAGCCATCACCGGACGTCCCGGAACCGCGACTGTCACCTCGGCCAAGACCGGTTTGCTGGGACTAATACGGGCCATCGCCGCCGAGACGGCCGAGCACAACGTTCGGGCCAACATCGTCAATCCCGGCTCCACCGACACCGAGCGGCGGTCACCGGAATGGTACCCGGAACACGGTGATGAGTCTAATAGCGCGGAAGATCGCTTTAAGGAGATTCCCATGCGCCGACAGGGAACGGTAGAGGACATCGCCAACGCCGTGCTGTTCTTCGCCTCGGACGAGTCAGGCTACATCACCGGCGACCGGTTGAACGTCGTGGGCGGCAAGTACATAGTCTAGGTAACTTTTACCAAGAACGGAGGAGTCTGCCTTCTACGTTCGTGGTGAGCCTGTCGAACCACCCCTCGCCAGAGCCGAGCCCGTGCCCCGCCCTAAGCATTCTGCCAGACCAGCGTGGCAGCCCCCACCATCCCCGGATCGTCTCCCAAGGGGCTGGCCACCAACCGGAACTTTTTATGTAGCTCGCTCATGGCCCGGGCCTTGACCCGCTCTTGGATCCGGGGCAACAAATCAAGCCCCACCAAACCCAACGTCACGCCGCCCCCAAGCACAATCAAGTCGGGATTGTACAGGTGCAGGACGTTAGCCAAACCGACCGAGAGCGCGAACACCACTCCATCGACGACGCTCACTGCCAGTGGGTCACCTTGGCCCGCCGCCAGAAGAACCGTGGCCGAGGTCAGGGAGTCTGACTCCCCGGACAAGGATGAAGCAGGGAAATCTCCTTGGGTTATCCGATCCCTGACGATATTGGCGATGGCAGTGCCCGAAGCTAGAGCCTCCAAGCAACCCCGAACGCCACACTGACATTCGATCGCATCTTCACGGGAGTCGACGCACATGTGGCCAATCTCGGCTGCCAGACCGTTGGCCCCCAGAAGCATCTTGCCATGCTCTATCACGCCCCCGCCGATTCCCGTGCTGATGGTTAAGTAGACCAGAGTCTTGGGCGGCGTACCCTCTTCCGCCATCGCCCGTCCGGCCCCAAGGTGAAACTCACCCAGGGCAGCCAGGTTAGCGTCATTCCCCACCCACACCGGGTATCCCAGGTTAGCTTCCCACAGCGGTTTCAAGGAAACACCATCCAGGACATAGAGGTTTGGCGGTTGGTACATGGTGCCGGTTTCTGGTTCCACCGGCCCAGCGATGGCGACGCCGATGCCCGCAATTGTTCTGGGACCGCACCAATCGATGGCTTGTCTCAGTAATCCTTCGGCCAAACCCAAGAGTTCGTCCTTGCCGGTTCCCCGAGCATGGCCAACCCTATCTTGCCGTAGGATGTGCCCGTCCCGGTCCAGAATCCCCACCCGGATCCAGGTCCCGCCCCAATCCATCGCCACTGCTACTTCTGAAGCCTGTGTCATCTAACCTTCCCCTACTCAGGACTAACCGGCATCCATCATAGCAGTTAGGGTCCGGCGCGGATTCACATCAATTACCAAGAGATATGTCGTTAAAGCTCGTCGGTAGATCGACGGTGATGTCGTCGTTGAAAGCAAACATAGTCATGTCAAAGTTTACTGTGTCGGCGCTGCTCATCGCGATCCCCATGACGATTCGCCGCATGTAGCCCTCTTCGTCGATTCAAACCTCTATCTCGTTGATGGCCAGATCTTCCAGCCCATCGGGGACCGGTTCACCGGAAAGAGCCATCAAATGGGAGAAATGGGCATCGTTTCCTTGTCCCATCGCCCTCAAGATTTTTGAAAAGTCCATCAGTATGACCAAGTGTTCAGTGGGCACGCCATCAACTTCATCTTTGCCAAGAGACTGGACGTTATATAGGTCAAGCGGCAAGTCTCCGCTTGGAACCAGGCTATCGAACGTCCCGAAGGGGTCGTCGATACCCGGACCCGCCTGTCCCAAGATCCCTGACAAGGAGGAGGCATCCAAGCATCCAACCTGCGCCGAGTAGATTGGCGAACATCTCATCACCGGCGATAATCATTTCCATCCGCATGCCCGCGGCTAGCGAATCCATCTCCATCACCAGACGCATCCGCCCGTTCGCCGCCTTCGCCATTTCGAAGGACAAGGATAGATCTTGCCCTTGCATCTTCATATCCATGTCTACGTGCGCCCGAAAGCTCTGCAACGCATCGGTCAACTGAAGCGACCGCTGTAGCAGTTAGGCTTTAGGGGACGAGGCGACGCCGATGACATTCTCGCCACCACCGGCTAACGAGTTAAGCGCCTGAGCCTCTTCACAAGCAGACGTCAATAGCATCAGTCCCATCACTAGCCCAATATGGCGTTACTGGTTCTGCGCGACTGCGCCCTTACCGGAGAGGGGATAAGTTGCCGCATGGATTCTTCGCTCCCATGGAAACTTGGATCAGGGTGTCTCGAACATACCGCCGGGCTTGCCCGGAATTTCATCGTAAAACCCGGTGTTCGCTAATCCAAGCCGCTATGGGATTCGGAGGTAGGGTGCGTAGATGAGGAACGGGAAGGAACCGGTCTATTGACCGGGGAGGGGAGAACTGGGGTCTAACATGTCGTTCAAGATGCCCCGAAGTTTCGATGGACTCATCGGCCCAACGAACTTCTTAACTATCGTACCTTCCGGGCTGATGAAGAATTTCTCCGGCAACCCGGTAACGCCGTAATTGATTACTATGATTCCGTCGGCATCGATGCCGTTGGGGTAAGGCACGTTATAACGGTCGATGTGCTCTTGAGCCGCCGAAGGCACATCCCATATGTCCACGCCGACGAACTCCACCGGCAATCCTTCATACTCCAGATATACCTCGGCTAACACCGGGGCCTCCCGCCGGCAAGGGGGGCACCAAGAAGACCAGAAGTCCACCATAACCGCCTTTCCCCGCAGCTCGGACAGGGTCAGAGTGCCACCCGCCATCAACTTCAATGAAAAGTCGTCCGCTTGGTCCGCAGAGACCTCAACCTGGCCAAACTCGGCGTTGACCCCGAATCCGCCTGGGTTCCCCCCCGACTTCATCGATGCCCACGCCAGCAAAGCAAAAAGGGCCAATACCGGGAGACCCGAGGCAAGCAGGATCCAACCACGTCTGCTCAAACTACCAACTCCCTAGTACCGGTCCGGGGATTGTTCTGGAGTTTGCTCGGTTGCTTCCAAGACGCGGCTCTTCAAAGCTTGCCGCCGCTCCCGGTACCCCAAGTTTATCAACTCTCCCCTTTCGAACCGATCGTCCAGATCGGCAATCTCCTGAATCATCGATTCCCGGTCTGGGAAAACATCCTCTCCTGACTCACCAGAGGCCGCTGGGACCGTCCGCAGGCCAATTCGGCCCCGAGATGCGCCAAACAGCAGCAGAACCGCAAGAAAGGCCGCCAGCGACCCTGGAAGGATCGCGTACCACAGAGAGGCGCTGGTCACTGCCTTCTCGATACGGTCAGGCAGGCTTGGCTCGGGGAGTTCCATCAACTCCAGCTCCACTCCCTGGCCTGGACTGATACCCCGGCCCTCCCAAGCCTGATACCGGGTGTCCTGGATGTGCACCGGCTCCACCTTATCCAGTCCTCCGACGCGTACGGGAGCCAACCGGTCCGGCACCAGCACCTGATAAACCTCGGCGCCTTGGAGCAACGGCTGGCGGTAGGACAGAGCCTTTCCCTCATAGGGGAATATATAGGAGAACTCCACGCTGTGTCCGCCGGGGATCACCGGAGACGTAACCGCGAAACCCGAACCGACGGATATGATTTCCCGGCTCGGCAGGTTGGATTGGACATCCAGGTCATGAGTTCCCGGGGGTAAGGAAAAGCGGAGAAAGCTCATCATGGCTGGGTTGGACACATCTGGAAGCAAAGTCCGGTCGGACTCGTTGGCTATTAAGACGAACTCGATGGCGGAAATTTCCCGCTCTGAGGCGTCAACTCCGGCTATAACCATGACCTGCCGCCTGAACTGGACAACCGTGACATCCCGGGTCGTGTCATATACATCTATCTGCACACCTTCGGATAGCTCTTCCGGTAACAGAACCTCGGTATAGAGCACTCCGGCATAATCGACGCTGAAGACGTACTGGCCTCCGTTCAATAAGGGCAGGCCACCGAACTCGAACGCACCGGTGTCGTCGGTCTGGCCTTGGGCCGTGGCCGCCACTCTGCCATCCAGTCCCGTCGCCAAGAGCAATATCGGCAAAGCCGACGGTGGCTCGGCGCCGGCCGTGCCGTTCACCACCCGGACGTTGACACTCACCAGCTCTTGGGCTGAGGTAAGCTCAGCCCAAGAGCTGCCTGCGATCAGCGCCGCGACGACGAAAACAACACCCAAGACGCGGACCATCATTGCTCCGTATCTTCCGGGATGTCAGTCGATGGCTCCACGGGTTCAGCGGACTTATCTTGATCCTGTGCCTGCAAGGAGAGGCGTGCCATCAACACCTCTTGCTCCA
>PAIW01000126.1 GCA_002710885.1 Chloroflexota bacterium | reverse complement strand
TCGCCGATCGGTTTGCCTTCCTCGGTGGTGATGCTTCGTGCCAACTCATCCCCCCGCTCTTCCATAAGCTGAAGCGCCTTGAAGAGAATGGCCGCTCTCTGAGGGGCAGGGGTCGATGCCCAGCCGTCGAGGGCATTGCGGGCGGCTTCAATTGCCCGGACCGCGTCCTCGTTGTTAGACCGTTGGAATCTGCCCAGAACCTGGCTCTTGTGAGCCGGATTGGTGATCGTGTAGGTCTCGCCGGAAACTGAGTCGCTCCATTGGCCGTCGATATAGTTTTGGTATGTAGCCAGTTGGCCCATGGGAACACGGTCTCCTTATCAGTTGTGTCTAACGTTAATCAATTGCCGTTCAGTGTTGCGATATTAAGGCCGGACGGCTCGTTTCGGCAGTTGGGCGAGCTTCGCCAGCATCGGCTGGGCCAGCTTGACGAACTTGCAGGCGAGCATACGAGTGTCTCGAGGGTCGATCAGGTCCACGACGTCCCCCTTGTGCGCCGCTCGGAACGGGGAGCGAAGCTTCATCAGTCGGTTTTCGATCATCGCTCTGTGGGCTTCGGGGTCGGGGGCGTTGTCGATCTCGCGACGATATGCCGCCGCGACGCCGCCCTCGATTGGGATACCGCCCCATTCTCCCGCAGGCCAACCGAATCGAAGATTCAGTCCGTTTGGATGGCCAAGAGCATGCACCGCATCCGCGGCGACACCATAAGCCTTGCGGACGTTGAACTCGACCTTCGGAACCTGGGCCTCGGCGCTGGCTATGATTGCGCCCACCCCGCGCCGCATGGTTGCTTTGCGCTCGGCGTGGGACCCAAGCATGAATCCGGGCATGTCGAGGAATATCACGACGGGCAGGTTGAATGCGTCGCAGAGGTCAACGAAGTGGGCGTACTTGTCGGCGGCCTCGCCGTCCATAGCCCCGGCCATCTTGGTTGGGTCACTGCCGACGACGCCGACGCTGTACCCATCCAACCGAGCGAATCCTGTAATCAAGGCTCCAGCCCAGTGACGCCGCATCTCGAAGAACTCGCCATTATCAACCACGAGTTGAATGAGCTTTCGGGCGTCGTAACTTCGGCGCCTGTTAGCTGGAATTATGTTCAGGAGTTCTTCGGGCCGTCGATCCGGCGGGTCGCCTGTCTCCACTCGCGGAGCAACGTCACTGGTGGTGTTCGGCAGGTAGGATATGAATTGTTTGATCTGGTTGAAGGCATCCTCTTCGTTCTCAGCCTCGTTGTCCACCTGGCCGCTGTCGTGGACGTGCATCTGGTAGCCGCCTAACTCCTCTTTGTC
This sequence comes from Chloroflexota bacterium, assembly GCA_002710885.1. Next base: position 23,400 of record PAIW01000126.1, on the reverse strand, counting down.
CAGCGTTTCGCCGATTGCCCGACGCACGACAGGCGGGCCGGACGGGAATATCTGCGACTGACCTTTTATCATCACAGTGAAGTGGGACATGAGGGCGTAGGCGGCAGGAGCCCCGGCGACGGAACCCATGATTCCAGCTGCGACGGGGACGCGACGGAGAAGCTCCATATGCTGCCACCACTGTTCGCCGGAGGGTAGCCCCATGTGGCCTGCGGCCTCGTCGGATTTGGAGCTATGACCGACTCCTTCTACCAGTTGAATGTAGGGTAATCCGTACTGAATCGCCATGGGTTGGGTGAACTGGCGGGAGTTTTTATGCACGTTGTGCGGACTACCTCCGGAGATCGTGAAGTCGTCGCCGCCGATGGCGACTGGCCGACCGTCGATTTCGGCAAGCCCCATGATATACGCACCGGGGGTGAACTCGGTGAGGTTGCCGTCCTCGTCGTATTCGACCGCGCCCACCAGCGGGCCGGCTTCCATGAAACTTCCAGGGTCAACCATCTTGTCGATGCGCTCGCGTACTGTGAACCGTCCGCCGGAATGTTGACGTTTGATCCGCTCCGGGCCGCCTAATTCCTGGGCTAGGCCACGGATGTAACCCATGTCATCAACAGCCTGTTCCCAGCCCATCCCAGGCTTCCAGGTCTCGCGGTTAGGGTCGATGGGCATATGGCTCTCCCTGCTTGTTTAAACGTCCAATATTTTGATTGATCTGTGTGGACAGCCAACAGTCTAGGCGCCACCTTCTGCCATGTCAACTTAGGTTGAATGTTTTCGCTCCTCGAACTGGCACGAAGCCAGGATGGTTGTTGTCACTCGCCCTTGAGGTAATAGTCGAAGAAGTCGGCTACATCGGTGAACATCTGGCGCAGGTTCTCGGTTGATCTGACATAGTAGCCCTCGTTGAGGTACGTCTTGTACCGTACAGTCTTGTAGTGTTGGCGCATTTTATGNACGAATGCCCTGGATGCGTCTGAGCGGGGTTCCTCGCCCTCGCCGTGCAGCACGAAACAGGGCGTCGTTGCATTGCCGACTGTATAGATAGGTGAGCTTCGACGCCAGGCCTCGCTGTTCTGTTCGTAAGGGCCAAACTCATGATCCATCAGTTTGAGGTGCCTGAGTTCTACCTCATGGCGCAACTCGGGCCAGTCGGCGTATCCAGACATGGGGGCCGCCGCCTGGAACGAACCGGGCGCGAAGCACACAGCGCACATACTCATGATGCCGCCGTAGCTTGTGCCGGTGATTCCCATGTTGTCGGCGTCAACGTAGTCTAGCCCTTTCAGGAATTCAGCGCCTGCGAGAACGTCCTTCAGGTCACCGTGGCCCCAGTCGCCGTCGTTAAGCTGCTCGAAGGCTTTGCCATACCCTGAGCTTCCACGGATGTTGGGCAGAAGAACCACGTATCCTNGTTGAACTAGGTGCTGCACTTGAAGTTGGAGGTCGTCCATGAATTGACTCGTTGGGCCGCCGTGTATGAACAATATGCCAGGGTATTTTGTGTATTCAGATCGGCCCCTGGGAGTGTAGAGATAAGCGTTAATCTTTAATCCGTCGAAGCTCTGGTACTCTACTTTCAAAGGCTCGGCGAAGCGGCTCTGGAGGCCACCCGCTGGGATCGAGCAGGTGAGTTGCCGGGCTTCTTGTTTCTCGACTGATACCACCCACAGGTCATTTGGCGCGGTCGGAGCACCGTGCATGAAGCTGATCGAATTTCCGTCAGGAGACCATTGAGGCGCAGAGCATACGCCTGTAGTCGGAGAAAAAATGTNCCGAGATTCTCCGGAGCGAACGTNGGCGATTCTCAGACTCAGCGTGCCGTTGTGGTTGGAAACGTAGGCGACAAGCCGGCCATTTGGGGACCAAGCAGGCTCGCTCTGATCCGCTTCCTCAGGCGCGATGGACTGGGGATCGCCGCCATTTAACGGACCATTCCATATGTTGATGAACCCGCTCCTTTGAGACCGGAACAGAGCCGAATCTCCGTTCGGTGAGACTAGCGGATAACCGAATGTCCCTCCGTAGGAGTAGTCGAAGAAATCAGAGTCCTTCACGATCACGGAAGGCTCGGAGCCGTCCAGGTTCATTCGCATAATCTGATGATCCTCCCAGCTTTCGTTCATCCGTATGTACAGGATGCTTTGGCCGTCAGGAGTGGACACCGGATTCACTTCATACCGCGAGTCAGAGGTCAACCGCACAGATTCGCCGGATGGGACCTCCACCTTGTATATGTCGTAGCTCCCGTGGCGGTTGTTGGCTACGATGATGCTTCGGCCATCANGAGACCAGTTCATGGAGTTGATCTGACCCCCAAGGTGGGTGAGTTGAAATTCGACGCCATTGGTTGGCCATAGCCACACCTCATCATTTCCACTCTTTTGCGAGAGATATGACACATACCTTCCGTCAGGAGACCACAAGGGAATTCGCGATGCCAGGAAACTGACGTCGCCCATGCCCAGCGTCATCCTTTGAGGAAAGTCTCTATCGGGACTTACGCTCCAGAGGTCTGCCGTTCCGCCGAGGGAGGAAACGAACATGATTCGGGATCCGTCGGGCGACCATCGGGGAGTGTCGCTCGCGATTACGGACTGCATGGCAAGAATCTGGTCAACGGTGAGTTCTTGGTTGGCGTCAGGTTGTGGATTGATTGTCATGTTCACACCTCGTGGTTGTGGTCTTGAAACTATTTTGTGGAGATTTCGCCCCTAACGGGACGATGTGCTGGCACGCCCGCCTGTGTCATCGACAACGCGCCTATGAGAAACAGGGCTGCAACTATTACGAACACAACGGTATAACTGCCAGTCAGATCGAAGGACGCTCCCGCGAGTATCGGCCCAATCCCGAAGGACACCATCGTCGTCAGATTAATGCTGCCCATGATGCTGCCGTAATGTCGGATGCCAAAGGCGTTCTGAACGACCAGTTGGAACAGCGCGCCGAATGCTCCGTTGAAGTAGCCGTAAAGAGGCACGGATATCCACATGACCACAGGCGAGGCGGCCCAGGTCATCAGAATCAAGAAAACCGCCTGGCCGGTGAAATTTATCATCAGGGCGTAACGGGCGGTGATCCGCTCGGAGAGGAACCCCATGAGCAGTTTGCCGGTCATCCCGCAGACGGCGAACACACTCAAGGCCACCGATGCTGTCCTGACGGAGACACCCTGGTCGGTCAGGTGGGTGATGATCTGAGGGAGTATCGCGGCGTATGTGAATGTGCCCATCATTATCGCCAGGGTGATGGCGTAAAATGCCTTGCTCCGCATGGCTTCTTGGAGCGTCCAGCCCGTCAGCACGACAGGGGAATTTCGAGTCATTGACTCGTTTTCTCCTGTACCTGAACTATGAGGATGTTCGTTGACGAATGCCAGCGTGTAGAGCATCATTGCGCCAGAAAGTGCCGCTAGGACTAGGTATGAACCTTCCCACATCAGAATCGGAAGAATCAGGCCCAACAGGGGCGGCATGACCAAGCCGCCGAAATTTGCTCCCATCGCCGTGAAACCCATGACTCTGCCTCGGGTGCGTTGGAACCATATCCCAACCAGTCGACCTGCGGGGAGAATTGTGCCTCCCGCGTAGCCTAGATACTGGATGAGGCTCAATGCGTACCAGTGCCACAACTCGGTCATCAGAGGGCGAAGCAGGTAACTCATGGTGATCAGCCCCATCGACCCAGCCATGATGTATTTGGCCCCGTGACGATCCATGACCCGTCCGAGGTATGGCGCGATGAGACTGCCGACGGCGGTTAAGGAGAGGGATGCGCTGATCTGCGACCGGTTCCACCCAAAGGCGTCCTCCAGAGGCTCGATGAACAGGCCAAAGCCATACTGTCCTGCGCCTACTGAAAGCGCGCTTGCCAGGAAAGGCGCCGAGATCACCCACCAACCCCGATATATTTTGGGACGGCGGATTCTTTCTTTGATAGGCATCGACGTAGAGTATAGGGCAAGGTGAGGCGAGAGTCACATTCAATCGGGCGAGACCGACTCTAGATCATAGTCCCACCGCTCCGACCTATTCGTTGCTGAAACCTAAGGCCTTCGTCCCGTTTCGGGGCGCAATGTGATGGTTAGAGACTCCAGGCAATGCCGTGTAATATAGTCATACGACGCGTTTCAGGCAGGGCAGAGTCCATGCCGATCAAGACCAAGGAGATCCGCTTTGGTGTCAGTTACGTGTGATAAATGCGGTACCGACTTGACTACGCTCAACGCGGTTACCCACAAAGTTAAATGCAGGGCTCGCAGGTCTTAGGTGGTCTATGTTCGTGAAACTCGATCTGCCGATCCNCTCGACAATCCGACCAACAGATCGAACNCTACTCCTAAGGNTNCTAGCCAGGAACCCNCNNTNCTCAAAGGCTTNGAAGGAAGGCGGCTGCTCATCGATGGCGACTACCGGGACGCGATAGCTGCATTCGCGGCGACGATCAATCTCCNCCCCATACGTTTGGTGATTTTTCACCAGGGCTGCTCCGAGGTGTACGAAAAGCTCGGAGAGTACCTAAGNGCAGAAGCGGACAGGAGGGCAATCCCGTCTATCGGCCCTACGCCGCATTCGAAATGGGACAGGTGTCTTGATCGACTTGAGGATATAGCTTCTAAACGCATTGCTGATAACCGTAAGGTGTTAGGTGGTGTTGACGGACGCTACCAGTGGGAGCTAACCCTCAGTGATTTGAATGACNCGTATCTGAGTAGCCGAAATGCCAAATTCGGGAAGGCTTCGTTGTTCATTTTGCTGATTATCGTGATAACGATACTGCTTGTAAAGCTCTCGNTATAGAATAAAGGTATCGCTTAAAAAACCTATGAATCAATCGAACTNATTTGCACAGGCAGNTTGGCCGGAGGTTCTCGATAAGTCCCANCGNGNATTGNNGACNGAGGGCTAAAGGGTTATTNAAACCCATAACGCCTTGGANTTATTCAGCCTACCCNTCGAAGGCGTACTTCTTTGCCGCTTCCTCGTCCAGGTCGCATCCCCAGCCTGGGCCGNNGGGGATGGTCATGAACCCGTTCTCGATCTCCGGGACCTGNGTCGTGATCTCGTCGCGCCACGGGGATGAGTCCACGTCAGACTCCATGATTCGGACGTTGGAGACTGCGGCGGTCAGGTTNAGGCTCTGGAAGCTTGAGAGNTGGGAGTTGTAGTTGTGNGGGGCAATNTTCAACTCATANACTTCGGCCAACTCNGCGACCTTCTTGGCCTGGGAGAAGCCCTGCCACTGGACNTCCACCTTAACNGTGTCCATCGCGTGCNTTCGGAAGTAGGGCTGATACTGCCGCAAACCTAACAATTGCTCGCCAGTGCATATGGGAGTGCGTTGGGCAGATTTTAGCTGCGCCAGTGATTCAGGATCCTGGTTGTCGATCTCCATCCAGAACAGGTCGAATGGTTCTAGTGCGCGACCGATGTTGATGGCGCCCTCAGTCTTAAAGTTGTAGTTGATGTCCAGACAGATGTCGATATCTGGGCCGACGGCTTGTCGCATCGCGCCTATCTGNTCGACGGTGTGNCGGACAAGATCGGTGGGGGCGTTCTGGTCGTTGGAGCCGGCGAACATGTTGCCGATCATCGACGGGTTNTCTCCAGGGAAGACGATGTTGGTCTTNAAGGCTGTGTATCCAGCGTCCACAGCCTCGAGGGCGCAGTTGGCAACGTCNTCCATCGTCCTGAGCTTNGGCTTGCCCAATATCTCAGCCGANCGGACNCGGTACGTCGCCAGGTGCGACCAGTAAACGCGCTGTTTTTCTCGGAATGGGCCNCCGACCAGCCGATACACAGGTACATCGTGGAACTTGCCTTTGATGTCCCANAGGGCGAGTTCGATCCCTGCAATCGCCATAGCTGTCGCGCCGCCGGNCTCGGATCGGGTCCACCGGTACATATCCATGTACANCTTGTCCACGGGTAGAGGGTCTTGGCCGATTAGNCGCCGTCCCAGGTCTTCCACAAGGCCAGTGATACCCATATGNAGCGCGCCNGACCCGAACTCGGAATAACCNGTGATNCCCTCGTCGGTGCGGATGGCGCANAATAGCCAAGGCATGCGACCGATGGTGCGGACTTTGAATGTTTCGATAGCNGTGATCTTCATGNGTGTTATTCCTTCGGGATAGNTGNTCAGGTATNCNGTTTTAAGGTNTCAGGAGGATGGCTCGGCGCTACTTGTTCCAGGCTCGCTTTCGNGCTTCGTNCTCTACAAGGTCGCATCCCCATCCGGGGGTCGTGGGCACNGTCATGTAGCTGTCTATTACTTCGGGNCGCTCGGTGAACAGGTCGAACCTCCACGGCACGCCCTCTGGGTCAGACTCCATGATTCGGGTGTTGGAGACCGAAGCGCAAAGATGGACNGTCTGGAAGCTGGCAAGCTCCGACGCCGGNTTGTGCGGCGCGATGTTTAGCTCGTAGGTCTCGGCGAGATCGGCGACCTTCTTNGAAGGGCCGAANCCCTGCCACTGGACATCGACCTTCACAGTGTCCATAGCGCGTAATTCAAAGTAGGGAAGGTACTCCCGCATGGTGAAGTGCTGTTCGCCNGAGCAAAGGGTAGTGGTTGTGGACGCTTTGAANTGCGCCAGNGCTTCCGGGTCTTCGTTGTCGTGTTCGATCCAGAACAGGTTATATGGCTCCAGAGCGCGGGCGACTCGGATGGCGCCTTCGGTCTTGAAGTTGTAGTTGATGTCCAGCAGGATATCGACGGAATCTCCCACAGCCTCCCGCATGACCGAAATCTGCTGTTCGACATTGCGGACGAGTTCGGTGTCGGCGCGCTGGTCATGGCTCAGTCCGTCTCGGCCCTGCGAGATGGAACGAGGGTTCTCCCCAGGCCAGATGATGTTGGTTTTGAAAGCGTCGTACCCCATTTCGGGAGCCTCAAGCGCTGCTGCGGCCACAGCGCCCCAGTCCTTAAGGGGCTTNTCGGGCGCGAGAGTAGGGTCTCCNGCCCTNGCGCTGGCGAGATGAGACCAGTAGACTCGCTGTTTGTCTCGGTAAGGNCCGCCGATCAGGTTGTTGACGGGCACTCNCATCGCCTTGCCNTTGATGTCCCAGCAGGCAAGCTCGATTCCGGCCATGCCCATCTGNGCAATGCCTCCNGGCGCTGATCTGAGAACGCGATACATGTCGAAGTAGAGTTTTTCGACCGCCTCCGGGTCCTTGCCTATGACGATGGGTTTGAGGTCTTCGATCAATCCCACCAGNGCATGGGCCGTGCCGCCAGAGCCAAACTCTCCGTATCCTGTGATGCCCTCATCCGTTCGGANTGCTGTGAACAGCCACGGTCGACGTCCCGCGTCAACCACAAAGGTCTCGATGTCGGTTATTTTCATTTAGCTGGTTCTCCTCCACTGGGGTTGACGATGGGTCNGCAGGGCCAAATCCAACCNGGGGTCGAATCTCGCCTATTTTACATCGCNCAGATTGCCAAATCTATTCNCCTAATAAAAGCGATTAACAAAATCTCCCANTGTCATGCTNAACGGAGTGAAGCATCTGGTNGATATAATGCCACGGTTGTTCCCANGGGNCAGNTTTTTCNACGGNGGNCTCNAAATGACATGGTTTNNTTGAGCGATCNAAATACAGNAACTAACGGGCGATACTCGGAATGCCTGCCGCCCTGGCGTACTGATCGGGCCACGTGGACTTGTCATCGTCAAGCACCTCCCTGGCGTGCAGGGGCCAGTACGGGTCGCGAAGAAGCTCCCGGGCCAACAGGACGACATCCGCCTCTTCGTGGGCCAGTATCTTCTCCGCCTGCCGAGGCTCTGTGATCAGGCCGACCGCGCCAGTCAGCATGTCGGTGTCGTTGCGGATTCGAGATGAGAATTGAACCTGGTAGCCGGGGGAAGGCTCCAAGTTCTGGTCAACGGAGTTGCCGCCCGATGAGCAGTCGATCAGGTCAACGCCTTCGNCCTTNAGCCACTGGCATAGCTGAACGCATTCGTCNATGTNCCAGCCGTCATCCATATATTCGGTGGCCGACACTCTGACGAACAAGGGCATGGATTCTGGAATNGTNTTNCGCACGGCCNGAACCGCCTGGAGNGNNAACCGGGAGCGGTTTCGCAGCGAGCCTCCAAACTCATCNTGACGCAGGTTGGATAAGGGAGANAGAAATTCGCATCCCAGGTANCCGTGGGCCATGTGAAGCTCAATGGCGCGCATGCCGACGTCGACTGAGCGACGAGCNGCGCTTGCGAAATCTGCNACCACCGCGTCGATGTCNTCTATGGTTAGCTCGNTGGGTGTTCCCCAGTCGTCTTGGAATTTCACGGGNCTGGGGCCGATTATCTCCCAACCCCCNTCGCCGATTTCCANGAAGTCGCTNCCTTCCCAGGGTTTCGTGTGTGANGCTTTGCGACCNGCATGAGCAAGCTGGATTGCTGGCGTCGAACCNGTCCTGTCGATGGCNTCNGCCACTTGNTCGAATGACNCGGACTGGTCNTCGGACCAGAAACCNAGGTCCCANGGCGTTATCCTGCCTTCAGGCTGGACCGNCGTTGCTTCTACCATCACNAGACCNGCGCCTCCCTGCGCTCTGGACCCGTAGTGGATCAAGTGCCACGGTCGGCACCGTCCGTCCTCGGTGTCCGAGGAGTACTGGCACATTGGCGAGACCCACACGCGGTTGGGGATGGTTTCACCTCGAATGGTTATGGGTGTGAAAAGGTGGCTCACGAATACCTCGTCTTTGAAACAATCTGGATGAAGCCTAATATATCGGAACAGTGCTTGACATGAAAGTGGCTAGTCTAAGGTCGACTTTACGCCCGTCGCAACTTGGGAGCGATGGATGCCAGCAATCCAAGCATCGTGACTCCCCAGACAGCGTTGATATTGGCGGCAACTGACGCTCCCCACAAGCTTGCCATGCCTCCTGAGCTGAGGCTTCCGAAAGTGTGAGCGTAGATCGCCAGCACTCGCAATCCCATGATTCGCCCTCTGTATTCTGGGAGCGCTGTGCGAAGCAGGACTGTAAGGATCAGGACNAAAGTCGCTGAGAACGCCATNCCAGACACGACGAGAACTGNCAGGGAGGTGGGGAACGACGTCGACGTTGAAAACACCACCATCGANGCGTGCCACACAANTACCGCGACGATCAATAACCTGCCAGTNTGNTTCATGTTTTGCACCGATGCCANAGCGAAGGAGCCGAACAGAGCGCCAATTCCGAAAGCGGATATCAACAATCCCAACCCTCGTGCGTCGGTNCCCAGCACGTCCTTGGCGAATATCGGCATCANAGTGGTGTGGAAAGGGAANCCCGTGAGGTTNATTATGACCGCCACAANCAGCCCGGCCCACAATGCCTGTTGAACTTTGACGTATCTCAACCCTCCCAACACAAGTCTCCAGACGGACTCTCTCGTTTGCTCGGTCAACCTGCTCACTNNGATGAACAACGCGCAGACCCCACTGGAGATGTACAACGCGCTTATCAGCGCGTACGCGCCTTCGGGACCGAACGCCTCGAATAGTATTCCGCCGATCAGCGGGCCGATGATCAAGTTGAGGTTCATGCCGCTGTTGATNAGNGCCACGCTNGTGGAGATGCGGTCCTGGGGAACGCTGTCCGCCGCCAGAGATTGGCCGGCGGGCATCTGAAAGATTCGGGCAAGTCCACTGGCGAAAGATATGACGAATATGTGCCACACCTCCAACGTGTCGGTCAACAGCAGGGCCAGCAGGATGATCGCCAGCGAGCCCATGACGAATCCAACTCCAGAGAGCAGCAGATGGCGGGGCATTCGGTCGGCGATGGCTCCGGCGAACAGCGCAAGAATGTTGGCGGCCATTCGAGCCGAGCCTGCCAACCCCACGAGGAACGGCGAGTCTGTGAGCGTCAGCACGAACCACGCCATCACCAGCGTTTCCATCTGAGCGCCCATTCCGCCAAGCATAATCGACGACCAGACCAGGCCGAAGTTTCGCTGGCGTAACGTGCCGAAGGGGTAGGCTGCGTTCTGTAGTTTATCGGAGAGTTTCAATCGGATGAGTATATGTCGCCTGGCGAATGGAATCAGATTCGAGTCCCAAGGATACTACAACAGTCCGATACTCGATTGCCTGACATCGGNACGACATGGTTGGTTAGAATGCCGTTGAAACGTCGAGACTAAATCGTTCGCAAGGAGGCGATATGGATCATCCAAACATGGCCGCAGAAGTAGTGGTCGCGCGGTATGTCGAAGAGGCGTGGAATCGCGGCAACATTCAGATAGTTGATGAATTGCTGACACCCGACCACGTCAGACGGGACTCGTTACTGAATGAGCCAGTTGTGGGGATTGAGTCAGTCAAAGCGCAGATCGTGAGCCTGAAAACCGGTTTCCCGGATTTTCATTTCGACGTTTGGATTATCCCGTCCGCCAACGGCGAGTTCGTCACTCGTCGTTGGATGATGATCGGGACTCATCTTGGGAGATGGATGAATATTCCTCCCACCAGGGTCAGTGTCTCATCTACAGGAATGGCAATTTCCAGAATGGAAGACGGACTGATCGCGGAGGAGTGGGTGCAACGCGACGACCTCGACCTGCTCCGACAGATCGGAGCCTGGGAATAACTTTCAACAATCGGATTTCAGCCACCTAGAGTCGCATCGCCATTCTGACATCGCAATCGAAGAATATGGCCGTTAGTAATGCAATAGTTGCTTCCCAGGCGACCAAATGCTTCGGCTTCGCTCAGGACGGCAATTCAGAACATCGTTACTTAGGCAGAACGCTCTTAGGCAATTTGCAGACCATGGTGAAGGCCGGGTCGAAGATGTTGCCAACGTCGTATTCCACGTGCATCCCAAGCAGGAAATTCGCCTCCTCCGCGTCCAAGCCGTAGTCGGTCTGGAGCCATCGGAGCATCTCGGATGAGGCGTGCTGGGTCGCCTGGTCCAGTGGTCGAGCGTTGCCTGCTGTGAAGATGTAATCGTCGTTTTCGCCTCGCGGCCATCCGATCTCCTTGCCTTTGATGACCTCAAGAGCAAGCGTGACGTCCATCGAAATCTCGATTCCGGTGCCCAGGATTTCGCCATCGGCTTGCCAGGCGTGACCATCGCCCAGGTGGAACAGCGCGCCCTCCACGAAAACAGGCAAGTACGCAGTGACTCCAGGGGCGAAGCCTTTGTAGTCCATGTTTCCGCCGTATGGCCCGGAAGTGGCGGTCGATATGGCTTGTCCTCGGGCCGGAGCGACGCCGAAGCATCCCAGCATCGGTTGAATCGGCACGGTCAAGTCTGACAGGGAAGAAGGACCGCCTTCAACCGTCGCTGTGCTGTTCTCGAAGTCGAGGCTGAACGTGAGGCGGTCCGACGAGTTCACCGTGTTCGGGTCGCCGGGTTCCAAGACGTGGGGAGCGATGCGACGAGAGCAGAACCCGTGGGACCGATTGGGCCAGATTTTCTCGAACTTCACTTTCAGAGTGTCGCCGGATTGTGCGCCCTCGACGTAGATCGGGCCTGTTTGTGGGTTGCCGCGCGGCCCAATGAACTCGCCGTTGGCGTGCCAGCCGCCCGCGTCGATAGTTGTAGTAACCACCGTGTCCCCGCTGAAGACGTTCAGTGCAGGCTCGTGAGAGCCTATGGTCGAATAGTAGGTAGTTGGCGAGAAATTGTGTTCCATGATGTTCCAATCTGATTTATGGGCCTGCTCTCAGGCATGATTGTCTGTCGGTTACGGCTTGATTCCAGGAGTGTTGATCTGGACGCTGTACAGGCCGGTTCGAGCCGTGACAAACAGAGTTTTGTAATCGTCCCCGCCGAAGGCCACGTTTGCCGGAAGCTCGGGGAACGCGATGGTTCCCACATGGACGCCGTCGGGCGATATGACCCACACGCCGCCCGCTCCAGTGACGTACAGGTTGCCTTCGGTGTCCACCTTCATGCCGTCGGGGCTTCCTGCTTCGGGCGTGTCCATGTCGATGAACACGCGGTCGTTAGAAAGGGAGAAGTCGTCCCCAACGTCGAAGGCCCGGACGTTGCGACGCTCGGTGTCGTCAACATATAGGATCGACTCGTCAGGCGAGAACGCGAGGCCGTTGGGACGTCCAAAATCCGATTCCAGCATCGTCACACTGCCGTCGGCGTCAATGCGATAGACGCCGTTGAACCCGATCTCCGCCTGTTCAGGCTCAATGCCGTAGGGCGGGTCGGTGAAGAATATCCGTCCGTTGGAGTGGACCACGACGTCGTTGGGGCTGTTCAGTCTCTTACCGTCGTAACGGGTCGCCACCGGCTCCATTGCCCCATCTGCGCTCTGGCGGGACACCTGACGTCCGGTATGCTCGCACGCGACCAGCCTTCCTTCGCGGTCGAAGGTCAGGCCGTTTGAGTTTCGGCTGGGAGTCAGGTGGGTCTCCACACTGCCGCCTGGGGTGTATTTTTTGATATCGTTTGAAGGAATGTCGCTGAACAGAAGATAGCCGTCAGGGTGCCACAGAGGCCCCTCTGTGAACTGGAGGTCGCCGGCTAGCTTTTCGGGTTCCTGTTCCGGCACGAGGTTGTTCATGTCCGTGGGCATTTTTCGTCCTCTTGTATGTGAATATTTGGGCGGTGTGGAACGCTTTGATAGCGCCTGATATGGAACATTGTTGTACATCGCACAGGATGACAGGGCTGTCAGATTTGGTCAAGCGGCGCTCTCGTAACTGATAAGTTGGCTATCTGAGCAATCCGTAGATTCGTTCCGGATGCACCAACACCGCGACGGCTTTCTGTTGGCGCATGACCTGGTCATATTCTTCCCAGTTTGGATGCTCTCCGCCCCCGCATGCGTTGTAAACTGCTCGCAACAATACTCGTAATTGTTCGGAGTCAGTGTTGCTTGCGTCGAACAGTTGCGCCATGCCTTCGACAACGCCGTAGCTATGCCAACCATCGGTCACTGTCAACACGGTGCACCGGGCGTCACGACGAAGGTTTCGAACTTTTGCTGAACTGCCGCGAATTGACACAAATGCAGCAGCCCCTTCGTAAGCACCGGCGACTACGATGCTCGCTTGAACTGCGCCGTTGGACTGGAATGTGGTCACGACTGCCTGGTGGTTTGCCTCTAGAAATGGTCGGACGTCTTCAAATTCCATTATTGTCTCCTGTTCACAAGCCGATTGACTCGCCAATTGCGATCAATGCTATTGTGTTGAGTTTATACCACCTGACGCATGCCATTGTGCTACGGCGTTGATTTTTCTATCGAGTAGTTACACATTGGTAATTGAGACGAATTGCGTGATGAGACATCAAATCTGTGAAAGTGACGAGTTTTACAAGTTGGCAGATGGCGGTGGCTGGATCGGTGGTGGTCTTGTACTCAACCATCAGTGTTNGCTGAATTNCGATTGGTTGGGGCGAGGCCCGATGCAGCGCAGACCAAGATTTGTATAGGGGGCTGAGTTGCGTATTGGATTTGACAGGTCATGCCGATGGTGCGGCACTAAAGAGCCGTTCATGAGGACTCGCACAAAATTTCTGGTGCGAAATTACACATGCAACAATTGTGACCAAAGATTTGCGGGCCTGACTGTTTTGGGGATTCGCTTCAGTTGGAAAGTGGCCGTATGATCGTTGAATCGCAGCGCGCGGCGCCAAATTCGCTCAGGACTGCGTGTTCGGGTTGATGTGGACCTTGATTGAATTGCTTGACTTATCGAGGGCGGTGGCGAAGGCGTCGTTGGCCTCCTCAAGGGGGAACCGATGAGTGATCAACGTCCGGGCAGTGTCGGCGTTGTCTGCCAGCATGTCCAGAGCCATCGCGTACTCAGCTTTGCCGGTGGGAGCTCCGTAGATTATCGCGCCAACTATCTGCAACTCTCTAAGCACCATGTCGAGCGCGTCAATTGTCGCGAGGCGGTCTGTGAATATACCAATCACTATGACCGTGCCCATGCGTCGCACTGCGCGTTGAGCCTGAATAAGCGTGTTGGCTCGGCCCCCTACGGTCTCAACTGCCACGTCGATGGCTTCTTGAGCGGCCAACTCATCAAGCCTGGCGCGGCCCGCCTCGTCATCTCCGATCACCTCGTCTGCCCCCATGCGACGGGCGGCGTCCTGCTGATGGGGGTGCCGCGCGGTAATGATGGCGTGGGAGCCAGCGGCTTTGGCCGCCAACAGCGCCGTCAGGCCTATCGTGCCTGCGCCGACGATCAGCACAGTTTGGTTGGCGCGAAGGCCGATCTTCTCATAGCCGTGAACCGAGCAGGCCAGNGGTTCGGCCAACGCGGCGAGTTCGGAATCTACGCCGGNCGGCACCTGGAACACGGCAGGGCCAGGAAATGTTCCCATCTCGCGCATTCCGCCATCGACTTTTTCGCCGTATAGCCCTCCGCCAGGCCCTCGGTCTGCCGTGCAGACCTGGTATTCGCCGGCCAGACAGTACCGACACGTGCCACAAACGACNGATCGCAGAAGAGGCTCGATGCCGACCACATCGCCCTCGCGAACGTGGGCCACTCCCGCTCCGATGGCGCTGACGACCCCCGCGATTTCATGCCCCGGAACCAGGCCACTGTTTTTTCCAGACCCCGATGTGTTTCTGAACGCGTGCAGGTCCGAGCCACATATGCCCGCGCTCCGAATGGACACTTGAACCTCGCCAGCGCCAGGCCCGTCCAGCTCGACCGTGCTGATTTCAAGCTCAAGCGCTGACTTCCAGCGGGCTGCTCGAATCTGTGTCATGTTGGTTGCCTCCACGGCCACGATACAGCAAGAGGGCGCTGTGGCCTTAGTTACTTGTCATTCGTTGTTTATTGCGTCTGCTATTGTTTGCTGACGACAATCATAAACCTATAGACGGGTTTTGTGGAGGGTTTATGACAACGTTGTTTTTTTCAATCTGGAGCGGCCGCATTATCACAAGGAGGATAATGTTATTCNGTGTTTTGNAGCGGATCGGATAAGAGACCCGTGGCAGCGTGGTGCTGTTTGCGATACCGGGTCGCAAAACGGNCNGGCTCAGAGTTCAGGCGTCAAATATTTCTCTCACGGAGCCCGCCAACACGTGAGTTGTGAAGGGTTTTGGGATTAAGTGATGAACTTTGGTGGTCAAAACATCGCTTAAAGTCTGTTCCANGATGGGCCTGGATGCCTTTGAGCGTCAAGGCTTCCTTGCTTCTGTCTGGTTCTCCAGCGGNAGCAGTCGCTCTTGGATACTCCAANCTCTGACAGAACCTTGCGCTTGGAGCCTGGGGATGACTCAACCTTCTGAAGGACTTGGGCCTTCCGTCGACGTTCATGCGTTGGCGCCCTTCGTCTAGACTCAGCGCCGATGTTTTTTTCAGACGGTGAAGATCCAGGGACACCTCGGCCACCAGATCCTTAAGGTCTTCGCTTTTCCTCTTGAGAGCGTTAATCTNCTGGCGATTGGCATCTTGTGTGGTGTCNCGACTCAGGCGCTTTTTGCCTGCCTCTATGAACTCTTTGGTCAACGAGCAGAAGTTGTTGGGTTTGATACCTTCACGACGATACAGTTCGTTGACTGTGACCTTGCGACGAAAGCCCTTCGAGCACTATGTGGATCTTCTCTTCTGCAGTGCACTTCCTGCGAGTGGCTGAACGAACCTGCCGAACAAATCGTTGAGTGTCCNGGCTTNGTTCTTCAGCTGCCTGGTTNTTNTCTTNGGTGTTGTGNNTCACNTGNGCTCCTTCCCAGAGGACATCTTATNCCTCTGTCNGGAGCTCGCTCTACCTACAAATAGCCTCCATTAATTCCAGGTCTGAATCAGGCTCAGACGGTACCGCATTAGGGGATTCGCTCTTTCTCATCCACAAGCGCTGAGAATTAGCTCATGACCGGATTTCGCTAGATTCCGGACTCAGCAAGGTCCTTGATACCTTGGACTGTCAACTCCATATTGAGGCGAAGTTGTTCCCGACGTCGGGCGAGAATCTGTTGCGCTTGGTCGGGGTGTTCCTCCATCGCCCTGGATGTGCCTGATACACGAGGGCCAATGGTCACATGCTGCCTCAAGCGAGCGCCCTCTCCGATCGACTCAAGTTCAAATCGCCACTGTGCACTGGGTCGTTCGGGGTCACTCACGTTCCATGCGAACGTCGTGGGTGCATCGCATTCGACGATGAAAGACGTTGTTTCCCATGTCCTGTCCTCTCGTTGATTCCTGCCGATGAACGAGGCACCGACACATGGCCCATCGGCATCAACCCATTCGGCCCCAAGAAATTCATTGCTGAAACGAGATGGAATGTTTATGTCGCTGATCAGCTCCCAGACCCTCTCCGGTGAGGTGGATATGTCGACCTCGACTGTGACGCCTGGTTCAGAGGCCAGGAGGGAGCCTCCGCGGTCTGGTTGCTCTTCAGTGTAACCCCAGTGGTCGAACCAGGTAATTGCGGATGGCGACCGACGCGCTGCTGGTTTGAAGTCCGTACCGATAGTCCACCCAACAGGGAGCAGTACGATCTGGGTTACCCCATCAGGAATCCCCAGCAGTTCGGCGATTTCTCTTGCTCGGCTGAGGTGTATAGTAGTCCACGCTGATCCAAGGCCTCGTGCCCGTAGCGCAAGGGAGAAACTCCAGGAAGCCTGGATCACCGAGTCGAACAGACCAGGCCGTCCACTGCCGTCACGGACGCCCCACATTGTGACGAGCACGAGTACGGGCACTCGTTCGAGGTTGGCAGCCAAATGTGCTGCCGATACCGCCACGCGTTCTTCAGAACTCCCGGTACCGCGCAGTTGCTCAGCCCTCTCGATGATGCCGTCCCCACCTGCAGCACGATACAATTTTGCGAGCTGTGCCTTGACCTCGGGATCGCGGATGATAAGCCACCGTCGGCTGGTGATGTTGCCGCCTGACGGGGCTTGCTCCGCCAATTCAATGCAGCGTCGTAGCACGTCGTCAGGGACTTCCCGTTCAAGGTCAAGACGACGCCGCACCGCCCGTGTCGTACTCAACAAAGCATCGGTTTGTTCAAGATCAAACTCCATGAGGCACCTCTATTTGTTCTTTGGTGTTATCTGCAAGCACTGGCTGTATCCGATATTTGCCAGACGGATTCAGTGATTTGACGAGCACGTCAGACTGCACTCAGATTACTGGAGTCCAAAGGCCGTGGTGCTATGGCTGCGGGCCAGCCATCAATGTTTGCGCGATGATTCCAGTAATTCCCGTTGCTCACGCGAGTAATATGGACGAGGCATCATACACAAGCGATGGAAGTGATTGGGCGATTTTGATGTTGGAGAAGGGCCATGCAAATCCTCCAGCAATATCATGTCCTGGGATCAAGAACAAACAAGAGATTGCGGATGTTCCAAACGCGGAGGTATGTTAAGCCTCATCTGTCCGTGAGGCCGGATGCCCCTCCCTAACTTGGGAATGGTGGCTAATCGCGCGAACGTTCTCTCTTCGTGCTTAGGTCAAGTTGATTCGACTGAATCTTGACACGTCACGCAGTTACTAGGTAGTAATCTCCGACAAACCGTTTACCTGAAGTGTAACGCCGCGTTTAATATCTGCCACCGCTAGTGTCAATCGTCACACCGGTGACATAGTCTGCATCTGAAGAGGCTAGAAAAGCGATGACTTTCGCTTGGTCTTCAGGTTGAGATAACCGTCTCAAAGGTATGCCATCAATGATTGTTTGGCGCTCCTCTTTAGATCTCTTTTCCCATCTGGGTTCTATTCGCTCGCTTAAGGTCATGCCTGGGGCGATAGCGTTACACGTTACACCGTACGGACCCGATTCCTTTGCTACCTTCTTAGTAAAAGCCATTACTCCTGCTTTGGCTGCGACATAAGCGCTGCTAGGCTCACCAAGGCTGTGGGCTGCGTCAGAAGATATGTTGACTATTTTCCCATTTTGTTGCCGTTTCATATGTTTAACTACCTCGTGCGTACATAAAAAAGTTCCTTTCAAGTTGAATTGTAAAACCTTTTCCCAATCATCCAAGGTGAGATTATCAACGGATGCGGAACTGTTTTGGATAATCGTGCTTCCACCCACTGCATTTACAAGAATGTCGATTCTTCCGAATTCAGTTACTACCGAGTCTATCAATGACTTCACTTGACTGCTAACAAGAACATCGATCTGCTTGGTGATGATAGTGAAACCTTCAGCTTTCATGTTTTTAGATAAATCCTTGAGAGCAAGTGGGTTTACATCCACAGCCACTAAGGAAGCCCCTTCCTTAGCCAATATTACTGCTGTAGCTTTGCCTATGCCGCTGCCAGCCGCGGTGACAAGTGCTACTTTGTTTTGAAATCTCACGGTGACCTTCCTTGGACGTAGCGTTATCATTACCAGCTTTAATCCGATTGCAGATTAAAGCTTATTNGATAGTCGAATTAGGTGTCAAACCCCACTCAAAATGTCTGCAGGAACGAGCCATTNGACATGATGAGTGCCTATAAAAAATATGTAGCCGCTCACACTATTTGTACAAAATATGCCTTATCATNCAGTCGAAATATCTTGCAACCTAAGTTTAATATTTATTTCCTCGGATGCTCGAGGGCATATTTCTCATACGAAAAAGGAGGACTTGATGGGACGCGTGCAGGATCAGGTAGCTGTTGTAACAGGCGCCGCAAAGGGATTAGGGGAAGCAATATCGCAACGATTGGCACAGGAGGGGGCCAAACTGATCATAGGCGATATAGATGGACCGAGATTGGAAACTACCGCCATGAAGATCCGTGACGCTGGCGGCGAGGTCGTGACGGTGGTTGGTGATATTACCGAAGAGGAACCTGCCTTTCAGCTAATTGAAAATGCCATTGAACATTTTGGTCAAATTGACATTCTTGTCAATAATGTTGGGGGCAGTAGGAATGCAAAAATTTGGCAAATGTCAGTTGAAGATTGGGACTATACCATGAGATTAAATCTACGTGGCACATTTCTCTGTACCCGTGCCGCCGTCTCGCACATGATTAAAAAGAAACGGGGTAAAATAGTTTGCCTATCGTCTGGTGCTCGCGAGGGCACGCCTTGGACCGCATATTACGAGGGTGGCTCAGCATACTCCGCCTGCAAGGCGGGTGTTCACGGCTTCATGCGGGATTTGGCTCTTGAACTTGCCGAGTATAACATCAATGTGAATTGTGTAGCCCCAGGGCCCATTGATACAGAAATAGCAGGTGCAAAATTACGAAAACTTAATGAGACGGTGGACTTTAGTCCTGATCGTATGACACCACTCGGTCGTTTGGGACAGCCAGTAGAGGTCGCAAATGCAGTTTTATTTTTGGTTTCAGACGAAGCGTCATATATTTCAGGTCATACACTATCAGTTACCGGTGGCCGTTAAGTTATGCGAAAATTGGGGGTCTCAGTTAATCGGGAATAAATATTTTGATCGCTAATCTTACGCTCCAAAGCTTCGTGCCCACAGGCACGAGAGTGTCATAGGTGCCATCGTAATGCATATCATGGCCCGCCTCTTGGTCGCGTGAACCGTTACGGCTGGACTGAGCTATATGATAGCCTCTCAAGACAGAGCAATGANGAGCAGGGACTACAGTGAAAGTTAAATATCTAANTCCTCAAGTGTTTGTCTCGCCATCTTCTCAACCCAGACACCGTCGGCACCAGCTGTAACGAATAGGCAACCGTGAGAAAGCCAATGATTTGCACCATTGGCATCACCAGTCCAGATCCCAGGTATCTTTCCAGCATCTTGGCACGCGGAAATGATCTCCTCAATGGTTTTATGGTGTAAATCCCTTCCTTCCTGGGTTGTTAAATCCATACCGCTATAACGAGATAAATCTCCTGGACCAATCCAGCAACCGTCGATACCCTCAACAGACATGATTTCTTTGGTGTTTCGAGCTCCTTCTGCTGTCTCTATTTGCACGGCCAAAAAAATTTCTTCACCAGCCCATTCGTCGTATCCTGGACCANGTATGCCGACTCCAAACGCGCCTGACGACCTGCCTCCTTGAGGGGGATACCTGGTCGCATACACAGCCTGTTCTGCCTCCTCCGCGTTATTAACCATGGGAACAACGACACCTAGAGATCCATTATCTAATAACCGTCCAATTAGACCAAAATCGTTCTTCCGAACCCTAGCCATAGGTACTGAGCCCCCGAGCACTACATTTCTGAAAGCCAACATGCTGGTTTGATCAGCCCAATTTCCGTGTTGGTTATCAACGAGCACAAAATCGAATCCTAATGGGGCAATTATTTCAACTGACAAGGTAGACCCAAGATTAACTTCTGCCCCTACAGCCGGACGCCCTTCCAACATTTTCTGTTTAGCTTTGTTCAACATAATCCCCTCTTTGGAAAATCAAAATTATCATCAATACTCAAGGTCTTATATCTGTCACACCCCCGTGCTATTGTCAATGCACTCGCTGTAAGAAACGAATACTCATCACGTGCAATCCATTATCAACATTAGTTGTTTTATTCGCATAGGCGAAGAGTACCATTTTGACGAAAGCATGGCACGAACAAAAATCATACTGTTACTGATTAGGGCAAGCAAGAAGGGGTGTCACACAGCAACCTTTTCGATGCAACCTAGAGATTCNGGTCAAAGAGTAGTACTTGGATATACGCCGGGAACCAGGGTTCCTCCAAGAATATCGGCAATTCTTAACCGATATAGACTAANCGACTAAGAGTTCCATTAGAGATCATCTGTGATTGGAAGGCATTTGTCACATCCAGGCTTCGTTGTTCAGCAGCCCGTTTTTTTGTCTTGGGTGNTCTGAGGCAGTGTTGCTCCTTCCCAAAGGTCATCTTATCCCTGTGTCTGGAGCTCGCTCACCCGATAAATAGTCTCAGCTAATTCCAGGTTCGGAACTGTCCCCCTTTCGCTAACGTTCTACACGTCCAATACGGTTAATGTCGCGTGACGTAATCGATAACGCTGTAGGGTGGGGGAAAGTTATTTGCCCANTAAGTTATTATCCCAAAACGGTGGACGAGTATTGAAATGTGTATACGCTTTCTCTCCAAACTGCGCGGGGATGGAAACGATGGAAAAACAAGACACGTTGAANACTACTTGGCAAGTNACTAGCGAATTGTGGGGAATGATAGAATTCATCATGCTAGTCTGATATGTCTTGCTTAGCGTGTTTGTTTAGAGGCTTTGAGTGAGAAATATCGGTATCGCTTCGTTAACGTTTCCGACCCATATTATCCATTCGCATCTGCGGAGCGAGCATCGCCATGTACTTGGCGTTATATTGGGAGGCGTCACTTGAGAAATCAGCCCCGCAGGATCCGGCTGAGGCGTCCCACACGCTTGGCGCTAGGGGCTCTAGCGTTGTCTTTGGTTGGAAGCGCAATGATCGGGATCACGATCATTCTTGTGGGTGACTTTGGCGAGACCGAGATGAGGGTGCTGGCCACTACTGGCGCTATGTCCGGATTCAGCGTCCTGTCATTGCCGAGCCTTTTCCACCTGGAACGGGCTCGCTACAAATATTTAGTGAGGATAGGCATCTCCGCATCCCTAGCCCTGTTCGCTNTCGTGCTCTTCGTGATATGGGGTGGGNGNGTGACGGGGGGCGAACTGGTCCTCAAAACGCTGGCATCGGTTGCGATTGTCGCCTTCGCCACCAACCACATCTTGCTGATTCTGATAGCAACCCCATCGAGGATACTGATATCCTTATGCCAATGGTCCACGACACTAATAATCATAATGGTGAGTGTCCTCATATTGGTCGCCGTCTGGACGGAAGGAATGCCCGAGACGATGGTGCGTCCCTTCAGCTCACTGGTTATCCTAGATGCCCTGGGCACAATAACAGTGCCCATCGTGGTGAGAATATCCCGCTCTTCCTGAAGAGTAACCTCTGAACCGCCTACGACCATCATGCGTGGGACTGCCGGGAATAGTATGTCTTACAATGGATTCTGAGTGGTTTGATTTAAGCTGAGAGCAACGTGTCACTGTTCAGCCGTGCGATCCTCAGACACACCGTACGGCGACGATAACTACATCATTAGGTAAAATGCATCCCTGGTGCTTTTTGTGAGGGTTTGGAGCATCATACTCAGCGGAATTGGCTATCACAAGGGTGCGGCGGAGGGATTGAGCCGCTACGGAGTCTATACAAGCAGACACCTATCTCCCAGATACGCTTGAATCGAGAATCGGCGTTCCTATTTGTGCATAAGACCATAAAAAACTTGATGGCCTGGAATCAGGGGCGAATTAGTATCCGCATCGCACCAGACTGGTCCTTGCGCTGGGTGACGACGCTGTGTTCGCCTTCCTCAGCCCAAAGAACAACGTCGTAACTGTTCAGCACGTCGGGGATTATGACCTCGATGAATGACTTGCTGTCCCGCTCGAATTGGATTGTCAGCGCCGCGAGAATGCCAGCGCAGGTCTTGCCTGTGCCATCTATAACTACCCAGCCGTCATCGGATAGCGCGGTGTCTGTTTCCCGGACCTCGATCTGGCCGGACTCGCGCAAATTGAGTTCTCGTTTGAAGTTGGCGACGGCGTCCCTGTGTACGCCGGAGGAGCGGTCACCCATCTGACATACAGCGCCGCGAACTCCGACGATGTCAGGATTGATGCGCGCCAGTTCGTCCAAGTCTTCCAGACGGAGGTGACCGGATAGAGCGGTGCTTTTCGCCAGTTTCTTGCCCTCGACGACGATCTCGCGAAGTTGTGGCTCGGGCATGAAGTCGAACAGGTTGCGTCCGTCCTTAGTCAAGGTGTCGATAAGGAATCCATCGCATTGGCCGTCTTTTGCTAACGGCACCATGTTGCTGGCGTCCAGGCCGTCGTATAGCGGATTGTCGGCGAACAGAGAGCCGATGAGCTTGGTCTCGAAGCCATCCAATGCATCCTTGCACGCCAGGAGAATTTCCACTGCCGCGTCGTACTCGGTTTTCATGAACCCGACCTTCACGGACGTCGCATTCAGGACGCCTGCGGTGTAACAGGCCATCGCAACGGTGCCTACCTGGTTGGGCACGACGCCGAGAGTGACGCTGGCGTGTCGATCCAACGGGATCGCTTCGCGAACCTGCTTCACGATGCCTGGATGGGCTGATCCAACCAAGGCTTCCTGGAGGTTCTTGACGTCAACGATGTCCGCCCCGCCGTATAGAGCCTCCAGCGCTTCCTCTAGATTTTGAACGCTTGCCATTAATATCAAGTTTGATCCTCCTGTTGGCCGATATTTCCCGCATGGAATCCAGTGCTTTCTTAAACGCACCATACTGGGGGCGCGAAACTATACTGCCACTCGCTGATGGTGTCAATTGCCATCCAAAGTGCTCCATTTGACCCCATAGCACTTTACTGGAAAATTCCTATTCGAAGCAAATTGCACGGCAGAGTCGAGAGAGAACAAGAAGAAGAAAAACTGGAACGAGGCGAGGTTGCCACCATGCTAATGTGCGGGCACAACACGCCGGATATAGTGGATT
>PAIW01000125.1 GCA_002710885.1 Chloroflexota bacterium | reverse complement strand
GCTCTTGGCGAGACTTAGCGCTGCGTAGATGATATTTGCTCGAAGAGTCTCTGAGAGATTCGGCGCCGGCGCAATCTCCACGATCTTCTGGTATCTGCGTTGGATACTGCATTCCCGCTCGCCGAGATGCACGATGTTGCCGCTCTTGTCGCCAAGAATCTGAACCTCAATGTGTCGCGCACGCTCAAGAAATTCCTCGACGTATAACTCGTCGTTTCCAAAAGCGATATTCGCCTCGGACCTGCAACGATTGTAGGCATCTTCGATGTCAGCTTCGTTCGTCACGGCTCTCGTGCCGCGTCCGCCGCCGCCCGCGACTGCCTTAATCATCATTCCAGATTTGCCGCCAAGCGAGTCATAGAACTCCCGGGCTTCTTCGAGCGAAACCGATCTGTCGATCCCTTTGAGTATGGGAACGTCAACATGGGATGCTGCTGCTCTGGCCCGGCCTTTGTCACCAAAGAGTTCGAGATGGTCTACGTCAGGGCCGATAAAAGCGATCCCATTTTCGGCGCACTTGCGGGCGAATGCTGCGTTCTCAGCAAGAAATCCGTACCCGGGATGGATCGCGTCACAGTTGCTCTCTTTCGCCGCTTCGATTATTCCGTCCATGTTGAGGTATGCAGGAACTCCGCGCCCCTTCAACGCGACTGCCTGATCGGCAACGGCCCTATGGAGCGCCTTCGGGTCGTCTTCTGAATACACGGCGACAGCGCTGATGCCGAGATCGTTTGCTGCTCGCATGATGCGAATGGCAATCTCACCGCGGTTCGCTACCAAAATGCTCTGAAAACCCATCTGTAACTGTGCCTTTCGTGTCTGTGAATCGTTTCTGTAATTAAGTTTCGCTCAAGAATTTAACGTTATTCTGCGATCGGTGTCGAAGAATCTCGCCCATTCGCTCAACCGCGGTCTTGCGCCAACGAGATGCTTCGCTCCACTCAGCATGACATTGGAAGCCATCCCGCTCAAGGGACGTATGGATATATTGGCGGACCCAGTTGCGTGTCGAGCATATCCTGCGCCATGTCCACGAAGTCGCAGAGCAACGATCGGGTGTTCCGAGGGTCAACGATGTCGATTCCGTGCAAACTTTCGCCTCCGGTGGCCTCCGCCGTCCTGAAGGGCGACGCCATCGCATTCAGCCTCGCTTCNATTTCTTGACGGCGCGCTTCTGGGTCGTCCGAAGTGGCGATGTCTCTTCGATANGCCGCCGAAACGCCGCCTTCGATGTGCATAGACCCCCACTTACCGGACGGCCATGCGTAGCGATGGTACATGCCTGTGGGGCGGTGGTGCGTCTGTCCTGCAACACCGTAAGCTTGCTTCATGTAAAAGCTTATCCAGGGACTCTGACTCCGGCACTGNGCTNCGACCATCCTCGCGCCCGCTCTCACGATGCCTGCGTTCTGCGCGTCCATGCCCACCATGAAACCAGGCTCGTCCACGAAAGAGACCACGGGCAGGTGGAAGGTATCGCACAGGCTCCAGAGGCGCATCGCCTTTTCGCCTGCCGCGCCGTCGGTTGAACCTCCCAAGTGGTTGGGGTTGTTGATCATTACGCCGATAGGATACCCGTTGGCGCGAGCCAGTCCTGTGATGCGCGCTCTGCCGTGGTGAGGAGCTATTTCGAAGAACGAATCCCTGTCTAGGACATGCTCAAGTATCTTGCGTGGGTCGTAACTTCTCCTCGGGTTTCTGGGGATGATAGACAGCAACTCTTCGTCGCGTCGCTCCGGGTCGTCGTCGGTCTCGATCCGTTCAGGCTTCTTCCAAACGTTCGACGGCATGAAGCTCAGAAACTTCCGAATCATTTCGAAGGCTTCTTCTTCNGAGTCAGCCAGATTGTCGATGACGCCGGCTGTAAACACCTGGCTGCGATGGTCGCCAAGTTCCTCTTTTGTAATGTCGTAACCGAGAGCCGCCTTCACAACAGGCGGACCTCCCGCGAATACCTGACTGGTGTCCTTCACCATTACGTTGAAGTGGCACAAAC
The DNA here is from genome assembly GCA_002710885.1 of Chloroflexota bacterium. The sequence continues at coordinate 17,227 of PAIW01000125.1, read as the reverse complement.
ACGCTTCGATAGCGGGAAGGCCAGCTACAGAACCCATGACNGCGGACACCACCGGCACTTGATTCAGCAGTTCCACTGCAAGAGAAGTCCCAGGGCTGTCAGGGAGATAGGTCCTGCCCAANTGTTCGAATGTCCTGACGCTGCCTCCGACGGCGTCCAGGAGTCTGACCAGGGGCAGCCTCCACTGCGTNGCGTATTTCAGAGCGNTCGGCTTGCTGCCGTGGCCTCGCTCTCCGGCCCCGCCGCGCACCGTGAAGTCGCCTCCATCGAGAAGCACGCGAAGCCCATTGATTTTCGATGTGCCGATTACCCTTGGGTAGGGGAGGAAATCGACCAACTCATTATTCTCGTAGGCGGCGCTGCCGGCCAACGCTGACAACTCCTTGAACGAACCAGGGTCCGCCAGGGCATAGACCCGCTCTCTNACTGTGAGCTTGCCATTTTCATGCTGGCGGGAGACGCCCACCTNTCCCCCCATTTTGCTTGCCATCTCCAGTCGTCTGTTCAGTTCGTCTATCTCTTTTTGCCATACCATGACAGTGCTCTCCTAATATCGAGTATTCCTAGGACCGTATCGGGATACGGTCACGAAATTTATTCAGTGGTTCCCAGCAACTTTATAGCTTTTGATGGTGTGGGACAACTAGTGGCGACGCCTGACTATGACGGCATCGTTGGCTTCGGCGTATAATTCGGCCATGATTGATCCGCCAGAACATACGGTCGCTGTAATCCCGCTGCTTGAGACCAAGCTCACAACGAGATTCTGATTCGGCTGCGCTCTCGTTGTTGCCTGTTGTCGCGCGTTAGAGAATAAATTACCCTGACGTATCATAGCGAGAAGGACGTGCAAGCTAATGGAAAAACTGAAGGGACAAACGGCGATCGTCACAGGCGCGAGCAGGGGAATCGGCAAGGCAATCGCGGTCATGTTTGCGAACGAAGGCGCCAACGTAGTGGTCACTGCACGGACTGAATATGCGATTGATGATCTTGCTGGCCGTATCGTTCAATCTGAGGGTAGCGCATTGGCCGTGACAGCCGATCTCAGCATAGATTCTGATCTCCAGCGAATCGCAGATGAAACCCTGGCGAACTATGGTCGGATCGACATTCTTGTGAACAACGCGGGCATCATCCATCCTCGCATAAACCTGGTCGATTTTGATTTCGAACTCTGGAGGAATGTCGTTGCCGTGAACCTTGAGGCCGTTGCGTTGCTAACCGCGCTCTGCTTGCCAAACATGATGGAGAGAAACTACGGTAAAATCATAAACATATCGAGCATCGGTGGCAGGAAAGGATCGAAAGGCCGAAGCGCCTACCGGGCCACGAAGGCTGCGCTCATCAGCCTGACCGAAAGCGTGGCTGCAGAGATGAAACCATACGGCATCGACGTAAATTGTATCTGTCCGGGCGGGGTCGATACCGAGGGGTACAGGGAGGCCTTCCGTATGCGAGGGAAAATCGACGATCCGAGTTTGATGGCTCCTGAAGAAATCGCGAAACTGGCGGTCTATCTTGCATCGGACGACAGTTCGAGTGTGACTGGCACAGCGATTGATGCCTTCGGAGGCTCTAATCCGCTTTTTGCATGAATAATATGCCTATTAAAGACAGGCTTCCCACAACGGCAATCTGTNTCGCATAGTGATGCCTTTTCATTTATTATTTTGTTTCGATCAACGTTTCGTCAATTGACCGACTCATTGACGGCATTCCATGAGGTTGTTGCCGAGGTCGNGATTATCCTGAACAACTGGGACGGCACATTCGACATATGTTTAGNAGGTTCGACAAATATNCCGATACCTAGTTCGGTTTCCTCCACTTTAGTGGGCGCTCTCATATCGTTACGATGAAATGCCAACACTACCTAGATACCGTCCACGATCGCGTTCAGAGTGGCACTGGGGCGCATGGCATTGGCGGCCATCTCAACGTTGGGATGGTAATAACCGCCGATATCTACNGGCTGTCCCTGGGCATCGATCAACTCCTGGACGATCCTGTCTTTGTTGGCGGACAACTGCTGGACCACCTTGGTAAAGCGAGCTTGCAACTCTGTATCTTGGGTCTGATTGGCCAACGCTTCCGCCCAGTGCAGAGCGAGGTAGAAATGGCTGCCTCGTGTGTCCAGTTCGTTCACCCGACGCGACGGCCCCCGACGGTCTTCCAAATGCTGCCCAATCGCCTGGTCTAGGGTTTCCGCCAAGAGCTTCGCCTTGTCGTTCTTATGCGTCTCGCCGAAATGTTCGAAGGAAACGACGAGAGCACAGAATTCACCCAAAGAATCCCATCGCAAATGGCCCTCCTCAAGGAATTGCTGCACATGCCTGGGAGCCGACCCGCCAGCGCCTGTCTCAAATAACCCACCACCGTCGAGCAGGGGCACAATAGAAAGCAACTTGGCGCTGGTGCCCAATTCCAGGATGGGAAAGAGATCCGTCAAATAATCACGCAGCACGTTGCCAGTCACGGAAATCGTGTCCAGGCCAGCTCGGCTACGGGCCAGCGTGAACCGCATCGCATCGATAGGAGACATGGTGCGAATGTCTAACCCGACTGTGTCGTGCGTGGGCAGAAATTGGTCCACTTTCTTGATTTGTTCAGAGTCGTGGGCCCGGTTCGGATCCAGCCAGAAAATGGCCGGCGAGCCGGTGGCTCTAGCCCGATTTACCGCGAGCTTGACCCAATCTTGGATCGGCTCGTCTTTCGTTTGGCACATCCGAAAGATGTCGCCTTCTTCAACGCTTTGTTCTATCAGAGTTGCGCCCGATGTATCCACGACCCGAATCGCCCCTTTACCGGGAGCTTTGAAGGTTTTATCGTGAGACCCATACTCTTCGGCCTTTTGGGCCATCAGCCCGACATTGGAGACACTACCGATGGTCGATGGATCAAACGCCCCGTGCTTCTGACAATCTTCGATAGCCGCCTGATATATAGTTGAATAAGAGCGATCAGGGATCATCGCGATTGTGTCGTGCAACTCGTTGTCGGGACCCCACGTGCGGCCGCCATCGCGGACGATCACGGGCATGGTGGCATCAATAATCACATCACTCGGCACATGCAGATGGGTGATACCTCGGCTGGAGTTCACCATAGCCAACTCTGGGCGCGCGCTATAAACCTCCCGAATATCTCCCTCGATCTCCTCCCGTTTGGCCTCAGGGAGGGATTGAATCTTGGTGTAGAGTTCAGCCACTCCATTGTCGGGGTTCACCCCAAGCTCTCCCAGCACGGCCGCATGTTTGGTCAACACATCCTTGTAGTAAACCGACACACAATGGCCAAAAATAATCGGATCGGACACCCGCATCATGGTCGACTTCAGGTGCAAAGATAGCAACAAGCCATCAGCTTTAGCGTCTTCCATTTCGTCAGCGTAAAACTGGCGCAGCGCCTTCACATTCATCACGGCACAGTCGATGATTTCATCAGCTATCAAGGGGATATCGGCTTTGAGCACGGTCACACTGCCATCGCTAGACAAAAACTCGATCGTAGCCGATCCCTCTGCCGCTACTGTCACGGCCTTTTCACTGCCGTAAAAATCACCGCTTGTCATGTGCCCAACACGGGTCTTGGACACGTCCGGCCAGTCCTGCATCATTTGATGAGGATTGCGTTTGCCGTGCTCTTTGACCGCAGTAGAAGGCCGACGATCGGAGTTCCCTTCTCGTAGAACCGGGTTGACTGCACTGCCCAACACGCTGGAAAAGCGCTGATACAGTTCGCGTTCTTTGTCAGTTGCAGGATCATCGGGGTAGTCGGGGATATCATATCCCTTGTCCTGTAATTCCTTGATCGCGCCTTTTAGCTGGGGAATAGAGGCACTGATGTTGGGCAGTTTGACGATGTTCGCCACTGGATCCAAGCTCAACTCACCAGCCATAGTCAGATAATCAGGGATTTTTTGTTCATCTGTCAGATTGTCAGGGAAATTCGCGATTATGCGACCAGTCAATGAGATATCCCAGGCCTCCAGTTCAATACCGGAGCTCTTGGTGAATGCCTGGAGAATCGGCATCAGCGAGAACGTGGCCAGGGCAGGAGCCTCATCAGTTTTTGTATAGATAATGTGGGATGTTTCAGGCATATTTTCTCCTAAAAATTTAAGTTGCATGTGGCGCTACGAGGTGCAAACGGATGTTTGATTTTAGCCCTAGGCATGCGGATTAATACCGATTATAAGCTAGCAATATTGACACTGCCTAGTCCTGCATCTAAGCGTGTCATTGAGNTGTCGTCATTGCAGCAACTTCAGGCTGGCGAATGGCAAGTCCAATTTGAAACGGTCTNCCTNTGNTCGATGTCATCTCACNGGCTGTTTGGTGCGATGGAAAACGGTCATGCCATAAACCAGCNCCAATCTCAGTAGTCGACCCTATCCTGTTATTGCACATACGACAATCGCCCGGCGTTGCTCCAGCAGTTGCGTATTGGACTTGGGCTGGAATCTCTGGNGAGAGTGTCCCAGAAGCCCCCGATGTCGACGCGTAANCCTTCGGACGCTTCCGGCNGGGCGATCACGTTGGCATCTGGATTCTAAGTGTTTAATAGCGGCAAGTCGATGACAAGCTCATCGGCAGTATTCATTTCTGCCNCTACGGTAAATTGAGACNCATCATCATTGAAAGCGAAGATCTTGTCGCTGTCGCTGCCACCGGTGTCTTTCACAGTTAAGTTATNATGGTCGATAACGACGGCNTTCTCTACCGTCAACCCGGTTCTTTGGGTGATCACGCCGGTTAGCACGGGCCCAATCGCTTGTCCCGCGGTAGCGATAGCGATTAAGGNCGCGAGGCCAGCTACGACGATGACAAGAATGCGGCCNCGAANTCCTCCATTCGACCGATTGGCAAGCGGCCATCTCGGATCGTACGCTATTGGCATATTTCACCACTTAGTTTCGTTGGCTCCATTCAGCATCTGTCAAGCGCAAACCCCAACTTTCAGATACCTGGTTTATACAATGTACAAATAATTCCTCCAGCAAATTAGGGTGGCCCTACAACTGGAGTCGCTGAACGTTCCAGAGGTTGATGGGGTGGATCCAACGGAGGAGTTAATTGAAGGACTTCCGGTGCTGTGGCACGCGACAAACTAGGCCAAGCGCCGCGACCTGGTAACGACAATGCCGGACGCGGCGCAGCCGGTTCTTCCTACACTACGGCACCGACGGATATGTTTTGGTGGCGTCAAAAGCACAGAGGTGACCTCATAAGGAAACGTGCGACGCCAACTTCAATTCGCAACTGATTTTCTGTTCCGTTAGCGCAATCAGTGTTCGGTCCAGTCGCTTCGCGGTTGCCAGCCCAGCATCCGCTGAGCTTTGGACGCGTTAATTGGGCTTGAGTTGCCTATGAGGTCGCCGTGGATTGCAACCTTCGAACCGAAATTGCGTTCAACAAGCTCGATAGTGTCTTCTTTGAAGCGCGATTTGGGTTGGGCAATCATGAAGGCCTCGTGACCGACGATGTCCGCTTCCAACGCAAGAACGTGGGCATCAGCGACATCTTCGGCGTCGGCGTAGGCCCACATTACGAGGGTCAAAGGGTTGTCAGGGGTGGGCGCTGGCCAAGGGAACTCCGCCTGTATTTCTGGGAGGGCTACATTTGTGAACCGAAGACTTGCGACAGAAGTTGATGAGCGACGAGCAACCAACGCGCCTATGCTTTCACCTACCTGTTTTGACAACCCGTATGGTTCAAATGGTGTCATCGGGTGGTCTTCATCCAGTGGCAGATACAATGGAACGAAAGCATTGGGATCGTGCGCCCATCCCATTCCAAATGCGCTCGACGAGAACACCACTTGCCGAACATCCAACTCTTCCGCAGTCATGAAAATGTTGAACGTGCTCTGAACATTGTTCTCAAATATCTCTCGAGGATCCCCTCTACTTGGTCCGGGTACAGCTCCCATATGGATGACGCTATCCGCTCCCTTCAGAAGATCACCAACGAGGCGTGAATCGCGCAGATCGACCTGGGCAAATTCCGTTGGCGAGTTATCCAACGCCACGCGGTCTGTGGCACGGACCTGGTAGCCTCTGTCGACTAAGCGACGGACAACGAGACTCCCCAACCGTCCGGCTGCCCCGGTTACAACTATCACCAAAATCACCTCATTCGACAATATGTACAGCTCGATATCTGAAGGATATTCTAGCAGCAATATTTCATGATAAAGATAATCTTGTCAGGGTTCACATCGTCAGTGAAAAAGAGAGATGTTTGGCTATGCGCCGTATCGATGACTGCCGGCTCGGATCGAATCGGCCAACGTCCATCCCATGATCCCGCTTGCTGCAAACACATTTTGTTCATAACATGGGTCAATCGGAACTAACCGCCTTGTCCGAAGTCTGTTTACTGCGTCGAACAAAAATTGACGCTATCTAGAGGTGGTGATACTGTCTAGGCTATCAGAGGCTTGCTGCAAACATGCGAGCTGCGATTATACCCAATAGGCCTTTCTTGGCGGTGCCATCAAACGATGTGGCAGGCGGTCAGCTTGACGAAGCTTCTTGGAAGGAGACTACATGGCGACGACAGTTGATACTGTGGTGCATGGTGGCACGGTGGCTTTTTCGTCTAATGCCTACGAAGCCAGCGTAGCCATCAAAGGGGAGCGCATTGTGGCGGTTGGTCCTCACGACATGATGCCCGATACCGAAAACTACATAGATGCGTCAGGCAAATATGTTCTCCCCGGCGCGATAGACTGTCATGTTCATCTGCGTCCGACACCCGGTGATGACTGGACGGTTGGCACAAGAGCAGCAGCTCTTGCCGGACTGACGACCATTATCCCGTTTGGCGCGTACAACGCGGAGGATGAGGAATCTCTGCCCGACGCGATCAACCGTTGGAAAGAAGAAGCCAAAAACGAGTCTCTTGTTGACTACGCCTTTCACTATATCTTGAGCAACACCCCTTACATTATCGATAGCCTTGCTGAGGCTATAAGCATGGGTGTGACGTCCTTCAAGATGTTCATGACTTACGACCATAGAGTGTCCGACTCATTCATTGCGAGGGTTATGGACATTGTTGGAGCTAACGGCGGCATCGTGCAACTTCACGCCGAGAATGGCGACGTCATCGAGCACCTGATGCACAAAGCCATTGCCGAGGGTCGAACCAAGCCTACGGATTTCCCAGCGACGTGTCCTCCGTGGGCCGAGGCCGAGGCAATCAATCGAGGCATCCTCATGGGGGCGATGACCAATTGTCCGATGTACATCGTGCACCTCACCACCCAACTGGGTCTTGAGCGGATCAAGGACGCTCAAAGACAAGGCCAGCGTGTGTGGACAGAGACATGTCCTCAGTATCTGCTCCTGGACGAGACTGTAATGGACAGCCTCGGCCCCTTCGCCAAGATCGGGCCACCGCTACGGCCCGCTGATGGAGTGAACCAGAATGCGCTCTGGGATGGCACCGAGAATGGTTACATCTCTGCGATTGGCAGCGACCACGCCCCTGCGCCAACTGCGATGAAGGAGCTTGGTTGGGACAATGTGTTTCGAGCGCCCAATGGCGAGCCTATCCCGTTCGGCGCGCCTTCTATGGAAACTATCGTGCCTCTCGTATTCTCAGAGGGGGTTGCTAAACGCAAGTTACCCATATGGTGGATGGCGCGAATGATGGCAGAAAACCCGGCGCGTATCTTTGGGCTGTATCCACGCAAAGGCGTAATACAGCCGGGGTCTGACGCCGATCTGCTCATCATTGACCCCGATGCCGAAACGACAATTAAGGCCCAAAACCATCAGAGCACTACGGGGTACACACCTTACGAGGACTGGAAGGTCAACGGAAAGCTCTGGATGACCATGTTAAGAGGCAGAGTCCTATTGAATGACGGTAAGTTGGAGCAACAACCTGGCTCGGGCAAATTTATCGCCGCTGGCAAGCCTATTCCACCTATCGCCGGAAAGGTAAGATAGAAATTGGTCTCGATTAGTAACGATTTGGACTCGACACTAGATAACTGACTGGACTTTGGTTTCGAGGTACACCTACACAGATTGGCGATAAAGCGGAGGAACAAATATGTCAAATCAGGATATCCAACTGCTGGCCCATCTGATGCGCCGAGCAGGTTTCGGCGCGACTCGCGAGGAGCTTGCTGATCGCTCTCGAGACGGTTACGAGGCGTCAGTCTCCCGATTGCTGGATACCAGCAACCCCGTCAGTATGTCGGAGCACCTCATCCGAAGGTTCCATCCAGATGAATCAAGCATGTTATTGGGCTCCAGCGGAATCGATGCCTGGCTCTACCGGATGACAACCACCAATGCACCGCTCCTGGAGAAGATGGGACTGTTCTGGCATGGGATCTTCGCGACCGGCTATGCCAAGGTAATCAATGCCAAGCCCCTCTCCGACCAGATCAGAATGTTCAAGCGCTACGCTATGGGCAACTTCAGGACTCTATTGCTGGAGTTGTCGAAAGACCCGGCCATGATCATCTGGCTCGATAACCAACAAAACCACAAAGGGGCAATCAATGAGAACTTTGGCAGAGAACTCTTAGAACTCTTCTCTATGGGAGTGGGGAACTTTACGGAAAATGACGTCAAGGAGTGTGCCCGAGCCTTCACCGGCTGGACCATCGGTAACCGTGAGTACATGGAGTTACGTTCGAGCAGGGACTCGGACTGGCCCTACGGCCGCATCTCGTGGCACTTCGAGTATCGCCCCGAGGACCACGACGACGGCGAAAAGGAGTTCTTGGGGCAGACGGGCAACTTCAACGGCGAGGACATCGTTGACATCATTTGTCGGCAGCCTGCGACGGCGCGATTCATCTCCAGGCACCTTTATCACTTCTTCGTTGCCGACGAGCCGCCTGTGCCGCAATGGCCGTATCAGCCCCCCAGAGATCCCGAGGCCATTGAAACACTCTCCCAATCATACTTCGACAGCAATTACGATATCCGCTCCATGTTGCGAACGCTATTCAACTCCGACTTCTTCAAGTCGCAGAGTTGCTGGCACGAGAAGGTCAAGAGTCCGGCTGAATTGGTGACCGGGGTGCTTAGACTTACGGAAGATTTCGAAAGGCCACGTTACGAGACAGTAGCCAAACGGTTGCGTATGGAGTTCATGGGCCAGCGGCTGAGCAATCCCCCCTCTGTCGAAGGTTACGATGGCGGCCTGACGTGGATCGATACAGGGGCGCTTGTCGAGAGGATGAACTTCGCGTCCGAGGAGCTGGGAAACACCATGACACCCGGCTCTCAGGCGCTGATTAGGCGGTTGGCGGCTGACAACGGAGGCACGTTGACGCCGGAGCGACTGGTCGACGTGTGCTTAGACCACTTGGGTGCTCTATCGATTCAGGAGGAGACGCGTACCAGACTCGTAGAGTACGCGGCGGAAGGAGGAGACATCCAGGTAGACGGACACACACTCGGCGAGAAGGCCAGGCAGAGTGTGGCCGGTGTCGTCCAGCTGATCGCGGCTACCCCAGAGTTTCAGCGCGCCTAAATCGACGTCATCCTGATCAGATCGATTGATCCGGAGCGTTGACGAATCGCACATGCGCCGCCCTCGAGACAACAACGTAGCCTGATTCGGTTCTGTGAATCCCAGGAGAGACTATGAGCGCTTTAAACCTCCAAGAACAGACGCAATTTCTCAAATACAACCGAACGGTTGGAATGACAACGATGCGCGGTCGTGGCTTCTACTACCCCGTGGACTCCGCCATGGCCCGAGACGGACGCATCTACGTTGTGAATCGCTCATCGGAGCGCGCGCCTGCTGACACCGTCCGGGTCACCATGCTCAACATGGATGGNGAGTACTTTGGCGTGTTCGGAGCTGGAGGCGATGGCGACGGCGAGTTCCTCTGGCCCAGCGGAATTGCCCTCGACGGTGACGGTCGAGTCTACGTCAGCGACGAACATCTCCACCGGATTACGGTCTTCACNGCTTCGGGAGACTTCGTCNTCTCATGGGGCNCCCACGGCNGCGGCGAAGGAGAACTCGACAGCCCNTCGGGCCTCGCCTTCGACCTGGACGACAACATACTGGTGTCGGATGCAAGGAATCACCGGGTTCAGAGATTCACGAANAATGGAGTGTTCCTGTCNGCGTTTGGCGGCGCCGGCAGCGGCGAGGGAGAACTCGACATGCCGTGGGGTCTGACGACNAACGCTGATGGTNATGTGTTCGTNGCCGATTGGGGCAACGACCGNGTGCAAANATTCTCNTCCAAAGGGCGGTTTATATCCCAGTACGGCGGCTCCGGTCGTGGNGACGGCCAGTTCCTAAAGCCAGCCAGCGTAGCCGTCGACACTGANGGCTACGTCTACGTCGCAGACTGGGGNAACGANAGNGTGCAGGTTCTGGACGCTGACGGNCGNTTCATGCAGNAGCTAAGGGGNGAAGCGACGCACTCGANNTGGGCNGAGGACTTTCTAGGGATCAACGTCGAGGANGCTGACGCACGAGCGAGGGCAAACCTCGAGCCNGATATAGAGTTTTTCAACGACGACCCGCACGAGCAGTCGTCGCATATAGANAAGCTGTTCTGGGGGCCTTCATCAGTTATACTTGACCCANANGGACGCCTCTACGTGACTGAGACTCACCGNCACAGGCTCCAGGTCTACCAGCGAGNNGATTGAGCGCCTCNATAATGNAAGCTAGACCTGTTATTNGAATCGCAAGATCAGGAGAGCGAGAATGGCATCAGCAAAATCGGATCGGTCGTTNGTGGTNNTNCAACTTAGTGGCGGCAACGACGCCCTGAACACGGTGGTCCCCTATGGCAACGGCCTGTACTACGATTGGCGGCCAGACGTCAGGATAGAGCAAGATAAAGTGCTCAAGCTNGACGACCAACTCGGCTTCAATCCCTCCATGGCCCCCATTAAGGAGCTATGGGACGAGGGCAACGTCGCTGTTATTAACGGGGTCGGATACCCCAGTCCNAATCGGTCCCANTTCCGCTCTATGGACATATGGCATACTGCNGAACCTGATGGCATNGGGGACTCCGGCTGGTTGGGGCGCACGATCAGGGAGCTTGACCCAAAGGCCGAGAANCCCNTGATCGGNGTGAACTTCGGACGCGGNCTTCCGCGAGCGCTCTCTTGCAAAGGCGTCTCCGTGGCATCTGTGGGCGACCTTGAGACGTACGGGNTGCTCCCNGANATNAAGGAGCANAATGCGCGAGATCTGGCGCTGANAGCCTTCTCGCAGATTTACGGCAGCGCGATGGCCCACGATACGATTTCGGAGTTCATCGGNCAGACTGGGATTGATGCGCTCAGAGGNGCCGATATACTGAGGACCGCTCCCAGGAAGTACTCTTCGAGNGTCGAGTACGCGGACACNCCAATCGCGCAGTCGATGAAGAGCATNGCGCAGGTGATGACCGCAGACNTGGGCACGCGAATCTATTACGCTCAAAACGGCAGNTTCGATACACACGCGGCCGAGCTGGAGACGCACGCCAAGNTGTGGAGCGACACCTCCAACGCCCTGGGNGACTTCATGGACGACATGAAGGAGCACGACATGGANGATNACGTCCTNATACTCGTTTTCTCCGANTTCGGACGGCGCATCAGGGACAACTCGGCGGGCACCGACCACGGCTCAGGCGGAGTCTCGTTTGCCATCGGAGGGTCGGTCAACGGCGGGCTGTACGGGGAGTATCCNTCACTGGAGGAAAGGGACCACCTCGAAGGTGACCTTCNCTTTAACACCGACTTNCGCAGCATCTACTCAACCATCGCCGAACGCTGGCTGGNCGCNGACCCAGTATCTGTGGCGAACGGCCAATACGACCAGCTCGANTTCATCNTCGANNCCAACGGGANCTAGATNGGCCGTCAACTGNACGATCTNGTCTCAACGCCCCTTCNCAATTCCCCCCGACCATCGGGGGGNTTGTGTTTACTAGCTGCACGTTTGCAAAGNNCAGNAACGAGAGNGTCGANAGGCTANTGCCAACACAATTGGGTTCGTGAGTTTACGNCCTCGACAAATGCGCNGCTCTCATAGATCACAGACACTAGGGACTGCCTAGCTGAACGTGGAAAGTTCTANGATTTCAGCGCTCTTATGGTCTGCTTCCAACTCTAATACAGCCACTTGGCCCAGGCGNCGCAGTTGTCTAGGAAGGCTAGGACTCCCGGGATTCAGCATCAAAATTCCNTGATATTCCTCAATTACGGCATAGTGNGTGTGGCCGAATACGACAATATCGACNGCAGCCCCAAATACAGTCNCAAGAGTCGCAGGGAAATCGGCGTCTGGNGGGAAATNNTTTGACAANGGGCTATANTCGGTGATTTCTTNGNCCATACCNGGCACNAGCAAATCATGNGTTAGGCCTATGGCGTGTCCTTCGANATTTAGGACTCGNGTTTTGTTCACGACGCGAGGGTCNTCTTTGAAATGTGCGTCAGCCCACATTTCAACGGCNTACACCGGCGCGATCGTTTCTAGCCAGTCGAGGCAAACGGGNGTGTAAATGTCTCCGGCATGNAGGATCANATCTACACCCTGAAATGCGATNGCTACTTCTGGNGGCGGTTCCGCCCCAACACTNGGGTTGTGCGTGTCTGATATGANGCCNACTTTCATGGCGATTGCTCCGNTCAANNGGTNNANANANATGATTTTCAATCAGAAACTGNGAGTCNGGTTATCAANCCNGCCCAGTAACATTTCACGGGCTAGAATGAGCCAGAAACATTCGAAATTCGGCGCAACAACTTANGCTTGACCANGTATTCAACCTGANGCGACTGAAGCGGTGGAGNGNGNAGGCGGTGTCGGTTTTTTAGCAAATAGGAAGCCAATNCTTCCGATGAAACCGATGCTTGCGAGGNTAATGAANGCAGTATCGTAACTACCCGAATTGTCGTACATCCATCCAGCGAACAGAGGCCCTATCATCATCATGAGAAACATAGGCNCCATAGAGAAACCGAGCACTTTCCCGAAAGCTTTCCGTCCGAAGTACTCTCCCCTTATGGCGCTTCCAAGCGGNATCCTGGCTCCAAATCCTAGCCCGTANACNACCACAAAGATCGNNGCCAGAGACACGGAATNTATGTACAACGCGATNANCACGCCCANNGCTTGAACGCATCCGAAAATGCAGAGAGCAATGTTCTTTGGAATTCTGTCGCCGANAACTCCNCCAAATATCTGTGCCAGNCCTGAAAACCCCATGGTGAATCCCCAAATCAGCGCGGCTGTCTGNATAGAAANTCCTTGNTCCTTNAGNATGAGGATTAANTGCACTGTCATCGCGCTGATGAGCATTGANGACATNCCGTGGCAAATCGAGATGATCCAAAAGACNCGGGTCTTTATTACATCGAGAATATCGTATTCGTATTCGTNTTCGGAAATATCGAACGANTTGCCTTGGTCCTTTTCATTAGACGCGGCACCATCCGGCACTTCGCCATACTCCTCTGGTGAGTTCCTTATGTAGCGCGTAGCCGGATAAACAGCGANTAGGAAAAATATTCCTAACCCAAGAGAAGTCATCCGCCAACCGACGTGAGATGGTTCCACCATCCAGGCGAGCGCAGGAACGAGCAGGAAACTACCGATCGAGAATCCTAAACCTCCAAACCCCATCGCGATTGTCCGCTTCTTGTCGAACCAGTTGTTGATGACCGTCATCATGGGCAGCCATCCTCCTCCCGAAGCGCCCAGCATAATGACCGCGTANGAGANGTAAAACATGCCTAAGGATTGNGTTTGGCTCAATAGTATGAAGCCAACACCGATTATGGAGATTCCTAGGAANACNACATTTTTGGGGCCAATTCGATCTACCANAATGCCAACCACNGGCCCAATGANACTTCCTTCTAGTTGNCCCANTGAAAATGCAAGAGAAAGCTGNGTTCTGCTCCAACCGAAGTGTTGTTCNAGTGAGTCGACCCAAACGCCTACTCCTCCCCATACTGGGGAAGAACTACCGGCGTTTATCAATAACGTTAGTAGAACAAGCCACCAGCCGTAGAAAATGTAAGGTTTNCGAGNAATANGAGNGAGTCTGTTCTTNGATAGTAAGATTTTCACCTTTAANTGNNCACGATATCCCTTCGCAANGTCGTNAANTTNGCAAGNAACCTGAAGCTNATNTGNCGCGCTAACTCATACGTTTCCATTACNCNGCGTAANATTCCAANGCAACGAACATTTCTATNAGAATCGAACAATCNTGATTTCATCCNCGAAGTTTACGATTGTGTCGATANGGNCTCCAATCTCTTGGAGTGTANGCCGTCAACATTGTATGCCGTTAGCGANAGTGGAACAATCAATTCTCCGANTGAGCCTGGNCGTCNCCGACATCGGTGGCTCATGCCAACGCGCATCGTAGAGCTTCAGCGTAAATGGGACACTTTTGGACCTGGAATTAATGGAGACTAATTGTAGGTAGAGCGAGCTCCTGACNGAGGCATAATATGTCCTTTGGGAAGGAGCACACGTGACCCAGAACACTTAAGACAAGCATCAGTTTGCTGAAGAACGAAGCAAAGACACTCAACGATTTGTTCGGCAGGTTCGGTCAGCCACTCGCAGGAAATACNCCGCAGAAGAGAAGATCCACATAGTCCTTGAAGGCTTTCGTNGTNAGGTCACAGTCNACGANNTNTGTCGGCGTNAAGGCATCAATCCCAACAACTTCTACTCNTGGACCAAAGAGTTCATGGAAGCAGGCAAACAGCGTCTGAGTCGAGNCACCANGCGAGATGCCACCGCGCCAGGAATTCACTGCTTTCAAGCGAGAAAGCGATAATCTCAAACATCTGGTGGCCGAGCTGTCATTTGATCTTCACCGTCTGAAAAAACATCGGCGCCGAATCTCCATTAGCTTTCTGTCTCTTTTTCGCTGGATGCCTACAGTACGAAACGATACCTTCGTGACTCAGGATTCTTCGTGCTTTCGGTGCCATTCTTACGCGGTGGATGCCAGCATTATCCATGATCACCACCGTCAACCCAGGCCCCTTTGGGATGGCCTTTCTCAGGAACAACACTAGACCCCTGATGTAAGAGAACGAGGCGCTGGTGGCCAGATCAACGACTTTACGGTACCATCCGCAACGAGCGCGGCCAGCACATTGATCCGTCGTCGTGGATTCTCACAAGGCACAGACTTTCTTTGACCTAATGGAGTTCACGAGTAGTTCACCGGCTCGAAAGGACTGAATCTACACTTATTGAGGAATGCCGGAATCAACGCTACCGTGGCAGCCTTTTTGGGGAGTTGTGGTGTTTGCATGGGCACGCTAAACTTTGTGCGTGCCGTGCTTTTTATGTAGTATTCGCTTTGTGCGAACGTAGCGCACTCCCATAGCCTGAAAGAACTTGCGCACCTGGCGAGCGCTGAGATGGAGGTCGTAGTCGGACAGTGCGACGGCTAGCTGCGGTGCACGCTAGGTGCGAGCGCGAGACAGCGGATTCGAAAACGCGCTCTGTAATTCGATGTCGACGATCTGTGAACGGCGGAGGCCCTGGGCGTTTGCGTCTCAAACCTTCGATACCGTCGATCTGGAACCCTCTCAACACGCGTCGCGCTGTAGCTGAACGGTATCCAAGCTGAATTGCTATCGCTGGAGGAGATCACCCCTCGTCCGAGAGCAGAATCATCTCCACTCGGTCTCTGCTGGTTTGAGCGTTGAGCCTAGCCGTAACTCTTGGACCTGGCCACGTTGAACGGCGTTAATTGTGTTCGTATCATACGTGAAGTTGTTAATATCTTAGGCCGACCGCTTAGGCACCGCATGTGCGCCAGAGCGCTATGCTAGTCCGCGCGCAGCGCAACGAATATGTAGAGGTTCGCGTCTGACGGAGGCGTAGCAGATTCCCTTCATGTTCGACTCGATGAGGAGAAAATTATGTCAGCACCGTTACCCCATCATGCTCAGATCATAATAATCGGAGGCGGGATAGTCGGGTGCAGCGTTGCCTACCACCTGACGAAACTGGGCCGCAAGGACGTGGTCCTGCTGGAACAAGGTGAACTCACAGGGGGGACGACGTGGCACGCCGCTGGCCTGGTGACCCAGCTTCGCAATTCTCACACCCTCATCGAGATCGTCAAGTACGGCGTAGACCTCTACTCCCGGCTGGAGGCCGAGACGGGCCAGCCCACCGGGTTTGACCAGACCGGCAGCATCACGGTGGCACGCACCGAAGGCCGGATGGATGAACTCAAAAAAATAACGTCTCTTGCCCGCGCCTCTGGCATCGAGATCGAGCCGATCACCACTGGGGAAGCCGGTGAGATGTGGCCTCTCATGCGGACCGACGACCTGGTGGGGGCAATCCATATCCCCAAAGATGGCCAGACGCTTCCTGCCGAGACAGCGAAAGCCATGGCCAAGGGCGCTAAAGACGGAGGAGCCTCCATTTTCGAAGGTGTTACAGTCACCGCGATACGCCAGAGCGAAGGCGCTGTGAAGGGCGTGTCCACGGACCGAGGCGACATTGAGTGCGAGGTGGTTGTCAACTGCGGGGGAATGTGGGCCAGAGAAATCGGCCTGATGTGCGGCGTCGCAGTGCCTCTCCATGCTGCCGAACATATGTACCTGGTCACTAACCCAATGGGCATCCCGAAGGGCATTCGATCCCTCCGCGACCCCGATGAGCAAATCTATTTCAGAAGGGACCTGGAGGAGGAGGGAGCGATTCTGATGGGGGGCTTCGAGTCGGTCGCCAAACCCTGGGGCATGAACGGCATCCCTGACGATTACATCTTCAGCCTTCTGGAGCCGGACTGGGAGCACTTCAAGGTCTTTTGGGAGAGCGCCGTGAATCGTGTTCCCGCGATGAAGGACGCCGGCATCAACCGGTTCTACGTCAGCGCCGAGAGCTTCACCCCCGACAACCGTTACATTCTGGGCGAGGCCCCTGAACTGAAGAATTTCTTCGTCGCTGCTGGGCTTAATTCCACAGGCATCGCGGCGGGCGCCGGGACGGGCAGAGCGATCGCTGAGTGGGTCGTCGAGGGCCACCCGACAATGGACTTGACAGAGGTCGATATTCGCCGGTTCCAGGGGTTCCAGAACGGAGCCGGCTATCTGCACGACCGGGCCGTAGAGACCGTAGGAACACTTTACGGGATGCACTGGCCTCACCTCCAGTACGAGACGGCCCGCGACGTGAGACGCTCTCCGATTCACGACCGGTTGGCCGCGCGGGGCGCCTGTTTT
>PAIW01000124.1 GCA_002710885.1 Chloroflexota bacterium | reverse complement strand
TGAGGGATTCCAGGTTGTAGAATCCCATCGGCTGCTGGTTGAAGATTCCGACGAAGAACTCCAGCGGGTAGTAGTATTTCAGCCAGGTCATATGGTACGCCGTCACTCCGAAGGCGAATGCGTGCGACTCTGGGAACATGTACTGACCGTTGAATTTCTGGAAGATTTTATCTGCGATATCCTCCGGCACTCCCCGCTCTCCTGCTTTGTCTCGGAACTTCTCCCAGAACTGGGCGAGGAGTGTCTTGTTGTTGCGACGTCGGAAGGCTCGACGCAGCTGGTCGGCTTCCAGCGAGTTGAATCCCGCCACTTCCATCGCCACCTGATTCACCTGATCCTGGTACAGAATGACGCCCAGGGTGCGCTCCAGAGCCTTGCGCTCCAGAGGATGGTCGAAGCCCCAGGGCTCGCCCTGACGACGTCGGATGAATTGAGTCACGCCATCGTTGGCCCCAACACCGGGACGCACTGCGGCGACTTCGTAGGCCATGTCGGTCAGGTTGACGGGCTTTATTCGAGTGATGGTCTGCATCTGGGCAGCCGACTCCACCTGAAATATACCCACGGTGTCAGCCTTGTGCAGAGTGTCGTATACCGCCGGGTCCTTGAAGTCCACGCGACTGAGGTCGATGTAGTGTCCAATGCGCTCCTCGATAAGCTGGAGAGTGTCCTGCATCTGGGAGAGCGCGCCCAGGGCCAGAAAGTCGATCTTCACGAAGCCGGCGTCGTCTATGGCATCCTTGTCCCAGTGGCAGATGAAACGGTCGTCGATGGCCGACTGCTGAACAGGCACAATCTTGCTGAGAGGGGATGACGAAATTATCATGCCTCCCGGATGCTGGGCTAGATACTTGGGGAACCCGTTAAGCTGCATGGACAGGTCAATCATATCCCGCCACACGGGAGCGTCGGTGCGGTCGCTGAACTCAGGCAGTCGTTCCATCTCCTCCTGAAGGGACGCCGCGTTCCATGACTCGACGCGTTTCGCCAGCCGGTCGATGTCCTGAAAGGGCAGGCCCAAAGCCTTGCCCAGATCGCGGATTGCGCCCTTCATCTTGTAGGTGCTTATCATGCCTGTGAGGGCGGCGCGATCCCAGCCCCAGTGCTTGTGAACGCGCTTGATAAGCTCCTCTCGGATGTCTCGGGGAAAGTCCAGATCGATGTCCGGAACGGATGCCATATCCTCCTGAAGGAACCGCTCAAGAGACAGGTCGAACTCCATCGGGTCTATGTGGGATAGTCCGATGAGGTACCCTGACAGCATGGCGACGGACGACCCCCGCCCCCGCCCCGGCGGACGTTCCTCCAGGGGTATCTCGGCGTCGCTGCGGCCCAGCTCTATCTGAATCTGGCGGGCCATCTGTATGATGTCGTGGTATATGAGCATGAAGCCCGCCAGATCGTGCTTCTTGATAAGGCGGAACTCCTCGTTGAGACGCTTGCGAACCCGCCAGTTGATGCGCCCGTAGCGTCGGAGGGCGGCCTCGTGGCACAACTTTTCCAGGTAGCTAAGGGAAGTATGGTCGTCAGGCGCAGGGTAGTCAGGAAACTTGTAGTTGAGGTCGCGGGTCAGGTCAAAGGATGAGCAACGCTCGGCCACCACCAGCGTGTTTTGTATAGCTTCTGGAATCTCACGAAAGAGCGCGGTCATCTGAGCGTGACTCTTGAGATAAAAATGGCTGTTGGGCCTGCGCTCCTGGTGGGTCTCCTCCAGGCTCTTGTTGTGCTGGATGGCGACCAGCGCGTCCTGAAGCCGGTGGCGGTCCGGTGTGTGATAGTGGACGTTGTTGGTGGCGACAACTGACACTCCGACCTGCCGAGCCAACTCCACTAGCCGCCGGTTGCGCCTTGTATCGCCATAGACCAGGTTCTGCTGAAGCTCGACGAACACGTTGTCGGTGTCGAACCACTCGACGTACTGCCGAAGAACGGTCTCGGCCTCCTCTATCTGGCCCTGGGATGCCAGACTAGGGATAAGGCCTTTGCAACACCCCGTAAGTAGAATAACACCCTGAGAGTGTTCGGCCAGTCGAGCGTCCCTGAGTTTGGGGTCTCGACGTTCGGCGTCCATATAAGAGAAGGTGACAAGCTGGCACAGGTTGCCGTATCCAGTGCGGTCTGATGCCAGGAGGGTCAGGTGTCCGCCTGATTCAGTCGTGACTTCGGCGCCGGATATGGGCTGAATGTCCAGGCTGCGGGCCACTTGAGCGAACTCCATCGTCCCGCACAGGTTATCGTGGTCGGTGAGGGCCAGGGCTGGGTATCCAAGCTCGACAGCCCTCGACACCATCTCGTCGATGGAGGATGCTCCTTCCTGGAAGGAGTAGTTGCTGTGGCAGTGAAGTTCAACGTAGGACATTTCTAGCTGTCAGCCTTCAGCTTTTCAGGTTTCAGAATTGTGCTCAAATATTTTCGCGGCGTGAATAAACCTCATCTCGAACAGTGCCTGACGTACAGGCACAAAGAACCCGTTGAAACAGTTGAGGATTTTGATTCGTCTCTCAGTTGGCTGTAGCTGCAACCATATCTTGTAGTATTCCGAAATACTGGACAGGATGCGCTGCAACTCTTCCAGGTGACTCTTGAACTCGTCGCGAGTCATTTCGTATGCCTCCTTTCCTAGCTTTCAGCTATCAGCCGTCAGCCAAGCTGCTGTTCTCCGACTTCACTCAACATTCCAAAACACCATAAGCTGATATCTGACGGCTACTCATACCGCTGCTGATACCATTTCCCGCTCACGGCGTCCCGAAATATCGTCAGAGTCTGGCCGTCCTCCAGCAGGACGTCATAGTAGGCACGAGACGTGGGTCGAGCCCGCCACCATTCCTCGTCTACCTCCCACTGGTCCTCGGTGTTTTCAACACGGAGTCGGTGTCGACCCAGCGTGACGGTCTCCGGTCTGTGATGTTCATCTTCTCTCACTACTATCGGAACGGGCGGGTTCAGGGGTCGAATTGCACCAACGCCTGGCGTCTCTCTGGGATTCTTGACCACGGCTCTATGTCCTTTACCTTGAATACAGGAGGCTTGGCGCGCAGGCGAACCTCCATCTGTCGCATCATCTCTCGAAGCTGTTCCTGACGTCGCATTTCGGAGAACAGGCTGGTCTGGATTCCGGACTCTCCGGTAAGGCCCGACAGCGTGAGGCCCAGGTCTTCCAGAGGGCCGGGCAATACTATGCCGTCCAGCGTGGCCCGAAGGGTGCGGGCCGCCATCTCCTTGCCGCCCACGGCGTCTCGAAAGGCGACGCCTCGAATCCACGGAGCGCCCAACATGACCTTCGCCTCCAGAGTCGCCATTCGGACGTACCGGCTTCTGAGGGCCGGACGAGCAAAGGCCCGCCCCAGCAGAAGCTCAGTCGCCACCAACAGGGCGTCCAGGGTGACGGTGGGCGCAGGGAATGTGACGTACTCGTTCACCGCGTCGATGGCCTTGTGGGGTACCAGCGGGCTGAGGTCTCGCCCGTTGGCAAGCTCCCACGCTCGACGGCCGGCGGGACCGAACTGGGCCTGAATAGGGCCAAGCTCCATAGACGCCAGATGGCCTATGGTGTGGATTCCGAAGTGACGCAGTCGCGCCCTGCCCTCCCAGGGCATGGGCAGAGCGTCCACCGTCAGGTCTCTGAGGAAGCTCGCCGCTCCGCCCTCGGACACCCTGGTCGCCTGACCTCCACGACCGGACAGCGCGGCCACGTATGCCATGAACTTGCCGCCCGCGACGCCAACTCTGGGGTTCAGGTTGTGGGGCACGGCGTTGAGCATGGAGGCGACCAGACGGGTCTCGCCGCCATACATCTTCTCCAGCCCGTCTAGGCCGACGTAGGCGCAACCCATCTCTCCCTTCTCCACCAGCGGACTGCGCTGGCATAGGGAGGCAATCATCTTGGTGAACACGCTCTCATAGTGCGAAGCGTCGACCCTCAAAAGCACGGCTGCTTTGCTTCGGGACATTGCCTCTTGGAGGGGCATGCCGGGAACAACGCCCTTTGCCTCTGGAGAGCTGTCCAACACGACCTCTTTGGAGTCCGGCCCCTCAGTGACTATGACGGGCCTGTCTCGCAGGTCAGGCCGACGCATAAGCTCCGCCTTCATCGGCAGGTGAGTTACCAGAACACAGGCGACTTTCATGTGCGCTCCGCATTTACAGAATTTTCTAGTTGTCTACAACCGATGGCCTGAAAGCGTCCGGGCCTGCCTGAACATGTCGATCAGACTCACTACTGTTGAGGAGGGACTATAGTCCTCCCTGCCGTTGTATCGCTGTATTAAATTCGGCGTATCTTAAAAATTCTGCTATACGGCTCGTCGCTGGTCACAGCTTGCGTTTCATCTGCACATCAAGGTCAAATAATTCAAGACCAGACGACTCTGATTGTAAAGAACAATTGTTCTAATTTCAATACCTTTCTAAAGGAATATCATTCGGACTATGTTTAACATATATCTAAAACTACACATAATGTTGTGCGTGACGTTGTGTTTCAACAATATGTCGGAGGGATTTTTTGAGGCGTAAAGGTTTTAGGTAGTCAGGATTCAGGGTATTTCCATAAGGGGCCTGGGCATCTGTGGTCCAACTGTTGTTCTACTATCGACCAGATACTTCGTCTGCGGGCTCAGCATGGACATGACCCACGCACCTTATCCCTCGTCCAGTTGACCGTTCACGACTGCATTGTTACACTCGCACCCACTAGCCACCGGAGTCACACTCCGACTTTCGGCTAGAGATTCACCAATCCACACGAGGGAGGGTTATTTATGTGGAACCAGTTCAACACGGCTGACTACGAGGGTATGATCGCCGAGACGGTCACCATCAAGGGTCATAACGGAGACCAGATCAACGCCTACTCGGCGCGGCCCATTGGGTCTGGCCCCTACCCTAGCATCGTGCTAATTCACCATCTGCCAGGCTGGGACGAGCTGTACAGAGAATTCGCCCGCCGATTCGCTCATCAGGGATTCGTCGTTATCTGTCCTGACCTATTCGCCAGGTTCGGCCAGGGTTCGCCNGACGACATCGCATCGGCGGCGCGTGGCGAGGGCGGCGTGTCCGACGACAGCGTGCTTGNCGACTGCGAAGCGGCGAGAGACTATCTGAAAGCCCTGCCATACACCAACGGCAAGGTCGGGATCATCGGAAGCTGCTCCGGCGGACGCCACACCTTCATGGTGGCCTGCCGAGCCGACGGATTCGACGCGGCTGTGGAACTCTGGGGCGGTCGGGTCGTAATGGGTGCCGACGATCTGTCTCCAGCACAGCCCAAGGCCCCCATCGACATGACAGACGGCCTCTCTGCTCCTTTGTTAGGGATTTTCGGCAACGACGATCAGAGTCCTTCCCCAGAACAGGTCAACCAGCACGAAGAAGCGCTAAAGNCGGCGGGCAAGAACTACGAGTTCCACCGCTACGACGGCGCAGGTCACGGCTTCTGGTACTACGACCGGCCAGCATACCGTCCTGAGCAAGCAATGGACTCCTGGGGCAAGACCCTCGCGTTCTTCGGCGAGAATCTTAGCTGAGGGGTAGCTTTCAGCCGTCAGCAACGAGCCATTCTGAGTCCGCAAACGAAGAATCTGGTCGCACGTAAACCACAGTTGTATCTGTAAGCGACCAGATGTTTCGCTCCGCTCAACATCACCATGTNGGCGGCATGAATACGCACACGCATTAGCAACCAGTCCGAGGTGAATACTTGCCTCGGACTGGTTTGTTCTTGTGGCTGGCGCCTCATCTCACCTGTGTCTAAGGTCTCTTCATCCTCTGCCATCACCTTCTCTTCAATGATCGTGGTCATCGTCTCGACTCGTTTCCGAATCGGACTCTGGATTCTAGTTTCGCTGTGCCTGTTAGTCACCGGCGAAACTCTAACTTGACCCTATAATCATACTAGGCCACAGAGCTTCCAGCGATAACACCCGTCAGAGTAAGCAACGGGTAGTCCTGGGTTTGGAGACGGGTAGATCTGTGCTCCCCACACGAAGGCAGAGGATGGTGGAAGAATCGCGAATATCGATAGCCCGAACTTAACACCAGTCTGGGCTAGCTATGGAGGTTCGTGAGGAGACGGCTACCAGGGCCAGATTGACCGCGTGAGTTGGTGCGCCCACGCACCACCCATCGCCAGCAGAAAGTAGCGGGGTATCCGACCAACGACTATTGCTGAGACGTATCCGAACATGGGATAGTTCGCCATCGGCGCGACCAGCCGAATAGGGTAAAACGGCACCGGNGTTAACGCGAAAAACACGATGGTCCACCAGGGAGCCCGGTTGAACAGGTTCGTCGTTGTTCTCATTATCCAGGCCTTCTTGACGGCTGCGATTCGGTCAATCTGGAACGCTCTTGTGAACAACGCGTGGTCGATCGTGGAAGCGAACATCGTGGCGAATCCTCCAACAACGGCGACCAAGAGCGGAGGGTAGATGGCCCCTGCGTAGATGACGGCAGGCTCGTGTGGTAGCCAGAGAAAACTGTTGCCGGGAATCGAGTACCAGAAAAAAACTGATATTTGCCACCAGTCAGGAAAATACTGACGCGTTATCAGCGTGCATATCATGGCGGGGGCGATAATTCCTGCCAGCAGCAATGGGGCTGGCTGCATCATCCTGCGCTGGAACACAGGGTTGATTACCACAGACTGCGGCCTGGGATCGACTTTGTGGATGTCAGATCAAGAGATTCAGCGATCGTCGGGAATATATCCACCGTTCGCGCTGGCCCTGAGACTGACAGAGGCCGGTTGCTCANAATAGGAACCTTCATGTGCTCTCGACACAACGCTCCGTGGGACGACCGATGCTCCGGCCATTCGCGTTTGCCTCTGAGATCGTAGCCGGGCTTGGATGTGACCACCAGGTCTCCAGTTCGTTCGCTGGTGAATATCTGTGACAATTGCTCCAACGCATCGGGAAATCGACCGTCCATTGTGAGTTCCAGAGCTTCAGACTCGTGAACGTTCGCGCTGGAGAACCCAAGTTCAAGAGGGTCTGACCCTTCATAGCTATATATGAAACGCTGGCCCTCCCGGCGCATCAGGCCTGCGCCTGAATCGGAAATAATCTTTACGGCCCCATTATCGTGGCGATAAGCGGCCCACTCGACTTCGGGCCGGTGTCGAAGTGTTTCCAGCAATCGCTGGTGTTCGCGCTCCAACTCGTCGCCNACCAGGGCTCTTTCCCACCTGCCGTCCGATGCCACATAGACATTGGCGAAAGCGTTGCCAGACACCGCGACCGCGGCGTCAAGTTCACGCGGATATATGCTGGGGTGCTCGAACACGCTGTATCCAAGTTCCGACACCAATCTGGTCAAATCCAAGTGGTGCTGTGTCTGGGTATGGCCGTGGTCGCTGGCGATCATGAGATGAGTGTGATCCCAAACGCCGAATTTTTTCAACCGGCTTACGATGGAACCTATGATTCCATCGATCCGCTGGTAAGCGTCAATTGTCCGCTTATGGTGTGGCCCGCGAGCGTGGGATGCTGTATCCACGCCCAGGAGCGGAAGGAAGATGAACCGGGGCAGGTCACTGGCGTTGCCATTAAGACTTTTAATAAGACTATTGAACGCAAACTTGTCCACTAAATCCGATCGCTTGAAGTAGTGGGACAGGAACATGAGCGGCCAAGACATTGNGTAGAAGCGGTTTGAGCCGGACGACAGCCCGCGATGGATGTCACTGCGAATTGCCATAGAGTTTGGGCTCAACTCGAACAGTGTCTCCAGCGAATCAGGCAGGTCTTCATCGAACCGGAAGTGCGCTGGCCCGACATAAGAACGGTGACCGGAGACAACAAAATTGCCTGTCGTGAACCGAGATTTGTCCACCCATCGGATACCCGGTATGTTCGCNGCTCCCGGATATTGCCCTGTAAGCATAGGCAGATAGGCAACGTCCGTGACAGATGGCAGAACTGTCACGCCTTCGACGTGAGAGCCTTCACGCAACACATATCGTGAGAAGTTCGGCATTTTGCCCGACTCGCACAACGCTCGAAAGACATCTGCCCTGAACCCGTCAGCCAATATGAAGACGGCTAAGTCTATATCCGTGCTGCGGGCCGCCCTAGAAGATAGGGCACGCGCCTCGGTAGCGCCGACAGGTTGCTCTATTATTGGCGGCATACGATTCGTCTCACTGAAAAATACCCACAGCCGAGATTGTTGCTCGAAACCTCAGCTCGCGCAAGTTAAGTGACAATGGCGCGATTGTACCAAACAATGGCACTTCATGTGCCAATTCTAACAGCGCAAGGTGTCGCGACTTCGCCGTTGGTAGGAAGTTCATCTTCGACTGGGCAGGCTTGTCGTGCGTTTTGGCCGCGTGTCTGCGCCTGATCCGCCGTCATGAAGAACCGTCGGCTCGACACTCCGAGAACCTGATGTCCAGCTTCTCCAACAGGCACAGGATCACGTTTCCCAGGTTCCCGCTGGTGTCAANAAGCAATCTTGAAGAAGACCGGGGAATGGTGGAAGTCGGCTCCTCGCCTGCTTTCTGTTGCGNTACCAACTCCAAGCGCCCATCGGAGACTGCATGATCGTCCGACGCACTGATTGCGAACCTCATCCTCTGAAGCATAAACGAGGCATCCATCACAACCGTACGCCCCCGAGACTCCTCGAGACCTCTTCGGAGGGGTCGAAACCGTACTATTAGTCGAGAACGAACCGTCGGNGAGAAAGCTTACGGTCCAAGCACTGAAACGCTAGGGCTAGAAAGTCCTGGAAGTCGTCAATGGCGAAGACGCCATCAGGGTGATCAGAACGACGCCGATGACGATATCGACCTCCTGCTGACGGATGAGGTCATGCCAGTCATGGGAGGCCGCGAGGTGGCGGGACACTTCAAGTCAGTACATCCTGATTGCAAAATCCGGTTCATGTCAAGGTATTTCGATGACATGGCCAAAGGCGGCGGAATCCAGGAGTCGGAAGGCGTGTTGATGCGGAAGCCCGCGACCATGATCGAGATGCCCCTGAAAGTCGGCCCCCTACTGGAAATCGATTGACGCCAAACCGAAACTGCCCTCCTGTTCAACCCTCGCCTCATCGTGGGCTGGATCGTTGACACTCAATGCCTACTCTAGCTTGCTTGTTGTATCATGGCAGAAACTCGTTTCATAAAATGGGTTTGAGCGCGACAGGGCGCAACACGATCTTCCAATAACCCGACGATTCCAGGGAGCACACGTATGACTTGGCGGGACGATTACGCAAGCAGGCTAGCCTCCGCTGAGGAAGCGGTGTCCATCATCAAAAGCGGCGACCGAGTGCTGATACCACTGACTGAACAGCCGATGACACTTGTGGCCGCGCTCATTGCTCGCAGCCCTGAACTGTCGGATGTGGCGATTTCCATATCCGCCCCTGGGTTCGACGTCGGCGCTCTACTGGATGCAGGCTTCCATGTCGAGGTTGAGAATTTCATCGGCCCCTTCGCCAGAGCCTATGAGAACGAAGGCATCGCGCCGTATTTGCCGCTAGGATTCTCCCTCACCTTCAAGACCAATGACGAACGCCCCGATAATGCCAAACCAATTGACATTGTGCTAGTCACCACCGCTCCTCCTGACGAAAACGGCATGGTCGGGTTCGGCCCTCACTCCTGGTTCAAACGGTCGTACGCTCGAAGGGCGCACAAGGTGATAGCCGAGGTCGATCCCAGCATGATCCGCACTTTTGGCGACTGCTTCCTGCCTGTAAGCTCCTTTGACAGGATGGTGAAGATTGAGCCGCCAGAGGCCACCCGTGAAACTCTGATGGAGATGGTTTCAGGGCTGGAGGACGAAAAGCGCATCGCCCTGGAGCAGATAATCCAGCAGGTGAACCCCAACAGGCTGGCTCCAATGGCCTCGCGATTTAGTGTGCTGGACGTCAAACGCCTCAAGGCGGTTTTGGGGCTCGACGACCCTCCTCCAGCGGCTGTGGCTATCGCTGAGAACGTCAAAAAGCTGATAAAACACGGCTCCACAATTCAGATCGGCGTGGGAACGCCTGCCACATACTTGCCCAAACTGGGCGTGTTCGACGACAAGCTGGATTTGGGCCTGCANTCNGAGCTTACTGTTCCTGGTATCGCGCAATTGGTGGATTCGGGCGTCATCAACGGCAACCGCAAGACCATCCACAAGAACAAGGCAGTCGCAGTTGCCTGGAGTGGGTCAGACGACCAAGACCTGGCAGTTATCGACGGCAACCCGACCTTTGAGCTTTACGAGCCAGATTATCTGTTAGACCCCTGGCTCATCGCCCAGAACCACCAGCAGGTGGGCCTAAACAACGCCCTGAGCGTTGACCTCGTCGGACAGATAAACTCCGAGAGCGTTTTCGGGGGCCAGATGTACAACGGCATCGGCGGCCAGCCCGAGACTCACATGGGAGCTCTTTACTCCAGAGGCGGCAGAGCGATAACTCTGCTCTACTCAACTGCTGCGGACGGCGCAATTTCGAGAATCGTCGCCAGATTCGCTGAGGGCGAGATCGTGACGATCCCCCGTTTCTGGGCGGACACCATCGTGACCGAGTACGGGATCGCCGAGCTTGCAGGCAGGAACCATCGAGAACGGGCCGAGGCGCTAATCGCCATAGCCCACCCCGACTTCCGCGCCGAGTTGCGGGCCGACGCCACTAAGTGGATTACGGAATAGGTTCGTGGGTATCAGGTTTTCAGGTGCCCAAAAGCCATCAGCAATCAGCTTTTAGCTGTGGGCTAGCCTGTTATTCCCAGAGGAGGGCCTCGAAGATTCCGACGTCAGATAGGCAACGGCTGACTCACACGCGACCAGATGCTTCGCCGCGGCTCAGCAACGCAATGTTCACAGCGTTCCCAGGCACACGTCGCATAGATCGTCAGGCGTCGCGTTAGCCTCAACATAGATGACCTTCATCCCAAGTTGTTCCGCTCTTGCCCCAGTGCGGTTGTTGTGTCAGATGCTTCGCTCCAGGCGCAATTGGATCATCAATTCTTCGTCAGATACGCCGTGNCAGAAATCTTCGTTTCCTCGAATCCTCTGCTCCAGAAAGCTATCCTCAACCACCATCCACAACGACTCAACACTTCTAAGGTTTAGATTTGCGACCGCTTCAGGCATCAACGTCCAACCCTCTATGACGATGGGGCCTGCCCAGTCCGCGTGCGACCGGTTAACTGCTTCGACGGCAGGCATGCGGGCTGGTGTTGATTCTCGGCGTCCTGAATCAATCGCTCGGTCGAACGCGACACGTAGTGTTCTCGATCGTCGATCCGGCTCATGAGTTGATGGTTTGGGGGAGCGTCGGGAGTGGTGACGGCCCTTATGAACTGGCCTAGGTCGTCTGTCGACATCGTCCCATAGTCCAGCCTCGCGGGGAGCCTGCGGGCTATCGTCGTCTTGCCGATCATCGGAGGACCCCCAATCAGAATCACACTGGGTTGTCCCATGACGTGACGCCGTGTGTTGCGCTCATTCATCGTATAAACCTACTGAGTTGGCAGTATCGGCTATTCTGGTTTTTGATCTCGGGTCGAAGTCATGAGGTAAAACCGCCAGGAGAAGATCTCATCATCGAATAGAGATTTGAACTCCAAATATTCCTGTTCAGAAATCAACACTGTGGCTATGGAACCTACCTGTAATGGCTCCGCAGTCAAAGACATCTCTTTCGATTCGCGCGTTCCGCCCCCATCGTAATTGAGCGACCAACGGCTTTCACTTTTGTAAACCCCAGTGAGTTCAACTTGCCGAACTGCCGNCTCACAAAATGCCGGTCCACACCTCGGTTATCCAGATGTTTGTGAATTGTGGTCATTCCAACTTTGAACATCCGTCGCATCGAAGCTTCTCCTGAGAGGCCTGGTTCCTCCATGCCGAAACCGGGTACTTCGACCAGTATCCACCCTCCAGGCCTGAGCGTCTGAGGCAACTTGGCTAATACAGATTCCCGCTTAGGAAGATACGCCAGCAAAAATCATGCATGGACAAAATCGTACTCGCGTCGGGTCAGATCTTCGGTCACCACATTGAGTTTTCGTGCCTCAAGGTTTGCATACGCAAGCACGTTGATAAAGCGGGTATTTAGATCAACTGCCGTAACTTTTCTTTATGGATTGCTTTTTTTGCAAAGCCACTCTGCTATTGTTCCGTCGCCGGCCCCGACCTCCAGGCAATCCCACCCACTCGATACGCCGATAGCGTCAAGAGCGTTGATCGTTCCAGGTTCCACGTTATGTTCAAGAGCAGCTAGCCGTTCCCGCTCATAAACCCAACCGTTGTCCATAATATACCGTGATTCGGTCGATTGTGTTCCCTTTCGATCATTTTACAAACACTGAGCGCCCGACCTCGGTATTCTGAGGTCGGGCGCTCACGCTTTGGAGTTCGATCAATCCTGATAGAGACGTCGAAGGGTCTGATTCTACCAGAGATGTCTTGCCNTTACCTGTCCATCACGGCCTTGGCTACCGCCGCAGGGTTCATCGGCAGGGCGAACAGGCGCGTGCCGATGGCGTTCTCAATAGCGTTGGCNATAGCGGGCGTCGGCGGGATAATCGGCGCTTCGCCCACTCCTCGTACACCATACGGATGGCCGGGGTTGGCAACCTCGACGATCACCGTGTCGATCATCGGCAGGTCNAGGCTCGTGGGCATGCGATAGTCCAGCAGAGAGACGTTGTCCATCGTGCCGGAGTCACTCATGTAATACTCTTCNTTGAGCGCCCAACCAATGCCTTGAACGGCGCCGCCCTGCATCTGTCCTTCGACATAGCTGGGATGGATAGCCTTGCCAGCGTCCTGCACGACAGTGAACCGCAGAATTTTGGTCTTGCCGGTTTCCGGGTCGACCTCGACGTCCACCATGTTTCCGGCGAAGGCTCCGCCTACTCCAGACGGGCTGACGGCGGCTGTGCCGGTGATTCCTCCACCAGTTCGGCCTAGTTGTCCGGCCAGTTCCGCGAACGTCATGTTGAGTTCTGGATCGGATTTCGACTTGAACACAGCGTCTTCAAGCTCAACCGTGTCGGCGCCCACTTCCCAGATTTGGGCTGCACGGTCAATCATCTTCGTCCTGACCTCCTGAGCTGCCTCATAGGCTGCCCAGCCGGTGGCGAAGGTGGTGCGACTGCCGCCTGTGACTGCGGTGAAGCCAATCGTGTCAGTATCCACCACGGTAGGACGANCCTTCTCGTATGGNAGGGTCAGCACTTCGGCGGCTTGCATGGCGATGGATGCTCTCGTCCCACCGATGTCGGTGGAACCTTCTTGCAAGGTTACGGTGCCATCGGCGTTTACCGCGATGTTGCACGCGGAGTCGAAGCCGATGTTGAACCAGAATCCCACAGCGACGCCCCGGCCCTGGTTGGGGCCGTCCAAAGGCGCATTGTAATGGGGATGGCTCTTCATAGCTTCCAAGACTTCTTCATATCCGACTCGCGGAAAGGTGGGGCCGTGAACCTGGCGGGTGCCCTCCTTGGCCGCATTCTTCATGCGGAAGTCAATTGGGTCCATCCCTATTGCCTTGGCAACCTCGTCAACGACTTGCTCGCCAGCGAACGCCGCGTTGGGAGCGCCGGGGGCTCGGTATGCAGCGGTCTTGGGCTTGTTGACGACAACGTCGTAGCCATCGACAAGCGCGTTTTCCAAGTCGTAAGGCGCCAGCACGCACATGGCCCCTGCACCCACTGGCGAGCCGGGATATGCTCCGGCTTCCATTGCCAGGTACGCGTGGGCGGCGGTGATTGTGCCGTCCTTCTTCGCGCCGATCTTGACCTTAGCGTAAGAACCGGGTGTCGGGCCGGTGCCCTGAAGCACGTCGGCGCGCGACATTACTAGCTTGACGGGCGTTCCAGTCTTCTTGGACAGGAGAGCCGCCACAGGCTCCAAATAGACGTCGATCTTGCCGCCGAAACCTCCACCGATCTCCAAGGGGACGACCCGAATCTGAGAGACAGGTATGTCCAGAATCCTAGCGCAGGCGTCACGGGCAGCGAAGGAACCTTGAGTGCTGCACCAGATGTGCAGTCTTCCATCGTTGTTCCACAAAGCAGTCGCGGCATGAGGCTCAATGTAGCCTTGGTGAACTGTCTTGGTTGTGAACTCTCGTTCAATCACCACATCAGCTTCTTTAAATCCCGCTTCAACGTCGCCCTTTACGTGTTGGAAGTGTGAAGCAACGTTGCTGGCCTTGTCGGCCTTCTCGCCCAACTCGTCTGTCATCAGGCTGTCGTGGAGTATAGGTGCGTCGCCTTTCATGGAAGACTGAACGTCGGTCACCGGGGTCAGGACTTCGTAGTCAACTTCAATGAGGCTCACAGCCTCTTCGGCGATGTGAGGACTGGTGGCCGCAACAGCGGCGATGGCGTGGCCCCTGTAGAGGGCTTTATCCGACGCCAGTATGTTGTCACGCTGCCACTGGACGGGGCCTTCGCCTCCTTGAGGGAAGTCCGCGGAGGTCACGACGGCGCGCACGCCATCGAGAGCTTCGGCCTTGGAGGTGTCGATAGACTTGATTCGAGCGTGGGCGTGAGGGCTGCGAAGGACGCTGCCACTCAACAATCCAGCCGCCGCGAAGTCTGCGCCATATAGAGCCCGTCCCGTGACCTTGTCAGCTCCGTCGGGACGAAGCGGCCTTGTGCCCACCACGTCGTAGTCCTGATTGGAGAGAACGACGTTTGGTTCGTAATCTCTAGTAGTTGCCATTCGTTAAGCCTCCTGCATCTTGACAGCCGCATCTTGCACAGCTCGGATGATCTTGTCGTAGCCGGTGCAGCGGCAGAGGTTGTTTGCGAGCCAGAAGCGAATCTCGTGTTCTGTCGGGTCGGGGTTCTGTTCCAGCAGTGACTTGGACGCCACAATGAAACCGGGTGTGCAGATTCCGCACTGTAGAGCGGCATTCTCAAGGAAGGACTGCTGAATCGGGTGAAGCGTGCTGCCATCGGCGATACCTTCGATGGTCGTGATCTCCTTGCCTTCGGCCTCAACGCCC
>PAIW01000123.1 GCA_002710885.1 Chloroflexota bacterium | reverse complement strand
GGAATCACTGCCGTGTTTTGCGACCCACTCGGTGCTTACAACTGACTCTGGATGTGCGTATTTTGCCATTTGATTTCCCCTCTCAAATGATGCTATCGACACCAATAATTCCTTTGGTAACGCCCCAAGGTCAAGTGTCGTAGGAACGACCCGGACGTTAACACGACGCTCGAATGCCGTCAACCAGTGGGATGTGTTGTCGAATGTTCGCCGCGTCTGGGATGCTAACATAACGTAAGATGCTCAACCTAAACATTTGGATTTTCAGATGATTCAACCCCTGACCAACCAGCAAACCGCATGGGTCGAAAAGACCCTGGATGCCATGAGCTTAGATCAGCGTGTCGGACACCTGATGATGCCCTACTACCCTGGGACTCCTTCGGACTGGGGCAGTTTCGACGAAACGCCCCCCACAATCGAAGAATGGACTGAGCATCTCAACAAATACCCTTTGGGTTCGATTTACTTGAGGGAGGCGCCGACTGAAGAGGCTCGCGAAAAACTGATCGCGCTCCAGGAAATTTCAGAGATTCCACTGCTGGTGGCCATCGACCTGGAACCCGGACTCACCGGAGCTGAAGACTCGAATGCCACCCAGTTCCCATTCATGATGGCTACCGGTTCCGCNGATGACCCGTNCCTGACCTACCACATGGCGCGGGCGATGGCGGTTGAGCATCGGTATTTCGGTCTGCACTGGACCTTCTCGCCAGTGATTGACCCGAACTTCAACTTCCAAAACCCCATAACCAATGTGCGCTCGGTAGGAGAGCCACCTGATTTGGTCGAGCGCCACATCGTGAGATTCATTCGGGGTATTCAGGACGAGAACGTGATGGCCGCCACCGCCAAGCACTTTCCGGGCGACGGGTTGGACTTTAGAGACCAGCACTTGGCAACCACTGTGAACCACCTGCCGATGAATCAGTGGCGCGAGACCTACGGGAAAATCTGGCAGAGCTCGATAGACTCCGGCGTTATGACTGTGATGCCTGGGCATATCTCTTTGCCCGATTACCAGGGATTNTCTGAAAATCCCGACGAAGCNCCTCCTGCGACATTGAGTCGCCTGCTTCAGGTGGAGTTATTGAGANAGGAGCTTGGATTCCAGGGCGTCGTGATTTCCGACGCCACGCCGATGATCGGCATGACGGCGTGGGCGTCCAACTCGGATCGCATCGTGCGGAACATTCTTGCGGGATCGGATGTTTACCTGTTCGGAGACTCGGCCCGGGACTTCGATATCGTGATGGAGGCGGTTTGTGCTGGCCGACTCTCAGAGGAGCGAATTCGGCGATCGGCCAGGCGTGTGTTGGAGTTGAAGGCGCGATTGGGCCTCGACCGCGACCCCTTCGGCCCGAAGCCGTCTGGAGAACAAAGGTCTGCGTTCGGTGTCACGGCTCGCACGCTGGCGGAATCTGCTGTCGCCGTGATTCGGGAGGATGGCCGTCCGCCCGTTTCGCTGGAACCCGGCGCTCCCGTGTTGACTGTTACCATCAAATTCGTTGTTCCGTCAGTGCACCCCCAAGACTTGGAAGTGGTTGATGAGGAGTTGACAAAACGAGGATTCGAGGTCGACCATTTGATCAACCCGTCCAATGCCGAACTTGCGGAAATGACCTCGAATTACGACGCTCTGTTCGTCAATNTGTTAGTCANTCCNCANATGCGTTTGGGAACGCTTCGACTCCCTGGCGGCATTCCGGTGCCTCAGTGGATGTCGCTCCATCAGGAGCATCCCCAGGTTGTCTACACNACCTTCGGCAACCCCTACGTCCTGTTCGAGATGCCGCAAATGAACAACCTCGTGGCAACCTTCGGTGCGTCGGGAGATTCCCAGCGCGCGGCGGTTATGGTGTGGCTAGGAGAACTGGCAGCCCAAGGAAGAGCGCCATTCACTGAACCCACGGTTTCGGTCAAGCCGATTGATCTGAATCGCCTAAACAACGTCTAACCGGAAAGATGTGAAAGGGNTGCGACGGCTCGTCATCATCTTAATGGTATACNTCTCCGCTTGAAAACCCTTTCGGGTCGCCTGCCGTGAATGGAATCCGTGGCCGGGTTCGCATCATCTCAACATATGAGGAAACCGTTTCTTAGGTGATGCAGGGAAGGCAGGTTGTCATTCAGTGAGACNTTNGATTTCTGGAAAAACTTTTATGCNGGATACGCCATTTANCTCGGCGTGACTTCAGTGNTGTCAATCTTCTGGGTCGTGTTTGCCCGCAACCTACNTCGAGCAGATTTCGACTCATCGATGGGAGCANCNGGAATCATCCTGAGAGTTCAATACAANGCGGGTACTCTCTTTTGAATCTGGGANGNNCTCCNNNNGGAGCACTTCCGGTGCCCCAGNTTCAACAAGATTTTCACGATAGCAAGGACAACCGGCGTNGCAATGGTGACNCTTGCCGGAATAATAGTGGTCTGGTTGCAGTTGGTGGAAAGCCTGGCTTGACGTCGCCACAGGTATCAAGGCAGGCACCGCNTTGAAAAAGCATCTGGCCGCGAGTGTTACAACTGTTGTGCTACTGGTGTCCAGATGCNTCGATTGCGATCTCAGAANGGCNCGTGTCTTGACGGNTGACGGTTAGCTCCTACGGNTTCTNGATGCGAACGTCCAGCACTGCCGCCTGACCACTTCGCACNCGCTCTAAGGCGCGTTTCAGNGCTGGAAGAACCTCGGANGGGTCCTCGACCTTTTCTCCGTATGCNCGACAGGACTCTGCCAGCATCGCGAACTCGACCGACGGCCCAAGGTCCATGCCAACCCAATTGTTGGTTCGGGCCGAGTAGCTGTCCGGGTAGCCTCCAATGAGCGACGCTTTGGGCGCGTTGTGTATCTGGTTGGTGTAAATGACAGTCAGGAACGGAGCGTCGTACACGTCCGCGGTCCACAGTGTGGATGTTGGAGTCCCGTAGATGAAGGCNCCGTCTCCTGACAGGGCAACGACGGTCTTGTCTGGCTCGGCCATTTTCACGCCCAGCGCTCCGCCGGTTGCCCATCCGAGGCTAGAACCGCCGCTACGGTACATGGTGCCGGGTTTGGAGCGGGG
Organism: Chloroflexota bacterium; assembly: GCA_002710885.1. The sequence goes on along the minus strand of PAIW01000123.1, from coordinate 9,522 downwards.
GATGTAGGTGGACACGTGNCCGGAGTTGGTGACTGTCTCGTCCAGCACCACGGTGTCGTCGTCAATGGCCTCGCTGATGCAGTGGCTCAACCACTGAGGCGTGATTACGCCCTGCTTTCCGTGTTCTTGAGCCAGGGCGATGGCTTCATCACGAGAGCGTTGATGGCGGTCTTTGATCGTCTCGATTCGCTCCTCAACTCTGGCGCGATCGGCCTCACTGAGCATCTCAGTCAGCATCTCGTTGAGCGCCGGAATCGCTTTNGCAGANTCTGCGTGCATCAGATTGTCGGTGGGGAACACCCACATGGGGATCGATTGCTTTATCGGGTCGATGTCGATGTGGATTATCTGGGCGTCGGGATTGGGCTTGGCGTTGATTGGGATGTAAGGAACGTCGCTATCAACGGTCAGGATTACGTCGGCGTTTTCGATGTACTGATTTCCCGCCCTGCCTGCCCAAAGGGGATGGTCGGTCGGGAAGTTCAGATGCACCGACTCGGAGATCACGGGCGCGCCCACAAGCTCGGCCAACTCNGTCATCGCCTGNACGCTGGACTCGTTTCTGCCGGACTGCGTTGCGATTATCAGCGGATTCTCGGCCTGGGACAGCGCTTCAGCAGCGGCCTTGAGTTGGCCGGCGTCAGCCTGGGGAGTGGTTGGAGGCGCGTACCGCTTGGTTGGGAGGTTTTGGGTGGTCTCCATTTTCTCCATAAGAGTCTCGCGGGGGAGCATCAGATATACGGGTCCGGGAGGCTCGGAAGCCGCGACCTGGAAGGCCCTTTGCATGACGTGGTGGATGTTCTCGTTGCGCCGAAGCTCGTAGTCCCACTTGGTGAAGTTGCGCACCGAGCCTGCCTGGTCCAACTGCTCTTGGGTCCAGTGGATGGAGTTTGAGCGGGAGCCGTCCAACTCGCCGTCGAAGGTCATTGGCGCTCTGCCAGCGCACAGCACCATTCCAGCGCGTCCACGCTGGGCGTTGTGAAGGCCTCCGCTGAGNTGGAGGGTTCCGGCGTCGACGTGCACCAGCACCACCTGAGGCTTGCGGGTCGCGTTGAAGTATCCGTGGGCGGCGGCGACAGCCGTCGTCTCGTCAGGGCAGAGTATGAACTTGGGTGTGCGTTTGCCTTCGGCCTGATATTTCGCCGCTGCCTCCTGAATCGGGAACGTGTCGGTTCCTGAGTTGATGAACACCAATTCGACGTTGTTGTTGTTCAGCGTTTCCAAAAACGCTTCGCCTCCGAAGTCCACAGGCACGGTGGTCTCGTGTTTTGATGACTGGTCAACCATGTTTGTTTCGCTCCTAATTCAGTATCGGACAGCACTCGACTCAACCGTTCGTGCAATTTGTGGGAGGGTTCGACATCCACTCTCTGACCCTTGTTACCCAGGGGCCATCTGGGTTTCCGCCCTGAAGGCTGATGTTAAAATGGTCCACGCCCGGCATGTCCATCAACTCGACCGTTCCTGACTGGTTTCTCAGCGCGTCGGCCATTGCGTGAGACTGAGGGATGAGTTCTGGGAAGTCGATTTCCCCGATGGCGAACAGGAAGGGTGTGCGGTTGCCCTCTACCAGTTGAATGGGACTGGCGGCGCGGGCGTCAGCAGGGCTATTGAGCAGTGGGCCCAGCCGCTCTTCGTCGCGTCCGACAAGGTCGAAAACGCCGCTGACCGGGAAACACGCCTTTAGTACGTCTCGCGGCAAACCCGACGCCTCCAGAGCATCGAGTTCAAGGGTTAGCATTGCCGCCAGATGGCCTCCGGCAGAGTGCCCACCTACAAAGATTCTGTTTCGATCTCCGCCGTGCTCGCCGATGTTTTCGTAAACCCACTTCAGCGCGTTGCGGCAGTCCTCCACGGGCAGAGGGAATTTCGTGTCCGGGGCCAGACGGTACGCCACAGACACGAAAATGGCGGGCAGGGTCGTGAAGGCCGGAGCCATGAATCCCAGCCATTCTTTGTACCCATGGGTCCACGATCCGCCGTGTATGAACATGAACACTGGCACGTTGGTAGCGGTGGCGTCATCGGGCAGGTAGATGTCGATGTCCTGGTCGTCCTCCGGACCGTAGGCCACGTCGAGAATGTGTCGGGTCGTGGCTTTCGCCTCCTCGGTGCGTCGGAAGGCCGTGGCAGAGTAGTCCTCCGCCGAGGGTGACATAGGTGTCTGTTTCTTTATTAATTTAGCCATATCCCTCTCTCAGGTCTGACTCATCCATGCTCGAATATCGGCGGCGTGATGTCGGTAGTGATCGCATGAGTTTTGGGCTATGATCTGCCACAGAACCCGGCCGGCATGTTCTTGTAGCTTTTTGGTTCGGAAAGGTCAATATCCTCCAGAGTTTCGATAGCCGACACCAGCCGGTTGAAACTCTCCGTTGAATCGAATAACGTCTCATTCAGCGATTGTTCATGATTCTGTGCGTCGTAAAGGGAGGCGTTCCGGTCGTCTGGCGGCAGACCCCGGAGGCCAGAGCGGACCGGTTCCTTTATCTCCAGCAATTTTGCGATCTCTTGTCCGAACCAGGAAATGTGAGGGATTGTGGCCTCAATAGACCGCTGCCGCCGGCCCCGCTCCATGTCGCTGGCGTCGATGCTGGATAGCAGTTCATCCCGACCCCGTCTCGCGGGCCTGCGTCGCTTCCAAAAACGAGGCCTGGTTCACTGGCTCTCCGTTCAAACGCCATCTCCGTTTGTCCGTAAGTAGGTTCCTGCGGGAATATGCTTATCTTATGGGCGGCTGGCTAAGGTGTCAAAGTCTTCTGTCGAAACTCTCAGATCCGACGGATGTTCCAAGAGATTAGAGTCGTGATTGACCACTCATGGCAACGGTGATAACTTAAACAACGTCTTAGAATTGCGCCCCCGGCGTCGCAAGATCCTGACTCTAAAATTTCAGCTTTTAGCCTATCGTACTCGCTGACTATCGAGCCAGGCTACGAAACAATCATTGGAGTGGATAGTATGGTAAAGCAGGGCATAATACCCGACGAATTAACAAAACCCTTCTTTGACGCCGCCAACGAGGAGCGGTTGGTCATTCAGAACTGCACAGCCTGCGACAGGCTCCAGCACCCGCCCGCGCCGGTGTGCAGCCAGTGTGGGTCCGGCGACGGTCTGGAATGGAAGCAGATGAGCGGACGAGGTGTCATATATAACTACGGCGTTGTGTTTGACACTCCTGTTAGGTTGCTTCAAGCCGACCAACCCTTCAACGTCGCGGTGATTATGCTGGACGAGGATCCTGGCATACAGATGTATTCTCATCTGCCTGGGACACCTCCGGACGACGTTCCAGTGGGGGCCAGTGTGGAAGTCATCTTCGAAGCGACGGCGAACGATCAAAAGGTTCCCGAGTGGAGAGTGGTCGGCTAGACCCTATTTACCAATAATCGCACGTTAAGACACCGCATAAAAGGAGTCGATAGTGGCCACTCAATTAGCGCCAGAATCCATGTACAGGAACGACGAAGGAATGGGGATATGGGAACATAGAGGGAAAGTGGCGGCGGTGGGCGTCGGGCACTCTCCAACCGCCCGTCGTTGGGACGGGAAAGCAGAGACATCCGTTGGCGCCTGGAGCATCCTTGCGCTCAGAAGGGCCATCGAGGACGCCGGCGTCTCGCCAGACCAAGTTGACGGTCTGGTCATCGTTCCCGTCACCACAACCGGAGCTTTTTGGCCTGAGGACACGCCTGTCCCTATGGACATCGTTAACTCCTTCAACCGAACGGGCGACCCTCTGGACGGAATCGCTCAGCTGAGCGCCGAATGGCTCCTGAACAACATGCCGGAACTTACGAACGTGAACTTCACCATGTATGGCGCGGGTTGCATGTCTAACGCCCTGAATGTTGCCTCACAAGCGATTGGCGACGGTCTCACCCATACCTGCTTGGTGCTAAAAGCATGGCATAACCTAGAGGGCCGGTACTATCAGTCAGGCGCGAATGCCCATGACGCCATCCCCGGAACTGCCGCATTGAAAAGCCTCTGGGGCGCTCCCGCCTGTTACGGAACGGCGTTGCAGTTTGCCGAGTACTGCCGAAAATACGGCAAGACTCACGACATGATGGCCCCGTTCATGACCAACTCAAGAAGGAACGGCTTGATGTTCCCAGAGGGATACTGGGCACAGCATCGGCCCGAGGAATTGACTGCCGAGGACTATGAGTACGCGAGGTGGATAGCCAAGCCTGCGAACCTGTTCGACAACGATATTCCAATAATGATGGCCGGCGCCTATCTGTTCACGACCGCCGAACGCGCCCAAGACATGAAGCAAAAACCCGTCTATATCCTCAACCACGCATCGAGCAATGCCATGCCTCGCAGCTTGACTCCAACCTTGGACGAGGTCGAGTCGGAAACCGCGAAAACAGGGAGAAAGATTTACGAGGGCGCAGGGATCACAGCAGCGGATCTGTCCTTTGAGAATATGTACGACGGTTTCACCGAGTTTCACCAGTTCCACATAGAAGGCCTGGGATATCGGGGCATCAAATTCGGGGAAGCTTTGGACTTTTATCAGACCGATATCAGCATCGAAGGGCCAAACCCGGTGTCTCCCAGCGGCGGCAACATCGGCAGCGGGCGCAGCCGCGTATGGCTGCATACCGACAGCATCCAGCAATTGCAGGGCCGCGCGGGAGCCCGACAGGTCACGGGCGTGAAACCCGAGATCGCAGTCTCCGGAGGCCCCATGCCGCTGGGTGGCAACTACACTGTATGGAGCGCAACTCCAGACTAAACCCTCCGGGACGCTCAATAACAACGATGTCCACCCGCTGGCAACGCCCATTGGTTTGCCAGCGGGTGGACACTATGTGCAGGAAAGAGGAACCCAATCGGTGATACTCATAAGCTTTGACATAGACGGAACTCTCGAAGTGGGCGACCCACCAGGAGTCCTCACGATGGACATGGTGAGAATGGTCGTAGGGGATGGGTTCTTGATCGGCAGCTGCTCTGACCGTCCAATGAGCGCACAGCGGGCCATATGGGAAGCGCACGATATCCCCTATGACTTCGTCATACCGAAACACATGCTGGCCGAGGTCAAGGCGAAGTTCGAGGCGGATCGTTACTTTCATGTTGGCGATAGGGAAGACCTGGACAAGAAATACGCCCTTGAGGCGGGATTTGAGTTCCTCTGGCCCGACGAGGCCGCCGCAATGCCCTGGTTCACCACAAAAGACAGTTCTGACGTTTAGTAGAATTTCTCTGGAACCATGAGAATCAGGATCAAGGGCAGGTTTGACCGGCGACATTCCAGTGCACGGAACGTATGACCCCAAATTTGCACGGATGGTGGAAGCGTTCGCTCCCAACTTCGAGGAAGGTGAGAACCAGGACATCGGTGCGTCCTTTGCGGCCACTATCGACGGTGAGATGGTCGTGGACATTTGGGCTGGCCACGCAGATGTCGCCAAGACTCGCCCGTGGGAACATGACACCATATTCAACGTGTGGCCCACCACTAAATCATTGGTAATAATGTGTATCCATATGCTGGTAGATCGTGGCCTGCTGGGCTCCGGAGCTTCGGTGTCCGGTTATTGGCCGGAGTTCGCCTTCTGAGAGCGGAGGCCATCGACAACGCAATCCGGGAGCAAAGACCTGACGCTCAACGTTCCATTGCGTCTGGGCGCCGGCTTTATGCTCGTCTCCAAAGAACGCTCATTGGGCCCGAATCCTCGCACTTTCCGGCACACCGGAGTGGGAGACTCCCTGGGCATGGCCGACCTAGACGCTCGTGTTTCCTGGCGCTACACCATGAACCGTCTGCTCATGCGCTCTAGCGATGACCGGGCCGGGCGCATTTCCAAAGCTCTGTACGCTACCCTCTAACTCAGGAGGAAAAATGCCCGATTCAACCCCCGAAATCTTGCTCGGAGACCTGATGTTCCCAGAAGGTCCTCGTTGGCATGAGGGACGGCTTTGGTTCTCAGACATGCATGCCCACGAAGTGGTCTCGGTGGACATGGATGGCAACCGCGACACGATTGTCGGAGTTCCGACTTGGCCGTCTGGTTTGGGTTGGCTTCCCGATGGTCGGATGCTGGTGGTGTCGATGACCGACCGGAAACTGCTGCGTCTCGAACCCGATGGGCTGGTTGAAGCTGGAGACATGAGCGAGTTCGCAGCGTTTCACTGCAACGACATGGTCGTGGACAGGTACGGCAGGGCGTATGTTGGCAACTTCGGAGCGGATATCTTCTCTGGCCAAGAGCCTCAGAACGCCAATCTGGTCATGGTCACGCCCGACGGAGAAGCAAGCGTAGGCGCCGGCGACCTGATGTTCCCCAACGGAACAGTTATCACTCCAGATGGCGGTACGCTGATCGTTGCTGAAACCAGAGGTAGGCGACTGACTGCGTTCGATGTTGCGAGCGACGGCTCGCTGTCCAACCGTCGCGTGTGGGCTGAATTGGATGTGCCACCGGACGGCATTTGTCTGGACGCCGAAAACTGCATATGGGTTGCCGCTCCAGGCAGTCCTGGTGCCTTCGTTCGCGTGGCAGAGGGCGGAGAGGTCCGAGACCGCGTCGATCTCGAAGATCGCGGCGGGTTCGCCTGTATGCTCGGCGGGCCGGAACGTCGAACGCTGTTCATGCTGGAAGCATTCGCTGCCAATCCAGAGCGCATTCGAGGCCGAGGCAACGGCCAAATTCGGATGGTGGAGGTCCAGGTTCCGGGCGTTGGGTGGCCATAGGTAGCGCTCGCCCTATTTTAAACGGGACCGAATTGGCGTGAAAAAGGAGACGGCATTTGCCAATCACAGAACATGTCGTGAAAAATAATTCGCAGACGACCTTCTATCTTGCTGAAGGTCCTGAAGATGGCCCATTAGCCATCTTCATCCACGGCTGGCCTGAACTGTCAATTAGTTGGCGGCATCAGCTTCCCGTGCTTGGCGCTCTGGGTTTCCGCGTCATCGCGCCGGACATGCGCGGCTACGGACGCTCTTCGGTCTATGAAAACCACAGCGACTACGCGCAGGAACTCATTGTGAACGACATGCTTGACCTGCTGGACTCCCTGGGCAGAGAGAAAGCCATCTGGGTGGGACATGACTGGGGTAGCCCGGTCGTATGGAATCTGGCCAGTCACCACCCCGACCGTTGCCATGCGGTTGCTAATTTGTGCGTTCCCTACTACACGATCGAGCGCGGCCTTGACCATACGCTGACCCTGGTTGATCGCTTTCTCTACCCCGAAGACGAGTATCCTTCGGGCCAATGGGATTACATGCGTCTCTATGAAGAGAGTTTCGAAGACGCCATTGCGCCAATGGATGCTAATGTCCACAATTTCATAAAATTGCTTTTTCGCAAAGGAAATCCAAAACTAGAGGGGACTCCTGCTCGAACGGCGACGTCTCGGCGCGATCATGCTCTCTTTGGCGTCAGAGATATTCCCGATGTACCTCGAGATGGCGATGTTGTGACCGAAGAAGACCTCAGCATCTACGTGGCTGCGCTGGAGCGAAACGGGTTTTTCGGCCCATCCTCCTGGTATATGAACCACGCTGCCAATGCAACTTACGCGCAGACTGCTCAAAATGACGGTTATGTCGATATGCCAGTTTTATTCATAACCGCCCAATATGATTATGTCTGCGAATGCGCCCATTCTCGACTGCCCGAGCCGATGCGGAACTACTGCCGCAATCTGACAGAAGAGACAATTCGCGCGGGTCATTGGGTGGCTCAAGAAAAGCCGGTTGAAGTGAACGCCGCTCTCGTGAGTTGGTTAGCCACAGCGGTTCCCGGAGTGTGGCCGCGTCCAAGATGAAAACTCAGAAAATCGCGCGCTCACCCAGCACGTCGCGGATCATAAGGCGAGATCCCTGGCCCAATTCGATGTCCTGAGTGAGCTTGTCAGGGTCGCCCCAGTGTTCCATGATTCGAGCGATCAGCCGTTCCTGAACATCTCGATGCTCAGGACGGCCTGACAGATTATTGAACTCGCCAGGGTCTTCTGACAGGTCGTATAGTTCCAGGTCCGGCGGATTGCCGTGGGAGTAGCAGAGCTTCCAATTGCCTTGACGCACCATTGCACGGGCGCGGTCTGTGCCGTGGGCGAGATGTTCCGTGAACGCTTCGTCCTTCCACTTCGAAGTTACGCCGCGCATCAAAGGCAGCAATGAGTCGCCGTCCAGCCTCAGGTGTTCCAAATCGCTACCGCTGACTCCCGCGATATCGAGAATAGTTGCAGTGACATCCACCAGCGATGTCGCGCCGTCGAAGTGCTGACCTCCTGAGATGACTCCGGGCCAAGAGATTTGCAGAGGCACGCGCGCTGAGTGTTCGTAAAAGTTCATCTTGCGCCATAGCCCATGCTCGCCCAGGGATTCGCCGTGGTCTGAGGTGTAGATTATGACTGTGTTTTCGGTCAAACCCTGTTCCTCAAGAGCGTCCATGAGCCTGCCAATCTTGTGATCCATGTATGTTATGAGACCGTAGTACGCGGCTCTGGCGCGTCGAACCTCGTCGTCTGTGTAGCCTTCGAAACCGAAGGCCTGGCGAAGCCTCTGGGCCGCTTTGGGTAAGGATTCGAGGTGACCGGGAGGATTGTCAGGTAGATCGGCGTGTTCGGGATAGTACATCGAGAAGTACGGTTCCGGCACGATGAACGGGAAGTGCGGAGCGACGAACCCAACGCATAGCGCGAAGGGTTTGTCTCGTCTCGCCGTGTCGTGCAAGTAGGCCATGGCAGCCTCTTCCATCATGTCGTCGGCTTCTATCATGGGGCCGGTTCCTGCGCGGGCTTCCTTGACGCTGGGCCAGGATTCATCGGCTGTTGGGATGCCTTCCTTCCACAAGTAGATGGGGTGCCGTCCTCCCTCCGAGAGACCGAGCCTTTGCGCGGTCGCGCCATCCTCGTGGCCCCCACCGTGAGGATCGTAGGCCAACTGGTTCTGGAACCCGTGGAGTCGGTCAGGGCCGATGAGGTGCATCTTGCCTGACAGGGCGCAGTTGTAACCAGCCGACCTCAGAGCGTATGCCCAAGTCGGAGCGTCGGATGGCAGAGGCACAGCATTGTCCCAGCCTCGCGCATTGGACACGTACCTGCCAGTCATGAAGGACAGGCGCGACGGAACGCAAAGGGGAGCGTTGCAGTACGCCGCATCGAATGTTGCGCCTTGAGCGGCCAAACGTTCCATATTTGGGGTCTGGACGAAGGGGTGACCGTAGGCGCTGCTCCACATGGGGCCATGCTCGTCCGACATTATTATTAGTATGTTTGGTTGGTCAGTCACGAGCGTCTCATTTCGAATTAAGAGATGTTGGTTGTCGCAAACTCAAATTGTCACGCTGAGTCGAGGCGAAGCATCTCGTCGCTAATCGGCTAACCGTTGCGCCAATGCGCGACCAGGCTCTTCACGTCTGTTCAGAATGACGTAGCTAAACTGCGGTTCCGTAAACTCGGTCAGGCACGACGACGACTGCCGCGCGCTTGTCCTCGACCATCGCTCGGTCGTAATCGTCCCAATCGGGATGCTCCTTGCCTCCTGATGCT
>PAIW01000122.1 GCA_002710885.1 Chloroflexota bacterium | reverse complement strand
CGAACCCCGGTGCGAATTGCACAGACTTCCGAGGCGCAACGATTATTGAGGGCGAGGGGCATTGGATACAGCAAGAAGCTCCCGATCAGGTTAACCACGCGCTTCTGGGGTTCCTCGCTGATTTGTAATCCCCTGATGCTCAATTGTGGTATCGTGAGCTCGATTTATTTATTCGTTTTTGCGACGCAGCAAGAATGGGAATGTGTGTTTCTCTGAGACAGCCGCCTGCATCTGGGTAGATTCGTGGCCTTGATTACAACGATGTATGGTGGTTAAATACAACCTTGAACTCACTACAGGCTGGAGGAATTCGATGGTCAGAATCAACAAAGTAATAGACCTCATAGAGCAGGATCAGGCGATCTTTTCAATCGGGGCATCCGAACTGACCTATGAATGTGGCAAAGAAATGTCACAGACCTGGGCCGACATGATTCAATTCGACTTCGAACATCACCCGTTCGACACAGTCGGACTTTCGCAGTTCATGAAAGGATTACGGGATGGAGGCCCCACTCCGAGCGGCCATCGCACCCCCGCTGTGATAACCACCTTGCCTTCCAACTGCATGACACCGGAAGAGGTGATCTATAACGCCTGGCAGGTTCGGCATGTCTTGGCAACCGGAGTCCACGGCATCCTTCACACCCATACCCGTAGGGCCGACGCGGTCGCCACATTCGTAGCCGCGAGTCGATATGTCTTCCAGACAATTGGCAGGGATATGGGTATTCCTGAAGGCCTCCGCGGGGGGGGAGGCCAACGAGATCCGGCCGCTATTTGGGGAATTGAGCCGGTCGAATATATGAAGAAAGCGGATCCCTGGCCTCTGAATCCCGACGGGGAGCTTTTGCTTGGCCTCAAGATCGAAGACAGGTTCTGTCTTCCCGACGCGGACAATATTGCGGCGGTTCCGGGCATCTCATTCGCTGAGTGGGGACCGGGGGACATGGGCTTGTCATTTGGCGATCCTGAGCAACACGACCCGCCTTACCTTCCAGAAATGGACAACGCACGGGAAATCGTCAAGGGCGCTTGCGACAAAGCTGGCCTCACGTTCCTATGTAGCTGGCAAGACCCTAGCATGACTGTCGAGGAGCGCGCGCGCCATGCCCTGTTCAAAATAGGCGCAAGAATTCTTCATGTTCCCGATGCAGATGTGGCCGACACTCTGAGAAAAGAGATGGGAAGAACCATGCCCTGGTAGATTGTTGATTCCCTGATTGAATTCACGTCCTCAGTCTCCAACATTCGCGTCAACGGATGTTGGAGATTTTGTATTGAGGCCTATTGATCCAATACTTCTCGAAGTTATTGGACCTGTTCGTCGGGAAAGAACGGTTTCTCCACGATTGTTGCGCCTCTGCGTTCGATCTCGCGACGGAACTTGGCATCGGCCACGTACCCCGACATGAATATCTGACGAATCTCCGGGAGCTGGAGTCCAAGTTGCTCTGATAACTCTTTCCCGCCCATCAAAGGCATCACCACGTCTCTCAACAACAGTTGAATCTTTGTGTGCGGACTCTCCTCGGCATCTCTGAGCGCTTCGATCCTAATTGCTTGCTCAAGAATGGTGTATCCTTGCTCTCGAAGGGCCTGCGCAGCTAGATTTTTCACCTGGTCCTCATCCTACATTTCAAGCATGTCTGTTGATGACTTGATGTTTTTAGATGGTCCACCACCAGCCTTAATCAAACGGCCCATGATTTGATGCATGCGATGGGAACTGAGACAGTTTAAAGGTTGTGCAGACACTGAAGCTTGAGTAAGATGGCGAGCGGAACGACAATAGATCAATNGGCTGAAAACGGCCGCGAATAGGAACANATTAATGCTTGAACAATTTCACGTGCCTGCGGATATCGCGATTCATGTGCCACAGGAGAATATGCGAGCGACCGTCGAGGACATCTTCCGCAAAATGAGAATGCCAGAAGATGACGCGACTCAGGCTGCCGATGTTCTTATGTATGCAGATATTCGAGGCGTCGAGTCGCATGGCGTGAGCAACATGATGCGGGCGTATGTGAGTGGATTCCAAGAAGGCCGGATTAACCCGACTCCTGATTGGAAAATCNTTCGCGAGGCGGCAGCCGTTTGCACCATAGACAGTGACCGTGGCCACGGNCTCGTCGTTGGCCCGGCGGCAATGAATATTGCCATTGAGAGAGCGGAAAAATATGGTATCGGNTCTGTGTCTTGCACGAACGGCGCGCACTTCGGCGCCGCNGGATACCATGCGAGAATGGCTNTAGAACACGACATGATCGGCATTGCGATGACNACNGGGGGCGTTAGCGTGGTGCCGACTAACGGCTCGGAACGGATGGTTGGACTCAATCCAATCGCGATAGCGGCTCCGACTCGTAACGAGCCNCCCTTCATATTCGACGCGTCGATGAGTTCNGTTGCGGGCAACAAGATCACATTGGCGCGTCGACTCGGGGTCGATGTGCTGCCGGGATGGGTTGCCGAGTCCGACGGTTCGCCAGTTATGGACGAACGGCCNGTCCCAGANGATTTNAAGATGTTGCCNCTCGGAGGNACNCGGGAGCTCGGATCNCACAAAGGATACAGCCTCGCCGTGATGGTTGAGGTACTNTCTGGTGTGCTATCTGGAGGCGCCGCTGGCCCTGATCGTCGCGGAGGAGCCTCNCATCATTTCATCGCCTACAAGATTGACGCNTTCACAGATGTCGACCTGTTCAAGGACGACATGGATGTCTATATGAAGGCGTTGCAGGAATCAGCGCCAGCGCCTGGGCANGACCGTGTTGTGTACGCTGGGCTTCCTGAACACGAAGAGGAAATCGAGCGTCTNGCTGANGGCATCCCGTATCATCCAGAGGTAATCGAGTGGTTTCAGAGCATCACGGCTGAGTTGGAGTTGCCGGACAGNCTGGGTTAGNGNTCCAAGCNTCGTATCGCGAATGTTNGCGGCATATTCTGGTGAACNAAGGAGTCCCAAATGAGATTTGGAATGTTCGACGTAGTCAGATGGCATCAGGATGTGTCAGNGGNAAAAACCCTCACAGACATNCTTGACCAGATAGANTTCGCAGACCAGCTAGGGATTCAGGACATATGGCTNGGGGAACACCATTTCTCCAGACACGGCTTGCTTTCAGGCATATTTTCGTTCATGGGCGCGGTGGCCGCGAAAACCAAGAACGCCAGGATCGGGACATCCATCGTCATATTGCCGTTCCACAACCCNGTGCAGGTCGCNGANGAGGCCGCCACCCTGGACATTCTCTCCAATGGCAGGTTCAATCTCGGTGTCGGCGCCGGATACCAGGCCCAGGAATTTCACGGCATGGGAGTCGACATTACGCAATCCAGGAANATGTTCAAAGAGCACCTGGATGTCGTCATGAAGTGCTGGGAAGATGGCCCGACGACCTACAAGGGCGATTATGTGGATATCGAANACATCTGGGTGATACCAAAGCCAATCCAGAAACCGGGGCCTCCAATTTATATCGCTGTNAGCACCAGNCCTGAGAGNGTTGATTACGCAGCCAGTANAGGNGTGCCAATTTTGGTCGGTGGNCCAACCACGACCATCGGCCAGACGCCCAGAGTCGTGCAGATGTGGCACGAGCGNATGGAACATTACGGACGGCCCCATGAACACATTGANCTGCCGGTGAGCGCCAGCGTGTACGTGGCCCCCACGATGGAGGAGGCCGAGAATGACATCAAGGGCCTTGAAGCTCAGATCAACGAGGAATTCTATAGAATCGGCAATCCCGCCGATAAAGATGGCAATATCCCTGAGAACTACAAGCACTGGGTCCATCGCGATAGGGATCGGCACCTAGCCGCGGAACGTGCAAGAGAAGAGGGAATTCGTCCGCTTGTGGGCACTCCCGAAGTGGTGTGCGAACGAATCGAGATTCTCAGGTCAAAGGGGATCAATCGNATCTTCGGCAAGTTCGGGGCCGCGGGACTGGACCCGGACAAAACGATGCGTTGCATCGAGATGTTCGCAAACCAGGTAATGCCAGAGTTCGCCGAAGAGCCTGTGAGCGTNACATCCTGAAAGTACGGCTAGGGATAACAAATCTGGCGATAGCGTGAGCAATTAATATGAAGGTCGCATCTCCTCCGTTCGACTCTCTGGCTGTTCGAGAAATGNATGANCTCTGGGAAATGGCNTTTGGACCNGACATTGAACCAGATATAACCTTCGATCCNCTGTCTGGAGCNGAAAANAACGCCAACGATTTCCGAGTTTATCGTGTGTTCATAGCTGACCAGCTCGGNGCCACAGCGATTGTCGTCGCCCCGATTGCCCTGCCNGAATTGGGAGCTTTAGGNGANGTGGCCACACATCCAGAATTCAGGAATCGAGGCCTAGCGTCNGGCCTTTGNGAACAACTCCTTNAGGATTTCCAGNGTCANGGTGGNGAAGCGATGTTTCTCGGCACCGTGAATCCGAATGCGGCGCGGATTTATGAACGATTCGGGTGGNNNCATATACCCGACACANAATTGATGGTCAATCTNGCAGGCAACGAGACTCCNANTGAATTCTTGAAAAGCTACTTCACTGACCTNGNCACTCCTGAGGNGCAAGTCGGAGANGCAACTTCACGTATACCAATCATTCCTCTGATCGTCTNTCCCCACAGCTGGTCNNTCCTGGATGCCAANGTGTCCATATTNTCTCCCCGGGTTGAGAGTCAGGCGTCATGCCTTGGGCTATACAANCGTTATCAGNCGCTGAGGAACGAATCTCGTGGGGATTGGTTTACTCTGGTTGCGGACAGCGGCAAGGTCNTCGGNATATCCAGCGCTGTTCANGTCGAAGGNAAGCNATTTCAGGTCGATGGGTTCTGCCACGAGTCCTATGCCGGGATGNTTGGAGAACTCATTCAGANNGCGATCTCATGGTGTTCCGACCANGGNGCTACGCAGATNATAGCGAGNCTGTCCAGCATGGACGAAGAGAAGCAGAGTCTATTNGAGTNNGTGGGGTTCCACGAACAGNGGCTGGACGGAACATTCGAGCATGGGAACCCAAAAATGGATNCTGTCGTCTACTCGCTCGGATGATCCCAGGCTGACACGCAGTCCGAATCAAACAAGCAGAAACTCGCGAATTTGAGAGACATCGGAATCAGTGAAGCCGANGTNTTTGATGTANCCTTCCGNGTTTCCGTATTTCTGATACAGGAAGNTCAGGAAGTCATCCATATATTGTCGCTTGGTTATCATTCTTGNTTTCGCGGCTTCGGGTGTTCCTTCAGGCCTTCGNCCAACGTCTACGATATAATCGTAAAGCTGATCGACGCTGGCGGAACTCATCGCATAGTCTTNAGATATCGTTTCANTCGNGACTCCNGCTAAATCAAGAACCAGAGCGGCGGTTATGCCCGTTCGGTCCTTTCCGGCGGTGCAGTGGGCAAGGATCGGATACGATTCAGGCTNAANCAGCACTNNAATAACCTCTCGCCAAATCGATTCGCCGTCTTCCAGGACTGAGAAATATCGAGGACCAGATTGGCCGATTCCGTAGGTGATGTCTCGCGATTTCGTGTGATCTTTCAACGGCTGGCTGGCATCAATCACCGAGAGTGGGTGCCTGTGAGGCACGAGGTCGACCAGTGAGCCTCTGGACGGATTGTCCTTGAACTCGTCAGGGTGCCGAAGGTCGATTATTGTTTGGATGGACAGGCTGTCCTGGAGCGATTTGGCCTCCATCTCTCCAATTTTATCGAGCGAGCCAGCGCGGAAGAGAACGCCCGAACGAACTTCTTTTCCAGTGGTTGAAGCGTAACCGCCAAAATCTCGGAAATTGAATGTGTCGCGGGTTTCAATAAACTGTGGCATAACCTATCCTGTGTGGAATGTCAGCGCGCCCGCCCCGATTCTGTGATGACAGGCGCGATATTATTTCGATAATTNGGGTTTGGTCAATTCTATAGGACTGAGCGCACCATTCCTCCGTCGATCAGCATGGTCGTGCCTGTGATGTAGCTCGCCCGGTCGGACGCAAGGAACGCCACCAGTCCAGAGAACTCGTCAGGCCTTCCGATCCGATTCAGAACGGTCTCCTGCCCTCGCGCTTCCAGAGCGTCTTCAACAGATATGCCCTGAGCTTTTGCCCGCGCTGTCGTGTTTCCGAGCATCCTGTCCGTGAGAATCGCGCCAGGGCAGACGTTGTTGACCAGTATGTTGTCTGGACCAAGCTCTTCAGACAAACTCTTGGAGTATGCCNCCNCNCCCATTCGAGCCGCTCCCGACAAAGCAAGGTTGTCTATCGGCTGGAAAACGGTGCTGGACAATATGTTGATGATGCGCCCGCCGCCCTGTGTCCTCATATGCGGAATGGACTCGCGAGCCATTCTGGCGAAGAACAGTAGAGACCGTTGAACTGTTATGTTCCACGTTTNTTCGTCTGCTGTTGCAGCCCTCGCTAGGGGAGGCCCTCCGGAGTTCGCGACGAGTATGTCGAGTTGGCCGAAGTGGTTGACTGTCTCTGAGACCAGGTCTTGAATCGTTTCGTATTTGTCCAGGTCGCCCGCGTAAACGAACACGTCTGCGCCGGTGGACTCGCGAATCTCGGAGGCTGCCTGTCTCAAATCGGCTTCGGTCCGGCTGCAAATCACAACTTTGGCGCCTTCCCGAGCCAATTCCTCAGCGCAGGCCCTACCCAAGCCTTTGCTGCCGCCGCCGACTATCGCAACTTTTTCCGCAAGGTTTAAGTCCATGTCTGGTTTGCTACCTCTCTGAAAAAACTACGGCTAACAATAACTCAATCAGGCCAATTTGCCTAGACAAGAAACGATGCACCCCAAAGGCGAACGCTCACCGTTAGATGAAGGCCGGGCTGCCATCCGATCTTCGTGGGTTTCCTCNGTGGTATGCCTGGTATGGGTACTTGGACAACGCGGACTCGTTGACCTCGATGCCCCAACCCGGCTTGTTAGGGATGTCCAGGTAGCCATCTTTGGGAACCCATGGTTCTCGGACGAACTCGCTGCGTCAGTCCTCATCGTGAGGAACGAACTCCAGTATCGAAAAGTTGTATGTAGCGGCGGCGAAGTGGACGTTGATGGCCGTGGCGATCGGTCCCATCGGGTTGTGAGGCGCGACCATGACATCGTGACCTTCCGCGATTGCGGCGATCTTTCGCATCTCCATCAGTCCGCCGCAGATGCAGACGTCGGTGTGGACCTGGAGAAATATGTTATTGCGCTTGCCATCGGAGCAGTGAAAAGTTTCGATGTCGGTGATGTTCATAGCCGCCAGCCATCTCGAAAGCTTTGCTAATCCTATGCGTAAATAATTTTGGCAACAAGTTGATGTTGGCCCGC
Organism: Chloroflexota bacterium; assembly: GCA_002710885.1. The sequence goes on along the minus strand of PAIW01000122.1, from coordinate 2,025 downwards.
GTCGAATACTGCCAATCTTGCCCTGAGGGCAGGGTCAAACGGGTGACGTTTAAGCCTTCGGGTATGTCGAGTTTGGAAAACACGCGTTCCATCAAGGTGAAGGAGCGCATGCCGAGGTCGGTCGACATGCCGGCGGCCTTTTGTCGGTCGCCGGTTTCGCCTCGCCCCAGGAGAATATCTGCGTAGTCACAGAATGGCTAGGCAAGTTCAGTCACGTGGCCTGCCTCGCATCAGAACGCATACAATATAACCACATGAAACTAACCACAAACTATGCGACCAAACTAGTTTTCATAGTTCGCCTAGGCGGCGGTGAAGCCGCCATCCACTACCAGTTCAGTTCCTGTGATATATGACGCCTCTTCCGAAGCTAGAAAAAGCACTGCGTTCGCAACCTCTTCGCGTCGACCTTCTCGTCCCATCGGCACCGATGCCAACATTTGCTTGCGTACCTCAGGGTCAGCAGTACTTTTTGAAGTTCGCATCGGAGGCATTATTCCGGGATGGACGGAGTTCACCCGTATCCCGTTCTTGGCATGTTGAACAGCGGCAGACTTGGTGAGTATTCTGACCGCCCCCTTCGAGGCGTTATACCCCATATGGGTGTACTCCTGCCCAACCATGCCTGATATAGACGAAATGTTCACGATAGCTCCGTTGCCTACCTTCAGCATTTCGGGAATTGCATGTTTGATGCCCAGAAACACTCCTTTGGCATTTATGTCCATAAGGCTGTCCCACGCCTCAGTGCTCATCGTGCCTGGATCAGAGCTACCACTAATACCAGCGTTGTTTACGAGTATATCGAGCTTTCCGAACCGTGAGGCGGTGGTCGCTACGACTTCCTTCCACTGGTTTTCATCAGTGACATCGAGATGCAGAAACGGCGCGACGCCTCCCGTCTCTGAAATTTCGGCTTCGATCTTGCGACCTTCTTGTTCAAGAACGTCGGCAATGATCACCTTGGCCCCTTCCGAGGCAAATAGTTTCGCTTCTGCCTCGCCCATGCCGCTTGCCGCACCTGTGACAATCGCCACTTTGTTATCCAATCTCATTGATCCGCCTCCATGTTGGGTCAAGGGTACCGATTCACCCGTTTCAATGGGATGCGCCTTGTGTTCAATTGAACACAAGGCACTACCCGCTGAAATTACTTTAATGTTTGGTAGTTATGCCTCTTTGGGATTGAAATTGGCTTGTGCTTTCAGGATTTCGCGCTTGGACAACACTCGTTCTGTGAGGGAGCGCATTCAGAGCTCCGTTGAGGTTCGCAGCGACTCGTCAAGAAGGGCCGTAGGAAAATCACTGACTCTCCACTCTTCCTGGACACTTTTCAGTAGGACCCTTCCCTGAAAGGCTACGGTGGCTGATTCACCGTTCTGAGACGAAGGCCCCGACGGGAATTCCTGCGTCGGTTATTTCCACTCCCAGAATTTTGAGGCCGCACTCCCGTCGGCAGCTACATCGTACTCACCGACCAACCCGATAGAATTCAAATCAGAATACTTTGGTGACGTGCTGTAAGGGTGGATAAACACACGGAATTCTATGGTGCCGCCAGGTGGTGCCGCTTGCCCAGAGCCGTTTCCAACCAAGCTGATGACGTCTCCATCTTCGGTGGTCATAACTCCCTGGCCTCCACCGAGTATCGAGCCATCGGGTCTAATCAACTGGGTATACGTCCACAAGGTGGATTCGGCCACGCCTCGAATCGTTCCTGTGGTCTGAAGACTGACTTCCAACTTCGTACCGGACGCATCAGTCGACAGGACACGGATTCCGGTTACCTGGCCTGTTTCTTCCAATACCAAATCGCCTAGTGCCATAGTTTCTTCTCCTTGTATGATATTTGTCAGAGAGTTGAGCGTTTCTTCTAACAAATTGTTTGGGTATGGCGGCTACTATATGATCGCAGGAAAAAGTTGTCAACCACAGGATTTATGGAATTCATTGCCTTGTCGCGCTCATAATTAGAAACTTAAAAAACAGCCTCAAAAAAAGCACGCAGCTACAATTTTATCCATT
>PAIW01000121.1 GCA_002710885.1 Chloroflexota bacterium | reverse complement strand
GAGTCTGCCTCCCCGCGTCTCCCAGCCCAAGCAGAATCATGATGCCGGCCGCCGCGAAGTAGACGGGAATCGACGCAACCAGCAACAGCGCGACTCCTGACACAAGGCCGCTTCCCAATAGCAGCAACCCTCGATGCCACTTTCCAATCGAGGCGATCCACAATGAGCCTATCAGAGCGCCCACGCCGGTGATGGTGACGAGCAGGCCCATCGACTCTGGGCCTTTTCCGTAAACGTCCACCACGAACACCGGCATTATGAATCGGAAAGGCTGTGCCAGCAGCGTAGTCAGCAGCCCCAGAATTATCAGGACCAGCACCATACGGGTGCGCACGACGTACATTAAGCCGCTTTTGATGTCGCCCAACATGGCCGTTCTGGCGCGTGACTTGTCCCTGGAGGGCGTTTTGACTGCGCTGGTAAACAGTATCGCCAGAACACCACACCCGGTGATCAGATAGTAGACTCCGTCGGGACCGATGACGTTGTACAGCCCACCGCCGATCGCGGGCGCCACCAACATCGTGGCGCTCATGGCGGCGGCGTCCAGGGACATGGCGTTTGTGAGATTGTCTTTTCCAACGAGTTGGGGAATCAGCGCCTGACGAGCAGGCACCAGGAAGGAGAATAACGCTCCCTGGGCCATTGACACGCCTAGCAGGTGCATCCACGTGACGGTGTCAGTGGCGATCGAGATTCCAATAATCAGTGAGAGGACTACTGCGACCAACTGTCCGATCTGGATTATCAGCTTGCGCTCCATCCTGTCTGCGATCGCCCCCCCAAACAGGGCCAGCAAGAGCATGGGAATGGCGAATCCGGCATTGACCAGCCCCAGTAGGAAGGGCGAGGATGTGATTTCGTAGGTCAGGTAACTACGAACCACCATCTGCATCTGCATGGCAGTCATCAGGAGCAACATGCCGAGCCATAAGAATCTGAATTCACGGTACTTCAGGGAGCTGAACGTTCGCCGCCATCCGGTGGCGGAAGCTCGAGAGGAGGTTGTGGGTCCAGATTCGATAGCAGGGCGCCCAGAGGCGCCGTTGGTGGATTCGGGAGACGAACTTGCGCGGATGTCACCACGGCCTTCCTCGCCGGGGAGGTCGGAGTCGGTCGCGCCGCTCGTGGTGTCTGCCATCGGTTGTTGAGCGTCCAATACAGGTTTGGGAATCCTGACTATGCAGGAGGTCGTGAGGACAGCGTAGCAGAGTGGACAGCGACACGGCTAGCAACCAAATAGGGCTGTGTGACGTAGATATTCAACCGATTAGCGCGTCACAGAGTTTTTCTTGCCTGTAAAATAACCTTACGGTTGATGGTTGCGTTGTATACCCCGGATACTCCAATTTTTCCTGACCTGGCGCTCACGCCAACGGTCGTGGAGACACATAAGGCGAACCGAACGCGCCAGTCACCCAGAATACAATCGTCGGTTGGATTAACATTGATGGCAGCCATTTGCTTCGCGCTCGTGGTTGAGTGTGGAACTGCTGACGAACCATAAACTACGATTCAGGTCACGCCAGAATCTCAGCCCACAAGTGTTCCGACTCAAATTCCAGTCGAGTGGGGTAACTGAAACCGCATGAACTTTGATCAGCACTTCGTCATCCTTGATGGTTGGCGTTTCGATTCCTTACAGCTGAAGGATGTCAGAGGAGCCGTACTTGTGGTAGACAATCGCGTTCATCTCACCCTCCTCAAAGTGACACGGTGACTCGTCATGTACGGCACATAACATAAACACGCCAGCTTGCCCTACAGTGGCTTCCTTATTGGGCAAATGGAGTCGCGCCAAGTAGATATACGGGAACCATCTACTCGAAATGCCCCTGGGTCACATATGATTTCGCAGTTGCTTCTGGGTCACCCAAACTGCCATCGTGAACAGTATTAGAAGCGCTGCCAGAACGCCGATCGCGAACTGGCCGCCAGTCCTCTCGGCGAGGATACCTGCGGGCAGGACGCCCAGCGGCATGAGTCCGAAGTTCATCATGAACACACTCATGACTCGGCCTCGGTACTCGTCCTCGACCTCCTCCATAATCATCGCCTGGTTCAGAGTGCGCCGTCCTGCGTCCCCCAACCCCAGAAGTATCATGATCGCCGCCGCCGCCAAATAGTAAGGGAAAAGCGCTATCATCATCAACGCGACTCCTGACAGCAGGCTTCCGCCCAGCAGCAACGCTCCTCTGCGCCACTTTCCGAGGGTCGCGATGAACAGAGCGCCGACCAGCGAGCCCAGCCCCATGATGGTGACCAGCAGTCCCATAGCCTCGGGGCCTTTGTCGTACACGTCCACTACGAACACGGGCATCAGGAATCGGAATGGCATGGCCAGCAGCGAAGTCGCCAGTCCCATTACCAGCAGGACCAGCACCATACGGCTGTGGATGACATAGGCCAACCCGCTTTTGATGTCGTTCAGCATGGGGGCGCTGGATCGGGCTTTGCTGCCTGACGGGGTTTTGACGAAGCTGGTGCACACTACTGCCAGAATGCAACACACTGCGATCAGAAAGTAAACGCCCTCCGGTTGGATGATGTTGTACAGCCCGCCGCCGATTGTGGGAGCGATCAGTGTCGTCGCGCTCATGGCGGCGGCGTCCAAAGACATGGCGTTGGTCAGGTTATCCTTGCCGACAAGCTGAGGTATGAGCGCTTGACGGGAGGGCATGAGAAAAGAGAACACAGCACCCTGCGCGATGGACACCCCAAACAGATGAGTCCAGTGCACGATGTCTGTGAAGGTCGAAATCCCTATTGCTAGAGCCAGGATTGCCGACGCCCCTTGGCCGATCTGGATGACTCGCTTGCGCTCCATCCTGTCCGCAACAGCGCCCCCGAACAGGGCCAGGGTCAACATGGGGATCGCGAATCCGGCACTGACCATCCCCAGAAGCAATGGCGAGTTTGTGAGTTCGTAGGTCAGGTAACTGCGAACGATCATCTGCATTTGCATGGCGGTCATAAGGAACACCATCCCGAGCCACAGGTATCGGAACTCGCGGTACTTGAGAGAGTTGAACGTGCGACGCAACCCGGTCTCGGCGGGTTGCGTGGGCGGCGTGGAGCCGGCGAAAGTTGGAGGGGTTATCCCTGCGTCGTTTGTTGAAGGCGGCGAGGAGGTAGAGATATCGGAATCTTGATCGTGACTTTCTCGATCAGGAAGGTCTGCGTCAGAAGCGTCAGTTGTAGATTCAGCCATATATCGTTGGGTGTTCCATCCAGTATTGCGATTTTCAAGAGTCAGAGGATGTGCGTAATAGCGTATCAGAGATGGCAAGGGCAGGCTAGCGGATGGATTCGGATATAGGCGTGGGTCACGAAGAACTCGACGGCGTTACGGTCCAGTTTCCAGGCTCAGTATGACAGCTATTGATAATATTTTTTTGCGCTCGTGCTTATGAGTTATGAAAACAGATTCACGGTTGAGATTTGGCAAGCGAGGGGGCTTCGATACTCACTTTGGAAACCGACTCGGCCCTGAAATGCCTAGCTTCGTCAAGCACCTTTAAGCTGACTACATGGCCGTCCAAGTCGGTAGTTATGCCCGACTCAATGTGCCTATTGATCTCTGGGAGAATATTCTTGAACTGTATGTATAGTGCATCCGCTTCCTGATCGTATTCGATTTTCAAGCTTTTCACCCATTTGGCGCTTTTGGCCTGGTGACAGCGGATATGATTACCGTTGTATTCCCTTCTTGGACCCACGTTACTCTCAAGGAAATGCTACCCAATTACTTCCATGAGTTGGTCTTATTAGCCGGGCCTGGTTCTAGGTAGTCAGATACCATCATACAGTTTTGGTAGTCACTCTCTTCCAAATTTCTCCAACACGTACGATGTCGCGCGAGTCTTGTGGACCTAATTTCGTCATCATGAGAAGCCATGTCACACTCACTGGATACGCAGATACTGGAGGGCTTCGGCTATGTGAGCGACTCCGATGGTGTCGGAACCGCCGAGGTCGGCGATGATGTGCGACACTTTGAGGATTCGATGGTAGGGTCGGACGGATAGTTGCATCTGCTGCATGGCGGCCTGCGTGAGACGCCGGATGTCGGCCGAAGACTCGCCGTCGGAGGGCGCAGACAGCTTTTCGTAGTCCACTCTGGGAACCTCGACAAATATGTCGATGCAGTCCTGCAAAGGGCGGCTGATGCGCTTGTTGTACCGACTCACCTGAGTAGGAGAGCATGAGCACTCCTACAACGGATCGCCGAAATATCCGCACGGGCATGGGATCATGGCGCCCACGAGCATGAAGTTCGCCGTGTATGATACCGTTCCCCGGGCGCGAGATATAGTGACAACCTTGTGCTCAATGGGTTGGCTCAGGGCTTCGAGGTTGAGGAACGCCGCGATGGCTGAGAGTTATCTCTCCGGGCCAGAGCATGCGGTCTCCATCGACAAGGCCAACGTTGGGTACCAAGCGGAAGAGGCGATATGGAGTATGCTGGAACCTGCTCTGGCCTCGGGATGATGAATGGGCAGTTACGTGGCGGACGTCAAATGGTGTTTGGCATCGTAAGAAGATGCTTATGTAGTCGGTGCTATCTCCGGAGTGCGTGATTGTCGCAGCACCGGATTCCATTTGGGAAATACCGGGTAAAAATGACTTGAGCGCACAGCTAGAAACTGAACCAGAGGACATCAAGAACGGGAATGGAGGCATCGTGGGGATCTGCGCCACAATCGTCAATGTTTTACTTTCGGCATTCATCCTGGCTATATTGGCTTGTAGTAGCGAAAATCAGGAAGTTACTGTCGTTGAACCACAGAAACAACAGGTTTTAGTGACGACTGAGGCTCAACCCGGCATCATGCCTACTAACACGGCAATTCCTGCCAGACCTCCAACCAATACTTCGACACCAAATACACTTGCCGCGCCGATGCCTGCCACATCTGTGCCGGCGATTGATATACGTATCAATGCAGATTTCACACTCACTTCTGTTCTTTGCAGTGATGAACAGGGACCAGACTGTAGGAAGTTGCGAGTGGGAGATGATTATCTGACTACCTCCATGCCTGCTAAAGGCTTTCTCTATTCCTGCGATGGGCTGAACCCCAATGCTCCTGGCTCCACAGGCAGTCAGATCACCTGGATTAATTTTGTAGATAAGACATGGGATTTCTTCCGGAAATTATGGTTGCCGCAAGGAACATTTAGCCCAGGTGCCGGAACGTACAAAGAAACGGGCGTTGACAATCGACGGAAAATAGACATCAACAATCTACCTGTGGACGGGAAAATTGGAGATTGGCCTATGACCAACTATCCTCAGTTGACTGAGATAGATAGGAATCCTGGGATACCCGCTTCAACTAGTTTTTCATTTACGTATTCTGACAAACCTTCTAAGGGTTCATCGCCGACATGCACTTCGTTAGGGGCAATTGGAGTAACCAAAAATGGGGTGGTCATTTATAACGCAGCCGACGCCCGGGGTGAAGANGCNNTGGCNAGGGAAATNGTAGATNNGTTNGGNGGGCATCCNGCNNNGANCGANTACCANTACCATTTCATCCCNGANCGNNTNGACAANGAATATCTTGNGNGACGGNCACTCTGGCATAGTCGGTTACATAAATGATGGCTTCCCGATATATGGTTACAAGGGCGAAGGTGGAGTTGAAATGTCCAATGATGATCTTGATCAATGTCACGGCCATCAGCATGGGACATTGGGATATCATTACCATGCCACCATAGAGTATCCGTACACGATTGGTTGCTATATGGGAACCGTGAGATAGCATCCTCTCTATCGCCACAGATCGAGNTTAACAGCTATGAGGCCAATCTGGGAGCAAGGTACAACTTGGGATAGGGTGATTAATCTCAAACTCAAAATATCACTCCGCGTCTCCGCAGATTTAATCCACCCAGATCCAATTGACGAGCTAACTTTAGCCCNTCTGTTTATCAACCGAGAGAGAATGTTAAATCANGATCTAGCTGGAAGGAGTGAAAAATAATTGCCTGCGAATAACCTCCGATTCGAAACAATCNTGCCCAANGTACTCACAATATGNACCTATACGGAATTCGCCCCCTTCGCATATGAAGAGCACGGAAAGATTGTCGGCTCAGATATCTTTCTCCTCGAATGTTTTGCGAGAGAAATGGGTCTGGGTGTCACTATTATCAAAAAGGAATTCGCGGGGCTATGGCTTACGCCCGGCAATGGTGAGTGTGATATAGCTGCGGCCGGGATGATGAAGCGTGTGGGCCGCGATCTCGGCAACACAGGTGTCTGGAGCCAGGCGTACATGCTGGTAAAACGCTCGCTTTTGATCCGCCGATCAGATGCAGATGTGCTTAAAAGCCCAGCCGATTTCACCGGCAAAAAAATCGTTGTGACTCCGACATCAACAGCCCATATCGATGCCGAAGAACGTTACCAGCCCCTCGGTTCCATNATAATTCCGGTTGTCCCATCCCAAGATGAAATTGTCAACCAGCTTCTCAGCTACGGAGTTGATGCGTTTGGCGAGGGCAATGTTAGCAATGAGTATCTGGCACAAAAATATGTTGATGGAAATGGACACCGACTTCTGGCGCTGGCAGATATACATACGATGGATCAACCAGAAACCTTGCGTTTCGCAGTACGGGCAACCGATAAGAGACTCCTACATTGCCTTAATGAATTTATAACGGAGNGGCAAACGTAATCAACTTCGCAAGTGAAAAGAACGCCCGCGGCGTTTACAAGACCCAGCGGCGAGTATGTGTGGAGGCAAGCAGACCTATAATTAGTCTCCATTAATTCAAGGTTCGATACTGTCCCATTATCGCTGACGTCCTACAGCCGTAGCGGTGAGTGGCGCCTGAGTAGGGGCAGATGGCGGCAACGGTGTGGGAGTTTATGAAAGTTCNGTCTCAGTAGGGATCGGTGGGTTTGGAGATATAGTCAAATCTGGTGTATGAGTAGAGCCTGATCTAGGCGGCGCTCCTGCTGATCAGTCCGTCCTCGACGCCCCATTCATTAGCGACAACGGGGGTTCCGTCAGAGAACGTGACTNCTCGAATCACCTGACCCAAACCTTTGGTTTATGGTCCCAACAACGCTTCTAACGCCTCTTGCATGGCGCCTGTGGTTATCCCTTCCAGGTCCATCCAGGGCAATACTTCCTCAACACTCCGAACGCGCCTATGGTCGCCTCAGATACCGCGGCAGAAAGGCCGAGGCGAACTTGATCCGTGCGTCGCTGCGATCTCTTATCTTGGGCGCTTGCACCGACACCAGTCCTATACCTGTCAGTCCTTCTCTTCGGGAAAGTAGCATTGAGAACCACATGTCTGTGACCTGCCTCGCCCTTGTAGTCGGTGAACCGANCTAGCGTGGCAGACAGCACTGCATCCACTGTCTAAGCGATCAATCTCTTTGCGCCTTCACGGAGNAAATCTGTTAGATTGTCCCGCGTTCCTTTCTCTCGATTTAGGGATTCCATCACCGTGTCCTTNCTCATGGCGTATCCTCCTTGTTGGATTGTGTATGTTTGCTCATCCAGTACGATACGCCACTTCTCTCGTTCTCTCCGGCAAACCACTTTCGATCTTATCTCGTCGGTTTGTAGGTTCTGGCATAGGAAGTTCCTTGNTTGGCGAANGTTCAACGTTTGCCTTAGTCAATACGTTGGTCTTTGGCATCCACCTCANAATTCCCCTCCNTCTTTGACATGTTNTGAGGTATTTGGNCGNAATTACGTTATACCACCCCAAAAATCAGTGNANCAAAGCCCATAAGATAGTTGGCGACGGGCTTTATCGTCAGTTAGGCTGAATCATCGAGTGATAAAAGAGGTCACGGTGGTATACCTGAACTAAGGAGCACAACATATGGGAACCATATCGGTAAATAAACTTGGCGGACTGGCATTAATGGCCGCACCAGTGATTACGCTAATTTTCTTCTTCTTGCAACCAGGCGGCACCTTTGTTGATGCCGCAGACCCTTCAGATGCAGGAGCGACGATAAAAGCTATGGTTTCGAATGCTGGACTGGGGAAGGTTACGAGTATGCTAATACCGATCGGGTTACTCGTTTTCTTGTACGGCATATTCGTTCTCCAAGGAAATGTTAGGTCGAATGGCAATGGAGATGCTCTTTCGCGCATCGGTGCGCAGTTTATTCTGGTCGGAGTGATTGGATGGGTGCTAGTTTCAGGCGCAGTACTCGCAATAACCGGCAGTGATCTTCCCGCAGAGCAAGCTGTGTCTGTCTTCGAATCAATCTATTCCGCAACTGTAGGTATAGGTACAATTTCAGGGATCATTTCAGGAATTGGATTCCTCGCTCTGGCATTGGCTCTATCAACGAGAGACGATTACAACAAGATTTTTGCGCTGGTAGCCGCAGTCGCTGCTGTAGTCGCGATCGTTGTGGGTATAATAAGCGCAATCGACACTGCTCAACTACAGACGATGAACCTGATTACAGGGATCACCTACCTTGTCCACATGGCATGGTTTTTCACGCTTGGACGGAGTCTATCCCAGAGTGAGTGAGACCTGTTTCGCTACGAAGTATTAACTTAAAGCGGAGGCCAGAAGGCGAAGTCGTCTGGCCTCCCTTTTTTTGTTATTACTAATACCCAGAACTTGTGAACACTAACGACGGTGGTTCACGTGTAGAACGAACAGCACTGAGTTATGCTAGATGACCAATTGCCAACTTAAGGTTTCAATTCATGCATTGCTATATCCACCCAGTTGTACCTAATCTCCCATGGGACCCCGAGGCATTAGGTTCCATCTGATGTTTCGCTCGTAACATGGCTCTGCTTTAGCTGCCGGTATTATTCAGCGGGTCAACTCGTTGGCGATAGTTTTACCGATCATCATCGCCCTGACCTCGACGAGCGTGTTTGCCGCGCACGCAGTGGGGGTGGCAGGCTCGTGGGTAGCTTTCCAGTCGGGATTGCCGCCGCCTGTGACATATCCCGCGACATCGAGTATTTCTTTAGCGGCGAAAGAGAGACTAGTCAAAGGCCCATGTGATGCCCCTTCAAGATACACGCCGATGTCTTTACAAAATGCGTTCAGTGTATCGCCAATCTTGATTCACGCCATCACTCTACCCTCGACCGTAGACCTGTGAAATAATCCCACTGTTATCATTAAGAAAATTATCGCATTCGGTTCTCGCCGCTCCACATGTCGGGGCTGTTGCCCAGGTTGCTCTTGATGCCTTCGGTCAACTCATCCAGCTCTTTGATGATCTCGTCAGG